>JAAXIO010000025.1:0-11597 GCA_012270305.1 Candidatus Saccharimonadota bacterium
AGCTAGTATCCATCGTTTACGGCGTGGACTACCCGGGTATCTAATCCGGTTCGCTCCCCACGCTTTCGTGCCTCAGTGTCAGAAACAGCCCAGTAACCTGCCTACGCCATTGGTGTTCCTTCTGATATCTACGGATATTACCCCTACTTCAGAAATTCCAGTTACCTCTGCTGTTCTCGAGTCAGTGAGTTCGAATAATAGCCTGAATGGTTGAGCCACCAGATTTCACTATTCGCTTTACTGACCACCTACGCAACTCTTTACGCCCAGTCACTCCGGATAACGCTTGGGTCCTACGTATGACCGCGGCTGCTGGCACGTAGTTAGCCGACCCTTATTCATGAGTTACCGTCATATTCTTCACTCATAAAAGCAGTTTACGACCCGAAGGCCTTCATCCTGCACGCGGCGTTGCTCCATCAGGCTTTCGCCCATTGTGGAAGATTCCTTACTGCTGCCTCCCGTAGGAGTCTGGACCGTGTCTCAGTTCCAGTCTGACTGGTCATCCTCTCAAACCAGTTACCCATCGTTGACTTGGTGAGCCTTTACCTCACCAACTATCTAATAGGACGCAGGCCCCTCCCAAAGCGCATAAATGCTTTAATCCGAAGATCATATGCGGTATTAGCACACCTTTCGGTGCGTTATCCCTCACTTTGGGGCAGGTTCCCACGCGTTACTCAGCCGTCCGCCGCTCCTTCACGCTACGCTTCTTCTTACTCCCCTCGTTAAAGGTGGTAAGAAGCGCATCGTGAAGGCGCTCGACTTGCATGTATTAGGCACGCCGCCAGCGTTCATCCTGAGCCAGGATCAAACTCTCCATAAAAGTTTGCTAACTTCCGTTACCGGTAGTTTTTAAACATATATAAACTGACGATGATATTGCACAACTAAACTGTTAATGATCGTAGTCTGACTATATCTACACACGCGGTAATAGTTGTATCGTGGCTTACCTCGCATATTGTTTCGCTTTCTGGTTCAGACCTCCGGCGAACAGACTGATATCAACTATACTCGGCGATTGCCGATCCGTCAATACTTTTTGCCCCTTATTGTGTAGCTACAAATACAACTATGCCAATTAGGCCACCTAAGAGCGCTCCAACAAGCACCTCAACAGGGGTGTGCCCCTTCGCTGAGCGCGGAAGTACTATCTTGGCTTTTCCTAGTTTTATGAGTTCTTGGATCGCCAAACCTTGCTCCCCAGACGAACGACGTACCATTACCGCATCGTACATAACAATAGCCGCAAGTAGAAATGCTATGCCAAATAACGCTGAATCAACACCATGCAGCAACCCTACAATAGTTGCCAAGCCTACTACGCAAGCAGAGTGAGAGCTTGGCATGTTACCACTAGTGTATAGCTGACGGAAGTTACCAATATTCTTCGTTTTGATTACCGCAAATACATACTTCAACCCTTGAGCGGCAATCCAGCCCAGGATGACTACAGTAAGATACGGCGATATCACCATAGCGATTTTCTAGTCCTCTACCCGCTCAGCTTCAGGCATTAATCCGATTGAAACCACTGTGTCGTCAGCGCCTAATCGCATAATCGTCACCCCTTGAGTCGTCCTGCCAAGCAGCTTTATATCTTTCAGCCCTAGGCGAATAGTCTGCCCGTTCTTCGAAATCATAATTGCCTCAACCATCTCTTCACCGAGTGTTTGCACGCTAATGATCGGGCCAGTTTTAGCGGTCACTACAGCTGCCTTTATACCGACACCACCTCGCTTATGCGAGGGGAAGTTCCCCGCAGTAGTACGCTTACCAAAGCCTTTTTCGCTAATAACGAGTAGCTCTTGTTCCTCACTAGTAACAATATCCATACCAACAACGGTGTCATTCGGACGCAGTCGCGCTCCTCGCACACCACGTGCTGCACGCCCCATTGGGCGAACATCACATTCGTTAAATCGGATAGCCTGGCCAGCGCTTGTACTAATTATTACATCGCTTTCTCCGTTGGTTGGCTTAATCCAGCGCAGCTCATCACCATCATCCAGATTAATCGCGATCAATCCATTTGTACGAATGTTGGCGTAATCTTTGAGTGGCGTCTTCTTGACCGTTCCTTTTTTGGTTGCCATGAACAAGAAGCCGTCATCCTTGGCATCTTTAGCATGCTTAATAATAGAGGTAATCTTCTCTTCAGGCTGAAGCTGTAGTAGGTTTACCGCTGCAACACCCTTGGCCTGCAATGATGCCACAGGCACTTCATAGGCCTTAAGACGGAACACACGCCCTTTTGTAGTAAAGAAGAATAGCCAGTCGTGAGTACTTGATGGAACAAGTTGATAGATTACATCCTCTTCTTTCACCGTCATACCACGCTTGCCCTTACCTCCCCGGTTTTGACGACGATACTCACTTAGCAGCGTTCGCTTTACGTAGTTCTCGGCGGTCAATAAGATTACGCTCTCTTCCTCAGGAATAAGCTCCTCGTCACTAAACTTACCGAGTTCATGGTTGATCACTTGGGTGCGGCGATCGTCACCATACTTCTCTTTGATCTCAAGCAATTCTGTCTTGATTATATTCAAGATCTCCGCTTCAGAGGCTAAGATTTCCTCCAACCGTGCGATTGTTTTCAGGAGTTCATTTAGTTCATCCTCAATCGCCTGGCGCTCTAAGCCGGTCAAGCGACGCAGTTGCATAGCCAAAATAGCCTTGGCTTGAATCTCGCTTAGCTTGAACTTTTTAATGAGTGCAGCTTCAGCTTCGTCTTGCGTCTTACTTGCACGGATTGTTGCAATAACTTCATCAATGTTATCGAGAGCAATCTTGTATCCTTCTAAAATATGCGCACGCTCGCGAGCTTTTTTGAGTTCAAACTCTGTGCGACGTCGAACCACTTTTTGACGATGCTTCACAAACTCATCAAGCATCTCCTGGAGTCCTAGAACTTTCGGCTGTATCCCATCTACTAGGGCAAGCATATTAAAGTTGAAGCTTGTTTGCAGCGGCGTCAATTTAAATAACTGATTGAGTAGTTTTTTCGGATAGCCATCTTTCTTCACCTCAACAACAACACGCACTTTGCCTCGAGCCGTTTCATCTCGAAGGTCCGATATACTGATCTTCTTTTCTTTATGAAGCTCAGCAATCTTCTCTACAAGCGTTGCTTTATTCACACCATATGGTATCTCTGTAATAACAATCTGGTGACGGCCTTTTTTTGTTTCTTCAATCTCAGCAACCGCACGCACCGTTACGCTCCCGCGTCCAGTCAAATACGCTTGCTTCATGGCTTCACCGGCGTAAATTGTTGCACCCGTTGGAAAATCAGGACCCTTTACGTGCTTAAGCAAGTCATCGATGCCTGCATCAGGATTATCAATTAGTTCAATAGACGCATCAACCAGTTCGCCCAAGTTGTGTGGTGGAATGTTTGTTGCCATTCCTACAGCAATACCGATTTGGCCATTCAAGAGTAAATTCGGAAGCTTTGCAGGTAGCACAACAGGCTCGCGCTCAGAACCATCAAAATTATCCCTAAAATCAATCGTGTCTTTATTGATGTCTACCAGCATCTCTTCAGCAATTCGAGTCATTTTTGCCTCGGTATATCGATACGCAGCTGCCTCGTCACCGTCCATCGAGCCGAAATTACCTTGCCCGTTCACAAGTGGCATGCGAAGTGACCATGGCTGCGCTAATCGAACCATTGAGTCATAAATCGATGTATCACCGTGAGGGTGATACTTACCAATAACGTCACCGACCACACGTGCACTTTTGACGAATTTTCCGCTACTACGCCAGCCATTTGCTTCCATCGAGTATAAAATACGACGATGAACTGGCTTCAAGCCGTCGCGCACGTCAGGCAAGGCACGATCAATAATCACACTCATCGAATAACGGAAGAAGCTGTCCTTCATCACGTTCTCTAGGGTGCGCTTTTCAAGGCCAGGTGTTATTACTTCGCCCTCGAGTGATTCACTATTAACAGGTGTTGTGTTTACTGCATCGTCATCCATACTATACATCCAATTCCTCTAAATCAGCTTCTTTTGCGCGCGCCTGAATAAAGCTTCGCCGCATGCTTACTTCGTCACCCATTAGCCGTGAGAATATTGCATCGGCTTCTTCGGCATCTTCAACGTTAACCTGAATCAAAACACGGTTCTCTGGATTCATTGTCGTCTCCCAAAGTTGTTCGGCGTCCATTTCACCCAAACCCTTGAAACGAGATATAGTTACGCCGGCCTGCTTTACTCTATCCTCTTCAGGATCGATGTTTGTGCCTCGCGCTTTCTTGGCCTCGATCAATTTATTTAATTCTTTATCGAGTTCAACTTCGTCATACACATACGTTTTCGATTGACCCTTGTTGATACTGTAGAGCGGCGGTTTCGCCAAGTATACATAGCCGCCTTCAACTACTTCTTTCATATACCTGAAGAAGAATGTTAAGAGCAAGGTTGCGATGTGACTTCCATCCACATCGGCATCGGTCATAATCACGATCTTATGGTAGCGTAAGCCATTAATGTCGAAAGACTCACCAATACCCACACCGAATGCTTGAATCATGGCGACAATTTCTTTGTTAGCAAACATCTTATCTAAACGAGCTCGTTCGGTATTGAGAACCTTACCGCGAAGTGGCAAAATTGCCTGCGTTTTACTATCTCGGCCTTCCTTGGCTGAGCCTGCCGCCGAGTTACCCTCTACAATATAAATCTCACTATCATCCGGCTTCTTTGAAGAACAATCCCACAGCTTACCAGGGAGCCCCATGCCATCGAGAGCGCCCTTTCGAAGCACGTTATCACGGGCAGCGCGGGCCGCCTTTCGAGCACGAGCAGCAAGCAATGCTTTATTCACAATTTTCTTGGCAACATCCGGATTCTCATCCAAATAGTAGGCAAAGTACTCGTTCATCACCTGTTCAACGTAGCGACGAACCTCGGGATTACCCAACTTATTCTTGGTCTGACCTTCAAATTGCGGGTCTGGTAACTTAACCAGGATTATTGCAGTTAGCCCTTCTCGAATATCATCACCAGTTAAGTTGTCTTCTTTTTCTTTCAGTAAGCTCGCCTTGCGTGCGTAGTCATTGATAGTTCGCGTTAATGCTGAACGGAACCCGACAAGGTGCGTGCCCCCATCTGGAGTAAGCACGTTGTTCGCAAAGGGCTTTACAGTCTCGAGGTAGCTATCGTTATATTGAATCGCCACTTCAACCATCGAATCTTCAACCTGACGCTCCACGTAGAACGGCGCTTCAGCTAAAATTTCTTTACCAACATTGAGATGCTTGACGTAGCTTTGGATACCGCCTTCAAAGTAAAACGCTTGTCGCTCTGCAGTACGATTATCAACAACCGATGTGAACACGCCTTTTGTGAGATATGCCTGGTGGCGCAGATAGTTGACAACCCACTTATAGTCGAATTCTACCGTTTCTTTAAAAATGGTTGGATCCGGATAGAATGTAACAGTTGTACCAGTCGGGCGATCTGTCTTGCCAAGCTTCTTGAGCGGCATGATAGTAGCCCCACGCTCGAATTCAATGCGGTATAGCTCACCTTTTTTGACCACTTCAGCAATTAACTTAGTACTAAGTGCGTTTACAACGCTTGAACCCACACCGTGTAGACCCGAAGAAACTTTATAACCTCCGCCTCCAAACTTACCACCGGCGTGTAGCACGGTTAGGACAGTCTCGAGAGTTGATAGGCCAGTCTTAGGATGCTTATCAACCGGAATACCGCGACCATCATCCGTAATAGTAATGCCGCCATCATCTAAAATAGTCACGTCAACTCGGGTTGCGTGACCGGCAATCGCTTCGTCGATAGAGTTATCAGCGATTTCCTTGATTAAATGATGCACACCATCATAGCCAGTGCTTCCAATGTACATTCCAGGACGCTTACGTACTGGCTCTAAGCCCTCCAGTACTTGAATTTGTGACCCATCATACGAGTCGCCTGTTTGTTTAGCCACTACCTTATTCCCCTTATTTCGTATTTCGGCATATTATCTGCAGTTTGCCATTTACACTACCCGCATTATATCGAATTATGTGTGTTCACTCAACCCTGTTGATTAATCTGTAAGAAGTTCTTGCACTGAACACAATGTTTATGCTAATCTTGGTTTAAAGGATTACTAACAGTAGTAAATAAACACAAAAACTATGTTTCGCAGGATTGTATCGAATCTCAGCTTTAGCCCCGCATTAGTTGGCCAACTCGGCTTCTATGCAAAACGTCTTCGCAAAGAAGAAACAACGCGTCGGCTTGGGTTAATTTTTACTGCACTCGCGCTAGTAGTACAATCATTCGCCGTTTTCAGTCCACCAGAAGCTGTCAATGCGGCCAGTCCAGCAGATTTTATATCTGGTGGTATTTCAAATAAGCAAGAGCTGTTGCAGCACTACGACAATAACAACAATCGAATAAAAGGACTTTTTACCTCGCTTGGTATCACCCGGGGTGAAATAGCTAACATGAAACTTGGTACCATCGGCGCGAACGCCGTGGGTGGCAAGTACAACTGGTCCCGAACCAGTCTCTACAGCGCTTCTCAAGGCCAACGATCATACACGTTCAACATCGGCGCCGGTGACGTCACCTTCTTCTATCGTCCACTTTCACTGACGGCCGCAAATCCACCCTACAAGGTGCTTGTTGGCAACTCTGAGCAGTTCGGCTGGTTCGCTATCCTCATGGACTGCGGTAACTTAATTACCAGTAAACCGCCCCGACAGGTGAACCCTCAAGCTGCTTGTCAATCACTCAATATAAGTCAAATTGCTCCGACTCGCTTTCGACTCACCGCAAAAGCAAACACAAAAGACGGCGCCAACATTAAGCGCTACAACTACGAAATTCGTCAAGGCAATGATGTTATCAGCTCGAAATCGTTTGCCACCAGCCAGTCCTCGCACAGTTTTGTGTATGAGCGAGAAAAACCCGGCACCTACAAGGCGCGTGTTACTGTTGTGACAAGTGAAGGTGAAAAGACAAATGGAGATTGCAAAGAAAGCTTTGTGATTGACGAAAAGCCAGCAGCAGCGTGTGGTGGCCTAGAGGCGCAGCTAATCACACGAAACACCGTGTCACTCAGTGGGTCAGCTACAAAATCAAATGGCGCAACAATCAAGAAATACCTGTTTGTCATTAAAAATGCCGATAAAAAAGTAGTAAAAGAATTGTCAGTCGCTAGCACGAAAAAGAATGCTACCGCAGACACAGTCCAGCTCAAGCCTGGTGAGTACACTGCACGCTTAACGGTGAAGACTTCTGTGGGCGACAAGACCAACCGAGATTGTGCAACCTCGTTCAAGGTAGCTCCACCTGAAGTCTGCCCATATAACCCCAGCCTGGCTCCAGGCAGCCCAGACTGTCAGCCATGCCCAGGCAATCCGAACATATGGATTAAAGATGCCGACTGTGAAGCCGAGGTCGTATCAACAAAAACGAGTATCAATATGACGAATGATAATGTAGACGCCAGTACTGTTACCGCACGTGCGAACGATAAGATCAGCTACACACTAACAGTCGCTAATAAAGGAACGAATAGTAAAATTGTCACTATGACCGAAGACCTTACCGACGTACTTGAATACGCAACGCTCATCGACAAAGCCGGCGGAAGCTTTAATAGCACCACGCAAGTTCTATCCTGGCCATCATTTGCACTTGCGCCCGGACAAACACAGTCGCGTACTATTGCAGTACAGGTGCTCGATAAGATTCCTGTAACAAATACTGGCACGAGTAACCCCGATAGTTATGACTGTACAATGATTAATACCTTCGGGAACTCCGTAAAAGTAAACGTTGAATGTGCAACAGAAAAAGTAGTTGTCGAACAAGTTGTCGGTGAGCTCCCTACTACAGGTCCCGCCGAAAACCTAACATTCGCTAGTATCCTACTCGCTGTTGTAGTGTACTTCTACGCTCGCTCTCGTCAGCTCGGCACTGAAGTGCGACTCATTAGGCGCAACTTAAACACCGGAACGGTATAAGGGGGAATAAACTATGGCTGAACGACTTCAAGGCTCGCCTGAGCGACATGCGAAGAACCATGAACAGCTTGAAGAGCTTGGACATGAACGGTCCGCAGAACTTGCGCACGAGCGTGAAAAAAAGCTCGAAAAAGAAAATGGCGAACACAACCAAGAAAAAGCTCGTGCTGAGGCTCTGGAAGCCGCTAAGCAGCCCGAGAAGCAAGAAAAAACACCGCAATTCGAAAAGCGTCGCGACACTCCAGCACAGCGCAAGGCAAAGCAAGCCGCAAGCTTTAAAACGACTATGAAAGAGGCTCAGTCTCACATGTCACCCGTCTCTCGCACATTCAGCAAGCTTATTCATTCAAAAGCTATCGAGAAGACCTCAGAAACAGTTGGCTCTACAATTGCACGTCCAAATGCAATTTTGGCCGGTTCAGTTGCTGCCTTCTTTCTATCATTAATCACCTACACCGTTGCCAAACATTATGGCTACCCACTTACCGGCAGTGAAACGATTGCCGCTTTTGTACTCGGCTGGGTGATTGGCCTTTTATTCGATTACTTGCGAGTTATGATCACCGGAAAACGAGCTTAACCGACCCGTCACTAGCGGAGCTTCACAGCAACTTCACTATCATCTGAACTCTCATCACCCCGTAAATGTAATTTGCCGGGTGTTTTACTTGCAGCCTGGCTCTGCATATTCTCCCCGGTCGCCACATTAGTCTGTTGACCAGTCACAGAAGGTGAACTAGACAGCGGACCAAAGGGTGAGCTGACGGATACCGAGGGGGTTCCCGTCTGCTTTTGAACCGTTGATGGCGATGCTTGCTTTTGCGCAGCGGGTGCATTTGCTAACTGCTGGCGTTTTGTTAGCCATTCATCGAGAAACGACGACCCCCCTGCTGGTTTCGCAGCAGATGGCATCGAAGGCGATTGTGGACGAGCTGCCGACTGAGATCGCATACTCTGCAGCCGTTCTTGCTTTGCTTTTTCTGCCGATCCTAATCTATCAAATATTTCCTTCTCAACCGCAGCTCGTGGGCGCCCGTATTTTGCCGCAGAAAGACGCTTGAGTGCGTCACTCAGTTGCGGATTCACCTGACCCATCGGCGGCACAAAGTTCATACTAAAAGGAGCAGAAGGCATGTTATTAATCATAACGCTTGTAACACTCTGGTAATTTGGCATTTTAATAAGGTCCTCAGCGTCAAACGTAGGCTGGAACCGTTTCACCATTAGTTCAGCGTCAGTGACCCCAATGCGACCTGCAATTACCGTTCCGACATTTCCAATAATCGCTTCACGAATTTTGTCTGTTAACTGCGTCATGAACTGGTTACCTAAAATGAGATTCAGTCGGTACTTTCGAGCCTCGCTCAAGATCGACTCGAAGCTCTCCGTTGCGAAGTTCTGGAACTCATCTACATACAAACTAAAGTCTACGCGTTCATCTTCGGGTATGTTCGCGCGACCCATTGCCGCAGCCTGGAACTTCATTACAAAGATAATACCAAGTAGCTTAGAGTTTAGCTCTCCCATTCGCCCCTTCGATAGGTTTACAAGGAGGATTTTCTTTCCGTCCATAATATCACGCAAGTTAAAGCCTGATTTTGTTTGACCAATAATGTTCCGCATTGAGTCGTTGCTAATAAACGGACCAAACTTACTCACTACCCAGCTAATCACCTCACCTGCCTCATTTGAGCGCTGTGACGCTGGAAATTCTTTTGTCCAAAAATCAATCACTGTTTGATCTGTCACATATTTCAATTTACTCTTCATGTAATCCTGATCAATAAGCACTTTTGGAATATCAATGAATGTCCCGCCTGCTGGGTCGGCCATTAGCAGGAGCGCTGCGTTACGGAAGATATGCTCTAATCGTGGACCAACAATGCCAGTGTGACCGGGATCGTATAATCCATACAGCATGTTAATAGCTTCTTGGACCAAGAAGTCTTTTTGATCCTCATGGTCAAACTCAAACATGTTTAAACCAATCGGATTTGTCATATCACCAGGGTTGAAGTAAATCACATCTTCGACTCGTTCTTTCGGCACCTTACCCAGTAGTGCCTCTACCGAATCACCATGAGGATCAACAAATGCAAACCCCTTCCCATCCATCATGTCTTGGAAGGCCAAGTTCTCTAGTAGAACCGACTTACCAGTACCGGTCTGCCCAATGATGTAAGTATGACGACGGCGATCGTTTGTACTGAGCCTTATTGGTTTCTTCATACCGCGGAACTCGTTATAGCCAAGTAAGAAGCCTTCTTCCATGACTTGGGTAGGACCGTCTACCTGCTTGCTCATCTGGCGCTGAACCTGACTGCTTGGAATATTCTTTTGGTCTGGAAGGTGAAATATTGTAGCAAGTTCAACAGTATTTAATATATTGCTAGTCACCGTTTGCGGGAAAAAGCGAAAAATATATGCCGTTGTTAATTCCTCAATGTTACGGCTCATCGTGAATTTGAAGCCGTTATAGCTTGCTGAGTCAAACAGTGAAAACGCCGATATAACGTTCTTTAGTAACGACTGCGACCTGGCTGCCGTGTTTGAACTTACAACAACTCGTACAAGAGATTCATACCCCGGGTAGCGTGTCTTTTCCTCGATAGCCTCAACTTCGGCACGCTCAAGATTGCTAAGCTGCTTGTCTTCGTGCTTATCGTCACCATCGGAGCTTTCTGGCGGCTTCCATAATGCACCCATGATATCCCGTGAAGACGCTAATGCCCCCATTCCTTTTTTCTTACCCTTGTTCTTAACGATACCTTCTGCCTTGGCTGTAGATCGTTTCGCCCAGCCATCACGCGCAGGTCGAATCAGTACCTGAATACCGATACCATCCTCTCTTCCAGCACTACTCAAAGCTGATAGGAGCGCCCTACTAGCATCGCGCTTTGACTCCTGATATGTCGCAATCGGGTACGCGTAGTCCTTTTTTAGTGTAAACTCGCCACCGATTGTGCCGGTGAGCTTACCTATTTCGCTAAATACACTATGCTCCTCCACCTCCTCTAGCCGAGCCGATGGATACGCGGCCGATACAGCCTGACGAATAACATCAACCAGCACTACCGGCACAACGGTGTAGTATCGCACCAACCCGTCTCGCGCCACAATCTCAAATGAAATGTGACGCTGTCCATACATTTTGCTTTTAAAACCTTTGGTGGCTGTCGAGGCAATAATGTTATACATAACCTGCGCCTGGCTAAGAAGCTCTTCAGTCACATCACGCTCATCACGTCCGCCAGTCTCAAGGTCATCACTAGTTGGTGGTAGATGAATCATCATAGGGACCATCTTCAGGCCACGTTCATAATTTTTTGCCTCACGTAACGTTTTTTGATACTGAGAAAAGACTATCGCACCGGCGATAAGTACTAGCAGCGCTATAACAAAAATACTGATGAAAACCCCTACCACGTTTTGCCCCCTACTATTGTTAGTCGGATGGTGATCCGAGCTCTTTTCCGTATCGCTTCTTTAAGTAATCTGCCTGCAGCCTGCTCACCTCTTTTTCTCGTCGTGCTGGGTCATCACGAGTAGAGCTTATAATCTGCTTAGCTTTATCCACCCACTCCTTCTCAATAAGATC
>JAAXIO010000025.1:11697-24157 GCA_012270305.1 Candidatus Saccharimonadota bacterium
ATATCGGAGAGAATTCAGGCGCAGATTGCTTTGGTTCCATACCTGTCAGTATAGCACAGCGCCCATCGAGAAATCCCGTAGTTTCACACGATCAACGACGTGAAATGTACAAAAAACCCACTGCCAAAAATAGAGCGACTAACACCACCTCGTACACCCCGAGTGAACCGATAGATTGCATTGCCAGCAAAATGACCGGGCCAAGTGCTAACACAGTAGAAAAATAATAGGCTCGCACCAGGCTAATACGGGCCGGTGGGCGCCTTGTAGTAACTTTCTGAGCCAGCGATTGAAACACTCTTGAGCCAACCCACAGCACCTCTGTCATTAGTCCAATTGTAATAATATAAATCAAAAAAAATACGGCCAGTAGTCCAATTGGACCAGCCGTCGAAGGTGCAGTAGATTGCATAAGAATAATAAGCAAAAGTGCCGCTAAGCCGGTACTTCCAACAATTATTTTTGCTACCATCTTCTCACTATACCACCTGTATATACCAATAAAACAAGGAGGCCTGAGTGAAAGGCAAGCGTCTAGACAAATCACAGTCCGCTCTAAAAGTAAAAGTAAGCGCGTGTGTCGATAGACAACCAATCACTCGAGGCAACTGACCGCTCCAGCAAGTGCTAGAGCATCCGTTTAATATAAGCGTTCCGCGTATACGCTGAGTGCTTTCACTACCATAGGTTTGGACCCTGAATGATAAGGATTAACTCAGCGCACCGGTACTTGCAAATATCTAGTGCTCGACGAATCACCTTAGTGATGTTTCGGAGCATCGATAACGCCATACGTTTTGGCTGCGACTAAAGGTGCGTGGGTTACAGAGTAACTCAAAGTATGTAGCATACCGTTTATATATGGTGTTATCGACTATCCGTTCGAGAATCGATGATGGCGAGATGCCGGTCTAAAGATGTAAAGGTGCTTTGTTGTTACTGCTTGCTGCTTTTTGTGTTTGTAAAAGCTTATGTTCAATGTAGCATCCTATAGCCAAAAAAGCAATACCTTTGGAGCAATTATGCGGTGACTTATTTACAATATAACTATTTCTGTATCTGTTTTTAGTATATATAATATATATTTTTATTTACAACATATTATATGTTTTATTGTTGTGAATATGTATTTTTATACATGTCATGTATACTTGCAGCATATGCACTCACGAGCGATTTGTTTCGATTTAGATGGCGTTATTGTTAATAGCGAGCCAACGCACATGGAGTCGTTTAAACGTACGCTTGCATCACAAAACATTAGGCTTACAAGTAAAGACTATGCTTCATACTTCACAGGAAAAACCGACGAACAAGGCTTCGTAGATTTTCTGACCACGAAGAATATTTCATTACATGAATTACCGGAACTACTATTAGAAAAACGCAAGCATACCTACAACTAGCTACGTCTATCGATTACTACAGCGATACGATTGCACTCATCCAAGCTCTTGCAGACCACAACACACCCATGGCACTAGTCACTGGCTCAAATAAAGCTGAGACCATCGCGGCATTAGCGGCCACCTCCCTATCAAATGTTTTTTTTCGATCATTGTCTGCGCAGAAGACATAACCCACAGTAAGCCGCATCCTGAAGGTTACCTACTGGCTGCTAAACGTCTCGCTGTGGCGCCACGTAACTGCACTGCCATAGAAGACTCACCATCGGGCTGTAAAGCCGCTAAAGCGGCGGGAATGACTTGCGTTGCTGTTATGAACACCCATACCGCAGCCAAATTAAAGCAGGCGGACCGCGTCACTAATCATCTAAACGCTCAGCTACTAACCAGCCTATAGCCACTCCAGCCAAAGCATACCTACTGTCATTCATACATACGCTAACACTACATATAGTGTTCAAAAAAATGGCCTAAAAATACTCAGCAAAATCTCAAAAAAGTTATTGACACGAGCGTTTTCACGTCATATTATAGGGGTAGCTTCTGAGCAAAAAAAGTGTACAGAAGCAAAAAACGAACAAAAACAAACAATCGAACAAAAAACTCCACACAAAACGACCGTTCCTCGCAGGCGGTCGTTTTTTATGTTAATACACTCCGACTAATCAACATGCAAATAAAAAACCCGGCTATCAATAGTCGGGTAAATTCAATACTGGTGGAGCTGGCGGGTACTGCCCCCGCGTCCAAACGGTAACCAACTACTCATCTACAGGCATAGTCTATTCCATATGTTATAACGCCAAAATCAGTCTAAAGAATAAGACAAACCATAACTGACTCAGCGCGCAGAAGAAAGTCCACACGTATAGCTGCTTCCCTACACGCGTGCAAGTGACATGTATATGACACCACGAAACCGCTCTATGTCACCTAAGCGACGTGATGGCCTAAATAAGTTAGGCTGTTGCAAGAGCAAGCTGTGGAGCAGCAATTGCTGACTTCACGCTAGCCCATGCTTTTGCAATTGGGTTTGCAATTAAGATACAGATTACGTCTGTGGTCGACCTGCAAAGTAGTATGTTAATGTCCATCTGTCGAAAGCTATATCAGCCCCCTACCTCTGTTTATTGTAGCATTATTTACAGTGAACTGCAAGTATGCTACCGTAAGCATAATGAGCAACGCAGGTAAGGTCGCAACAGTAGCTACTGCCGCACCTATCGGTTACGATGGTACGCTAGTTGATGTTGAGTGCGACATGAAAGCTGGGCTACCAAGTTTACAGATTGTCGGCATGGGCTCTAAAGCGATCGACGAAGCCAAAGAGCGCGTACGTAGCGCGATCAGTAATTCGCATCTAGACTTCCCTGCAAAAAAATTTATCATCAACCTTGCACCAGCTGAGTTACCAAAAGACGGCAGTCATTACGACGTCGCGATAGCCGTAGCAATACTCATATCCAGTGGGCAGCTACTCCAACAAAACATCACAAATTGCATGTTTGCCGGCGAGCTAGGACTCGATGGGCGCCTGCGCCCAGTAGGAGGCATCATATCAATCGCCGAAGTCGCCCGTGATAGTGGTTACACTACCCTGTTGTTACCGAAAGATAATGCCCCACAGGCAAGCTTAGTAGCGGGCATTGAAATTATTCCAATCAATACAATCACTGAGTTATTCTTGCATTTAAAAGGCGAGAAAACCCAAAGGGCTTATCGTTCGCAGCCACTTACATTACCTAATGATGAGTTAAACACATCATCCACCCCTGTACTAGACGATATTTTAGGACAGGAGCAGGCGAAACGCGCGCTCATTATTGCAGCCGCAGGACACCACAATATTCTACTAACAGGCTCACCTGGCGCCGGCAAGACAATGCTTGCCCGTGTACTCCCCGGCCTTTTGCCTGCACTCACCCCAGACGAGAGGGTCGCCGTAACAAAACTCCATAGTCTCGGTGGCGTCAGTATTGCCTCAGCTGTATCCACCAGACCATTCCGCTCACCACACCATACTTCGAGTCGTATATCGCTTGTTGGAGGCGGTAATCCACCAAAACCAGGCGACATCAGCCTCGCCCACCATGGCGTACTATTTTTAGATGAAATACCCGAATACCCGAGAGCTACCCTTGAGGCACTGCGACAACCTCTAGAAGATCGAGCCATATCGATTGCTCGAGCGAATGGCCATGCCACCTACCCCGCTGACTTTATGCTTGTTGCAACAATGAACCCATGCCCCTGTGGATATTACGGCGATAACAAGAAAGAGTGTACTTGCACATCGAATCAAATTCTCAAGTACCAGCAGCGGCTAAGCGGACCACTGCTCGATCGCATTGACTTAGTTGTTAATATAAAGCGCATTGAAAATAATGAATTAACCAGCCATAAAGTACAATCAACGACTGCCCACATAGCAGCTCGAAATTCCATCGCTAGAGCACAATCACAGCAAGTCAACAGATACAAAAGTAGTAACTATCGCAACATTTATAACAGTTCGCTGGCATCCAAAGACATTGCCACGCTTATACCACTAGACGCTGCCGTAAGGCGGTTGCTCGCCCAGGCTACAGACCAACTCAACCTCTCAGCTCGTGGGTATTTCAAAGTTATTAAAGTGGCAAGGACTATTGCCGATCTTGATAACAGCACGACCGTCCAACCTGCTCACGTGGCCGAAGCATTGCAGTATCGGCTCATTTCGTAAACAAAGAGCCACCTCTTGAATAACTGGGGTAGATTATGGTATAGTTGATAGCGAGTTAAACGCTCTTAAGAAAACATGCGATTAGATCGAAGGGAGATCTCAACATAGCCAATCAACAAGTACGGATCAACCAAGCCATTCGCGCCAACGAACTGCGCGTTATCGGGTCAAGCGGGGAACAACTCGGTGTCCTCCCCCGAAACGAAGCTCTGAGGCTCGCCGAAGAAGCTGGTGTGGACCTCGTTGAAATCTCACCGAATGCCAATCCACCGGTAGCTAAAATCATCGACTGGGGTAAATACCAGTACCAAAAGATGAAAGAACAGCAGAAGAATCGTGCCAAAAGTAAGCAAAGCGAACTAAAGCAAATGCGATTCGGCCTAAAGATCGGCTCAGGCGACCTAGAGATAAAGCTACGAAAAATACGTGCTTTTCTTGCCGAAGGTCACAAAGTACGTATCCAAATTTTCTACCGCGGCCGCGAAATGGCGCACAAAGAACTTGGCTACGATATGATTAACAAAATTATCGCATTGTTAGAAGACGACGCTGTTGTAGAACAGAAGCCAATGATGGCTGGTCGTAATTTGAGCATTACAATAAGGAGTAAATAACGTGCCAAAACTCAAGACCCACAAAGGTACTGCCAAGCGAGTTAAGCTAACCGCTAAAGGCAAAATTACCCGACTGCGTGCATCGGGCGGCCACTTGCTTGCCAAGAAGTCGAAAAGCCGCAAACGAGCTATCAACACTACCGGTATTGTAACTGGTAAGATGGCTAAAAACGTTAAACGATCATTAGGAGTCTAATACTATGCGAGTAAAACGAGGCGTCCCAGCACGCGCGAAGCACAAAAAGATACTTAAAGCCGCTAAAGGCATGCAGCACAACCGGACTCGCAGCTTCAAGTTAGCGAAGCAAGGTGTGATTCGTGCCCTGCAATACGCATACCGCGACCGCCGGAACAAAAAACGCGACCTACGTTCATTATGGATTACCCGTATCAACGCAGCCGCACGCCTAAACGGTAGCACCTATGGCCAGCTTATTAGCGGGCTTAAAAAAGCCAACGTTGAGCTTGATCGCAAAGTTCTTGCCGAGCTCGCAGTTAAAGAGCCTAAAGCCTTTGCTGCGGTAGTTAAGTCTACTAAGTAGATTCTCTAGATCTTTACTTAAGAACACCCTGGCAATCCGGGGTGTTTTTATATGCAAGAATTCAATCATGCATGTTTCATGCGCCTAATAATCTATACGGTAACTAACGAGGTGCAGCCTAGCGATAAGCCGGGTTCTGTCTAGAAACGTATGTTTCCGAGATGGTCATCTATCTAGCATGTCTGTTGCCAGACACATCAAGCGGTTATCGAGCTACAGGCGGACTACCTCTTAATGTAACTCTCCTTGCAGCAGGCGGGGTTTACCTCCCTGACATGTCACCATGCCAGACTGTGAGCTCTTACCTCACTCGTTTCGCCCTTACCAAGCCGGAGCCTGGCGGTATAGTTTCTGTGGCACTTTCCCTAAGCTTTCGCCCGGTCGCCGTTAGCGACCGCCCTGTCCTATGCTGCCCGGACTTTCCTCTCGTAACTGAAAAGTTACCAGCGACCATCTGCTAGGCTGCAGTTTCTTATTATACCGCATCTTCCTTCTCTTGAGCTTCATGTGCGTTAAGGATTTTATTCACCATACCATCTGCTAATTGATTAAACTCACGCTTCACATGTCGAAAACTAACGTGATCGAACTCTTTCACTAGCTGTTTAATACGTTCGTGAATTGGCCACAGCTCGCGGTTTTTGATTGTGTAAATACCATTCAGTTGATTAACTACCAACAAACTATCGATGCGGAAATCGACATTTCGAACCCCCATCTCTATCGCCTTTTCTAATCCTAATCGCACACCGTGGTACTCGGCCTGATTATTCGTTGTGACCCCCAGGTACGTTCCGCCCTGATGTATCACCTCTTCCTTTGGCGACATAATAACGTAGCCACTAGCGCTCGGCCCCGGATTACCTCGTGATCCACCGTCAGAATATATAATAATATCATTAATATTTACCGATGTACTTCCGTCAACAGGTACATTATTAGGCGCATTCTTCTCTGTTGAAACTATCTGTTGTTGTGATATTCCTAACAGCAATTTCGCTGATTCGGTAAGCTCGTCTTGCCCTTTGTCAGCTAGGCGCATCCAGGCATACTGATCATAATTCTCACTTAGGGAGATTTTTGCACCTGTTTTAGCCACGTTCGCGATGTACAAAATAAATGTATATTGAATATCACGGTCATCATGGTCAATGTATGTCAGTACATCGTTTAGCTGCATCGAATGAACCATAATCCCGGCATCATCTTTTAAGTATCGCGTCAGCGCTTCCTCAGGCTGCTCACCGTAGCCAAGCTTACCACCTGGTAGCTCAAACTTACCCAAAATCGATGCTCGTCCGTTAGCACGCTTTAATAGTAGGGTTTTTTGGTTTTCTCGGATAATTGCCCGGACAGATATTAGTTGTTTCATTACCCCTAGTATACTGTATATGTTTGGTCGGGGTTACTGGACTTGAACCAGCGACCTCACCACCCCCAGCGGTGCGCGCTACCAACTGCGCCAAACCCCGATAGTCTCACGTAGTATCCAGAGGACGCGGCGCTTGATATATCCCCGCGTAAGTGCAAGGTGGGACGACCTCATAGCAAGGCCACAGCCTCGCAGAATATTGGTATCCCTATCAAATGACGTTAGGAAATCATATACGCCGCGTCCACAAGCTACTACTATAGCTACTTATGTCCACCACTCTTAGTATACACCCGCCGAGAAGACCGGTTCAACCATATGAATGATGTGTTTTATATCCCAAACAAGGCCGAAAACAGCTCAATAATCGCCGAACGAGCCTCAAAAATGAATGCACCCAACACAGGGCTAGCAACTAGCACGACTGCAAAAATTAAAATAAGTCCGTAGCGCTCTATCGCCTCCATACCTCGTCGCACAAACTCAGGCGCTAAGGCATAGATTACTCGAGAACCATCAAGCGGCGGAATCGGAATCATGTTGAAAATGAAGAACCCTAAGTTTACATACACACCTATGAGTAAAGCCTGTGCAGCGAACGTATCCGTGCTAGGCAGTAACAATGCATAGCTTCCAAACAGCACGAAGGCGATAATTAGGTTAATCAACGGACCAGCCACGGCTACAAGCGCAGCTCCCCATTCATCATATTTTAGCCGAGCTGGATTAAATGGCACCGGCTTGGCACCACCGAAGATTGGAGCTCCAGTCACTGCCAGAATTAGCGGGAGGAGAATCGTTAAAAACGGGTCAATATGCTTGACCGGGTTTAGTGTTAGACGCCCTTCTCTCTCGGCAGTGTCATCACCTAGCCAAAAGGCCATAAACCCGTGCATTGCTTCGTGCAATGTCATGCTAAATAAAATAGCCACAAGTACAACTAGAATGTACGTAATATTCAGTTCCATTCCTATCATTATAGCTGGAAACAATGAATTTGGCACCCTTGTAGCCGTAGTTGATAGCTAGTCTATAGCCCCTATCTTAGTCTTGACTTGAGAAGGGTTTTTCGCTACAATTAATCGCAGTTTGCTAAATAACTTTAAGGAGTAAAGAAATGGCAGCCCGCTGCGAACTTACCGGTAAAGGTAAACAATTCGGCCACAACGTGAGCTTTTCTTTGCGCCGCACCAAGCGTGTTTTCAAGCCTAACCTGCAAAAGAAAACATTCATGGTTGACGGCCAAAAAGTCACAATGACACTTTCAACTCAAGCGATCCGCACCCTAAAGAAAAAGGGTCTTTTGCAACCAGTTGCGAGCCAGACTACGAAATAACCGTAGTCACCTACAAATAAATATCCGCCTTACTCTGTAGGCGGATATTTTATTCTCTGAGCACGTAGTCAATTAACTACGGGCGAGCTTAATTGCCGTAAGAGACTGTGGCAACATGCTCGAAGATTTCACTTTCAGTTTCTCCACCTCTTCAACTGCTCCACCTAACTCTTTGTGGAACGTATCAAACTCTTCTTGCTCTACCTCATATTTCAAATCGCTGTCGGCATAGTGAATCGGCAGAACCGTTTTAGCATCAACCTTACGTGCAATTTGCGCAGCTGCTGTTGGGTCCAACGTATACCCGCCGCCACCTATAGGAAGGATTAGCATGTCAACAATGCCAATTTCTTCTAGCTGCTCCTCACTGAGCTTTGGATCAATGTTTCCAAGTAACGCTATGCGCGTGTCACCTACTTCAATCCGGTAAATAGTTGACTCAAAGCCTTCTGAATCTAAATGACGCTGCGCTGGAATACCGCGAATCGAAAAGTCACCTACTTCATACTCACCAGGGCCATCAATTTTCAGCTTAACTTGAGTTGAATCAACCGCAAAGCGAGCCTCTGTCAGCACCATCGTCATATCTTTTGGTTCAATGTCCTTCAAGCCAACCAGCGATAGCTTTGGGTCACTAATAAGTTTTGATTTTTTGGTTGCAATAACTACTGTTCCTGCGCCTTTATACTCAATTTCGAACATATATCTCCTATTTCTGCTTGTCTAGAATATTCTCTGAATCACGTAATACAACGTGCTTACTGCTGGTTAGCTCGGTAATAAATTTATCACGGATTGAAAGTCGGTAGTAGAACTCGTCGTAACTCAATACGCTATAGTTAAGCTCCCTGCCCTCTTTTTTCTCTAATGACTTAATGAATGATTTTATCTTAGAAGCGGCCGGGCTACCAACCAGCAGTAGATCAAGTTTACTTGCGCTACCCGACACGAACACACCCGCCATTATAGCAAGTCGTATGCCGCCGACTTCGTCTAGCTTACCTTGCCAGTCTAAGGTAGATTGTTTTGGCTGAGATGCACTCGCAGAAACTTCTTTGTCGTCACTGAATATAGCACGTAGCGGTACGTAATGCTCATAACGCTGGTCAACTTCATAATACAGTTTATTGTCTGCTGTATCACTTTTTATAATGCCAACTTTCATCATGTTTGCCAGTTCACGCCGAACTGAATTGATCTGCTCATCGATTAAGCGGGTAATCTCGCGTACGTAAAATGACTTTCCTGGATTGTTCAGAAAAAGATGCAATAACTTTATGCGAGTTTTCGATCCGAATAATGCGTCAATCATAGTGTTTACAGGGTCCCTTTTCTACTGATAGTGTACCATATTTTTATTACTATTCAGTAACCAGTGAACTAATATACTGCTCTGCATCGTGTAGTGTAGCCCACATAATATCCGGGTTCCGTCTCAGCCATGTCATTTGTCGTTTAGCCAACTTACTGTCTAGCGTGCTGAACATATCTTTTACTTGCTCCATTGATAGCTCACCCTGCAAGTAGCGACGTATGAGTGGGTAGACATTTCCAGTCATTGCTTCATTATCCCAGCCATATTTTTCGCCCAATATCGTAGCTTCTTTTGCAACTCCATTCTGAAATAACTGTTCAGACCTATCTACAATTCTTGTTCGAAGAGTAGTTTTATTTGTAGCAATTCCAACTACATAAAAATTGTCTGGCAATGCAGATTTACTGATAGAGCTTACGCTTTTTCGCTCAATTGCCGTTACGAGATGGCGTTTATTTTTATGATTCTCTGGAAGCATAACGTTGTTATTATAGCAATAATTTACTAGCTCCTCTACCGACATACCCTCGTATTTTTTACGCTCAATAACGCTAGGTGATTCAGCAAAGCTAAAGTCATAAAGTACTGCGTCCACATACAAACCAGTGCCGCCAACAAGAAGTGGCAGCTTACCCCGCGATCGAATATCACTAATAGCAGCAAGCGCATATTCTTTGAAGTCAGCTGCGGTGAATCTTTCCCCAGGAGTTACAATACCAAGCCCCCAGTGAGGAACGCGCGCCTGCTCTTCAATAGACGGCTTCGCCGTACCAATATCCATATCTTTATATACTGTTCTAGAGTCTGCGCAAATAATTTCGCCATTAAACTTTTCGGCTATACTCAACGCGAGTGACGTTTTACCGCTTGCTGTAGGACCAACAATGGCAATTAACGCTGTGTCGGATGCCATCTGCGCTCCTTGAACTCATCAACAACATGGTTTGTACACGCAACACCCTCTTGCATTAGCAATTGCGCCTGCACATCGCGGCCACCGTGAAAACCAGCGGCTAAGCCACCAAATCGATTCACTAAACGGTGCCACGGCAACTCAGGGTTCCCATAATGAGCAACCCCACCAACTACTCGGCTTGCTCTTGCGTTCCCCGCAAGCCCAGCTAAATCGCCGTACGTCGTAACCTTGCCAGCCGGAACATCGGCCATTAAGGCTTCGACCCTTTGGCGAAAATCACTTGATGACCGCACTATAGTCCTTTCAAGTACTCGCCAAGGCTGGCCAGTGCAACCTTTTCCTCGCCAGCCTGCGTACGCACACTTACCTCTCGCTGCTCTTTATCCTTCGGCCCTACAATAAGCTGTACAGGAATCTTCATCTTCGTGGCTTCTCGAATCTTTTTACCGAGTGATTCGTTTCTATCATCACGGCTCACGCGCAGCTCGTTGTACTTAACAGGCTTCATAAGCACTGTATCAGCGAGCACCCCTTCAATTTCAGCCACGTAATCAAGCACCGTGTCGTTAATCGTTAAAATACGCACTTGCTCTGGCGCCGCCCACAACGGGAACCAACCGCCAGTATGTTCAATAAATACACTAAGGAATCGCTCGATTGATCCAAGTAGCGCACAATGAATCATCACTGGTTGCGCTGAATTACCGTCGTAGTCTGTATAACTAAGACCAAATCGCTGCGGTTGCACGAAGTCTAGCTGCACGGTTGCCACTTGATGTTCACGGCCAATTGCATCTGTCGCCATAAAATCAATTTTCGGACCGTAGAACGCCGCTTCACCATCTTGCTCGAAGAAGTCTAATTTGTTCTTTACAACGGCCGCTTTTAGTTGCCTTTGAGCTGATTCCCATAAGCCTGCCTCACCTAGGTATGCGTCTGAGTCATCACGATAGCTAAGCCGCACACGTAATTTCATGCCTATTGTTTCATATAGTTCGCGCGCACTGGCCAATAGCCCGTCAATCTCCTGTTCGATTTGATCAGGTGTTGCAAATACATGACTATCATCCTGTGTAAGCGATCGGACGCGGTTCAGCCCTCCGAGCTCACCGGTCTTTTCGTCACGGTAGTCAGTGGTTGTTTCAAGATAGCGCACAGGCATATCCCGGTAGCTGCGAGGCTGCGAGGCGTAAATCTGGGTGTGGTGCGGGCAGTTCATAGGCTTTAGTGCCATCTTGTCGCTTGTTTCTTGACTAGTAACCAGAAATAATTCATCACCAAACTTGGCCCAGTGGCCAGACGCTTCGTACAGGTCTTGCTTGGTAATATGCGGTGTCCACACTTTCATAAAACCACGAGCCTGACGTAACTGATTCGAGTATTGAGCAGCTACGTCACGTAGAATAGTGCCACGCGGCGTGAACAACGGTAATCCAGAGCCAACAAGTGGGCTCATGGTGTATAAATCAAGCTCCCTGCCTAACTTACGGTGGTCACAGGCCTTCGCTTGCTCAAGCATTTCTAGATGTGCGTCTAGCTCTTCCTTAGTAGCAAATGCTACACCGTAGAGCCGCTGCATTTGGGCGTTCTTTTCGTTACCTCGCCAATATGCTCCGGCGACACGCATCAATTTGAAGGCACCTACCTTGCCCGTACTTTCGGCATGCGGACCACGACAAAGGTCAGTGAAATCACCATCTGTATAGAATGACACATCAACGACACTCTGCACCGACTGATGAGCCGACCCACCGATTCCCGCTGGCAGCTCCATACCCATCATTGTTGCGTCGAGTTCGCTTGCTAGCGTAGTGCCTTCTCGCTTAAGGTCATTCAGCAGCTCCACCTTGTATGGCTGCTCAGCGTTTTTTGCCCAGGCTAGCGCATCATCAATGGGCATTTCACTTCGTTCGAATGGGTAGTCTTTGTTAATGATCGAACGCATTTCTTTTTCAATTTTCTTAAAGTCAGACTCAGAAATTTGCTCGTCACCCAAATCAATATCGTAATAAAAGCCATTCTCCACCACCGGACCAACACCAAACTTAGCGTTCGGCCACAAATGCTGTACGGCCTGGGCAGTAATATGAGCCAAGCTGTGTCGCATGGCATAGAGTTGTTCGTCGTTCATAAATTTTTACTCCTTAGTAATACAAAAAGCACGCACATCGTACATAATCGTACGTGCGTGCCTCGGGCCTAAATGTAGGCGGTTCCACCTTGG
This sequence comes from Candidatus Saccharimonadota bacterium, assembly GCA_012270305.1. Classification (GTDB taxonomy): domain Bacteria; phylum Patescibacteriota; class Saccharimonadia; order Saccharimonadales; family Saccharimonadaceae; genus UBA1020. The sequence goes on from JAAXIO010000025.1 coordinate 24,145, forward strand.
CTATTACTTTTAC
>JAAXIO010000055.1 GCA_012270305.1 Candidatus Saccharimonadota bacterium
CCCGCATTCCATGGTTCATAAGAGTAATAATATGAAGTGTTATTAGTCGGATCAATTGGTAACTTTTGTACATAGCCGCCAGTAACTAGATCACGCAAATCACTATCAGTAGCCCAATCTCCGCTACCGTCTGTACTATAGTCAGTGCCTCTATTTTCAGGTTGCGTGTAGCTACCCCTATCTACAAAGTGTAGCTCTAATGCTTTTGCTAGCGCATTTATATCTGATTTTCGAATACTATCACGCGAGCGTTGTTGGATACCGTTATAGGCAACCACGCTAATAGAAGCAAGAATCGCAATTACTACAATTACAATAAGAAGTTCAACAATCGTAAAACCGCGATGCATATTTGATGTTTGTGTCGGTGGATTCGTCATGATGCCCTTCATTTCGTTCCATTAAGCTTGTGGTAAGTATACAATAGCCCTTCGTACTCAGCAAGATGTGGTTAACGAGTATATACTAGTAAGAAGGAGGTGACCTACATGCAGTTAACAAAGTTTGAACACGCTTGCTTTATGGTAGAGCAAGATGGAAAATCCATTATTGTAGATCCCGGAGTTTGGACGACGGATATAGCGACACCAGAAAACGTCGCGGCAATCGTTGTTACCCATGAACACCCAGACCATTTTGACGTTACAGCACTAGGTGCAATTATTGCTCACAACCCAGAGGCGGTTATTTTCGCACACCACGATATAACACAGCAACTTGGCGACACATTACCGCATACTTCTGTTGCTGCCGGACAGACCATAGAAGCAGCACCATTTACACTGGAATTCTTCGGTGGCGATCATGCTACAATTCATGATTCAATACCGGTAGTTTCAAATCTTGGGGTGCTCATTAATAACAGCGTCTATTATCCTGGTGATTCTTTCGCTACGCCGAATAAGCCGGTTACTATGCTTGGCCTACCAGTGGCAGCACCTTGGCTAAAAATTAGTGAAGTAATCAACTTTGCAACATCAGTCAAAGCGTCATCCGTTTTTCCAACCCATGATGCAATCCTGTCGCTAAACGGCAAGGCGTTAGTCGATAGAATGATTACTCCGTATGTAGAAAGTTATGGTGGAACCTATCACCGGCCAATAGGTCCGCTAAAAATCGATGGATAAAGCCCTTTCGCATTTAACAGCAGCTGATCCGGTACTATCTAAGCTGATTGCAATCTACGCAGCCCCGAAGTTTACTAAGCACACCGATTACTACCGTGAACTAGCCAGTAGTATCATTTCACAGCAGCTTAGCGTAAAGGCTGCGCACACTATAGAGCAGCGCTTTGTAGATTTATTCGGCGGTACATTTCCAACACCCGAACAAATTCTAGAAAAAGACATTGAAGATCTTCGAGCAGTCGGATTAAGCAGACCTAAAGCTACCTATATTCAAGATTTGGCCGATAAAATACTTGTTGGTACCGTGCAGTTTGAAAATATAGATTCGCTTTCTAACAACGAAATTATTACTGAGCTCACCAAAGTAAAAGGTATTGGCGTGTGGACAGTGCACATGTTTTTAATGTTTTGCATGGCACGGTTAGATGTATTGCCGGTTGGTGATCTTGGTATAAAGAACGGCATCAAGGAACTGTATGGCTTCGTTGAACTGCCCAGCGAACAAGATGTTAGATACATCGCCGAAAAAAATGGTTGGCACCCCTACGAATCAGTGGCGAGTCGATATATCTGGCTAAGTCTCGATAACACCTCACCAGCAACGTGAGTTAGTACTACTCCAATAACCCCATCTTGTGGTATTAATTTGAGAATTTGAACAATCACTAGTCATCAAATCTGCCATTGCGGCACTTTCAGAGGCAGACAAGCCAGTCGATACAAGACGTATCAACTTATAGTCACTACCGGGGCTCGGAGACCTATACAGATAGGTGTCACCATTAACATTAGCTGTTGGAAGCTGAGGTATGACAGAAAGATATTTTGGCGAGAGTCCTGGAATAAATCCGTCCCCGCTCACCTGGTCCCATCCACACCAGCTCCCAGAGCACGAACTTGATGTACCTGGAGTAACAGGGTAAGACCCATTATCTGCATAATACAACTGAATAGCTTTATTGATACTTGCGATATCAGACCGCATAGATGAAAAACGGGCTCTTTCTTGAATGCCATTGTAGGCAACCACGCTGATAGAAGCAAGAATCGCGATTACTACAATTACAATAAGTAGTTCAACTATTGTAAAGCCGGTTACGCTTTTTCTCATGTGCTTCATTGTAGCATGAGCCAAGATAGCACGTATTATTGCTATAATTAAAATATGAAATTAAATCAATTACTCTTCGTAATCGCAGCAATTATTATAGGTGCATGGGTTCTAGCAATGATCTTTAAAATTGCCGCCTGGTTAATAAACGGGTTGGTGTACGTAGCAGCAATAGTATTAATTATTGGCATAATTAGTGCGTACGTACAAAGGCACAAAAAGTAATCTCATTCATAAGAAAATCGCTCGAAGTACCGAGCGATTTTTTTATATAGCACTACGCTTATTTTAGATTACGCTTTACGTCTGCTTTTACAGCCTTACTGACACGCTTACCATCAGCAGCCACACGGCCTCCACGAGTTTTCGCTTCGTCAGCTAAGCGCTCTGCTTCATCACGCATTAGCTTGCCAGAGTTCTTAGCGCTCTTAGCCATTCCCTTAGCTTCGCGCTCAACACTGTGTACGCCTTTTTTTACGCTAGCAGCGCCTTCTTTTGCGGCCTGCTTAACTTGCTCTGCTTTTTCAGCGGCCAACTCTTTAGCATCTTCGGCCTTTGCCTTAATGTCAGCCCGTGTCTCTTTACCAGATTTAGGTGCCATTAACACACCTGCTGCAAAACCAGCTACTGTAGCAAGTGCAACTTTTACTAATTTACTCATACTTATTTATCCCCTCTTTTTACTTATTTACGAAACGCTTTTACGGCAGCTGAGAATACTTTTGCCGGATTCACCCAGTCTGTAGCAGCCGATAGGTTGGTAGTGATGGCATCAACATTTTTACTGATACTATTTACCTTTAAAATAACCATTGTTACAGCACCAAGCAGCGCAATAATGACAATCGACAGTATTACAACTGTTATGGTTAGTAGTGTAATAATCAGTGTCATATCTTGCATGTGACTGGAAAGCCTTTCTACTTATGTTATATGCTTTACTTTACTAATATATCACGTTTTTGACTTTTTTGCAATAGTAACCATAAGCGGAGCCAGAATAGTCAAGCATAAAACAATGGGAATGAAATGGCCGATTAGTGGTAGCGTATACACCTTCGCACCTTTGGCCCGATTGTACTTCGCACTAACTACAGGATCGATATATGCCCGTACACTATGAATGTCGTAATTGCTCACGTCTGGAATTGTGCGGGCTGCCGCAACAAGCGCCGGAGCACGTTTTTCTAAGTACGATGAAATCGGTGTGCTCCTACTGGCAACACCACACAGTGTAATTACCCTACTTACGTTCGGATTCGTAGCCGCATGAAGCGCTAATGCGCCACCAGCACTTTCCCCAATCACCACGATGCGCTCCGCCCTATGTGCTTCTATCGCTTGAGTAACCAAGCCTATTTTTTGCTCAAAATCACCACCGTCGTACCACGTAATTGGCACGTGAGTTGCACGCACCCCTAGAAGCGTCCACCACTTTAGTGTAAATTTTCGGAAGCCATCGTAGTGATCGCCAAGTCCAGGAATATAAATAACTCTCGTTTGCATAATCTAAGTATACCAGCGTGCTATAGTGTTAGGCATGAAGCGATCAATCACTCCAGCCCGAGCGGTAACAGCCATATTTATGCGGCGCATGTTAAAGATAGCCACGGTAGTTGCGGTTATAGTTATGGGTATAATTATACTTATCACCGGCACTCTCGCGTCCTTTTTTAGCAGCTGGTGGTGGCTCATCGTACTCCCGTTTGGCATACTATTTGGGCTATTCGTATTAGCACGAGTCGTGGCGTTATTAATCGTGAATGCGATATACAGCCATAAGCTATCATCTACGCAAAAAGATAAGGTAAACGAATTTATTGATAAAATCCAAGCCGCTTTAGAGGCGCGCGCGACACCGCTGCCCTTAATTGCGCTTATTTGCATAAAAGATGTCCTAATTCACCGCGATATTGTGACAGTCAAAAAAATCGTACATGACACGGCAAATTTGCGCAGTGATTACACTGAGTTAGAGAAGCTATTTACCTAAGACTAAGGCCCAAGGCGGTTGATATCACGCGGGAACAACGTGGCTTCTTTTACGTTAGATAGCCCGATGGTTTTTTGCACCAGGCGATCTACGCCAAATCCACACCCGCCGTGCACAGGCAAACCGAATTTGAACGCTTGAAGATAATACTTAAAGCCATCTGCGGTCACATCTAATCCTGCTGCGGTCATCTGTTCAATCATTTTGTCGTAATTATTCTCACGAAGTGGCACTGTGGCAATTTCGAGGCCACGGAACAATAGGTCTGCCCACGCTACGGTACCATCGTCTTTAAACTTGTGATAGAACTTACCTGCTTCGCGCGGGAAGTCGGTCGCATACACTAAATCGCTACCAAGCTGCTTGCGAGCGTAGTCTGCAATCCACCGCTCTTCGTCTGGAATTAAATCTTTTTCATTGGTAGTATCGGTACCAGTCGCTTTGGTGTACATCTCGTGAATTTCAGCAATGGTGAATTTTGGCACGTCGTCAGACAGCTTCAGCTCAGGGGCATTTAAACTTTTTAGGTCGGCTGCATGTGAGTCATACACCGCAGTGAGCGCCGCTTTAGTCATGCTTGCTACCGTGTCCATCACTTCCTGATGACCTTCAACAAAGCCCATTTCAATATCAAGCATCGTCAGCTCAGTTAAGTGGCGAGTTGTAGCACTTGGCTCCGCCCTATA
>JAAXIO010000039.1 GCA_012270305.1 Candidatus Saccharimonadota bacterium
CGAAGCCCAAGCACACGGTGTTCAAAAAGTGTATCAAGGTTCTCTGACTTATGGCTGAGCGGTTTATCAATTTCAATTGGCGGTTCTTCAGTAACTGGCGTAAGCACTTCAACCACTACGTCATGTAGCTCAGCACCGCCTGGGGCACGTTCGTCGGCCACAACTGTGCCAGTAAAGCCAACCACTGTGCCAATTTGAAGGCCACGCAGCTTTTCAATTTCTTCTTTGGCTTCGATCAAATTCTGGGCTATACCTGAACGGTCGCGCACAGTGAGGAAGTTCAAGCCGCCTAGTAAACGTTTTTTATGTAACCAGCCTTGAATAGTGATTGTTTCGCCGACATGCTGAGGAATGTCTCTGATAAGTGTTCTTGTCATATTAGGTATAGTATACCGTGATTTGCCCAAGTTCACCAGGGGTGGTTGTCAGTACGCAAGCGAGCTGTCATACTGATACGAAAGCATTACCAATATAGACACATGCATAGCGCAAATATTTTTACCGAACTAAGCCTTGTACTCGTTGTTGTAGCGGGTATTTCTATCGTGATGCGATTACTGAAACAGCCATTAATACTCGGCTACATCTTAGCGGGTATACTGGTTGGGCCACTGTTACTTGATTTGATCCACGCCAAAGAAGCCTTTGAAGGCTTTAGCGAAATTGGTATCGCCCTGCTGCTATTTATTATTGGCCTTGGTATGAACGCTGCGGTTATTCGTAGCCTGGGTAAGGTCTCGCTTGTTACAGCAGCGACTATATTTACGTTAGTTGGCGGACTGGGGGTTGCTGCCACTAGTGCGTTTGGCTTTGACATCCAGACGGCGCTTGTAATTGGTGTCGCCTTATTCTTCTCGAGTACCATCGTGATCTTGAAAGTACTCAGCGACAAACGCGAGATTAGTCGCTTGCACGCCCAGATTTCAATTGGCGTTATTTTATTCGATGACATTGTAGCAAGACTGTCTATGGTTGCAGTGGCAGCAGCGTCGAATGGCAGCCTTGGTGCCAACGATTTATTGCAGCTGGGCGCCAAGGCGATTGGGCTAGGACTGCTACTTTACGTTGTTGGCGCTCATGTGGTGCCGCGCTTTTCTAAAATGCTGGCAAAAAGCCAAGAACTATTGTTTGTGTTTGCTGTTGCCTGGGGATTTGGTGTTTCTACACTATTCGGTGCTGCTGGGTTTTCACACGAAGTAGGCGCACTGTTTGCTGGTGTTGCCCTGGCATCACTTCCATACGCTATGGAAATGAGCACACGACTCAAGCCGCTGCGTGATTTCTTTGTGGTGTTATTCTTTGTAAGCCTTGGTGAAACATTCGTGTTTGATGATTTTGCTTCAACTATTATTCCGGCGATTGCACTTTCGGCAATTGTGTTGATTGGTAAGCCAATTGTAACCATGGCAAGCCTGGGGGCGCTGGGCTATACAAAACTTACTAGTTTTAAGGCTGGTATTCACCTGAGTCAAATTAGTGAATTCTCTATTGTTCTTGTGGTGTTAGCCATTCAAACTGAATTGATTGATGCCAAAGCCGGAAGCATTATTACCTTAGTAGCGCTAATTACCATTGCCCTTAGCACCTACCTAATGAAATATGACGAGTCGCTATATAAAAAGATTCACCCACTACTAGCTATTTTTGAACGTAAAACCCCTCGTGAAAAAAAGCAAAAACGCGGTTTGTACAGTGCGGTACTGTTCGGGTACCACCATGGCGGACATGAGTTTTTGCAAATGTTCCGCGACATGAAACAGCGATACTTAATTGTAGATTACAACCCTGAGGTGATTGAGCACCTAGAAGCCCAAGGTATTCGCCATGCCTACGGTGACGCAACCGACCATGAATTCTTAGAGGAAATAAATACTGGCCACGCTAAATTTATTGCCAGTACCATTATTGATCGGCGCGTGAACTTATTACTACTTAGCTTCTTACATCACCATTCGCACGACTTTGTATTTATTTGCCATGCACGCACCTATGAAGATGCCTTGGAGCTATACAAGCACGGCGCATCATACGTTATTTTGCCGCGCTTCCTTGGCTCAGAATATATTACCACCCACATTAAACGACACGGTATGGATAAAAAAGCCTTTGATCAGTTCAGGGCACGCCACATTGTGAGCATTGGCCGGGCCGCCGTTCACAGCGACTAAGCTAGACTTCTTTACCAGCAAGTGGCTTCCTAGCAGCTTGCCTCACTGCTACTGCACGCATATCATCATGGGCATCGAACTCATCGATAATTTTTCTACCGAGTAGCGTTTCTAGTGTATCCTCTAACGTAACAATACCAACGGTTTCGTGAAATTCGTTAATTACCATAAATAAGTGATGATGCGTTCGTAGGAATGCCGATAAGGCCTGGTGAAGCGTGTGATCCTGGCGAATATAAAAAACTTTTTTAGACATCGCCGATTCAACCGTGGCTGTAGCTTTTTTAGATGAATCAACTGTAAGTACATCACGTAAATGTAGCACGCCTACAACATGGTCAATATCGCCATTAATAACCGGGAAGCGGCTGTGGCCCGTTTTATGTAAATCATCAAGTACGAGCGGGCCCAGTATTTCATCTTTAGAAATAGTATCTACGACACTTTTTGGTGTCATAATTTGCTGCACCGTTTTGTCTACGAACGACAAACTACTTATAATTAACGATTTTTCGTCGGAAGTTAACACGCCTGTTGATACTTCAAGTAAATGTGTAAGTTCTGATTTTGACGCAATGGCAGGTGCTGATTGCGCCGGCGCCACTGAACGGAATATCTTAATATAGGAACGATGCTGATACAAAAACTCTAAAATGCGCCGCTCGTTATCGTCATAAAGCTTTTGATTATAGCTACGAACTAAATTAAACCTGCCCACAGCAGCGTACTGCAAAGCTACAACAAAACTAATAGTTACACCCCAAAAAGCACCAAAGCGAGCAATTGCAGCAGCCACAAAAACAACCAATAGTACACTAATCACTGTGCGCTGCAGCGATTGCGCGTCACGGTATACTTCACTCCGCAACCACTCAAGGTTATCGCTACCCGCCACCTCTTTTCGTCGTTTCAACTCAAAACTACTAATTGCAGGTTGGTTTGGCGATACTGAAGATAGTGCCACTAATAATAAGCCAATTAGCACTACAAGAATAAACAATAAAGCGGTAATCACAAGCTTTATTGTACCTGTCGGGCGTAGGAAAAACAAAGCGTTTTAGTATACAATAGTAAGCAGCTTAAGGAGGAAAAGTTAGAAATGAGTACAAAAGCCTGGATTATATTTGCGGCCGTATGTGTAGTACTATTTGGCGGATTAGTAGTGTGGTCATCACGCGATAATATTGATGTGTCGAATGTAAAAGAAAACAAAGTGCTAGCAGCAACCGAAAATAGCGGTAACATTGGCGATCACGTATACGGCAACAAAGAATCAAAAGTAATTTTAGTTGAATATGGTGACTTTCAATGCCCGGGTTGTGGCGCAGCCCACCCAACGTTAAAAGCACTGAGTGAAAAATACGAAAACGAGCTAGCGTTTGTATTTAGGAACTTCCCACTTACTACAATTCACCCAAACGCACGAGCGGCTGCAGCTGCGGTTGAAGCAGCTGGCATTAACGGTAAGTACTGGGAAATGCACAACTTGGTATTTGAACGCCAATCAGCTTGGTCGGATGCCTCAGCAAGTGAGCGAGCAGACCTATTCAAACAATTCGCAGTTGATGCTGGTGTAAATGCCGAAGCCTACGAAAAAACACTTACAGATGAATCCGCCCGCATTAACCGTAAAATCAATTTCGACCTAGCCTTGGGCCGTAAAATTGGCGCCAACTCAACGCCAACTATTTTGTTAAACGGTGACATGTTAGAACAAGCTGACTTTGGTTCAGAGGAAGCACTAGAAAAGAAACTACTCGAAGCCTTTGAAAAGAACGGCATTACCGTTTCAACTGAAGAAGCTAAAGACTAAACTACCACAGTAATATAAAAATCATCCCGGTGCCTTGGGATGATTTTATTTTTGGGATGTAACACTAGGGGGTAGTTTAGGTTACGAGTTGAACGTTCTATTGTTCTAAATACTTTTGCCATTCGGCAGGCACCACATCCACTGCGACGCGTTTGCTCCTACTTGGGGCAAACGTGATAGCGATTGGCATGTAGTTTATGCTCCGTTGCACGCTCTTAAGGGCGTGCTGTTCTATACTCCGCGCATTCGACCTTTAAATGTTAAATTTTAATGTTTCTGCACGAAAAGAACACAACGAGTATCATAGCAAATATTTGTAGATGAGGTCAAGTGCGATGATCGGCATCGGGAGGCTACTGACCAACTGTTTTGCCCGCCATTGCCCCACCAACAAGCGTCGGCGCAATACGGCCTGAATTTAGATTATTGGTGCCCGTATCACCATAGTAAGCGTACCCCCAGCAATACAAATCACCATCTGCAATAGCGCAGCTGACGGCCGGGCTGCCACCGCTATTGCTGCTAGAAGTTGTATAGACAGCAGTTGCCGTTTTTCCCGCTAAAGCCCCGCCAACAAGCACAGGAGTGAGGCGATTACCAGAACCTCCGTCAACCTGACCTTGACCATTGTGTCCCCAGCAGTACACTTCACCGGACGCAATAGCACAACCTGTTACTCCTTGAGTATTGCTTGCTGGGGATGAAGTTAGAGTAACT
>JAAXIO010000044.1 GCA_012270305.1 Candidatus Saccharimonadota bacterium
TAGCGAATTTTTTCGCTAATCCTGCTACACTAAAGGTAATGAGCCCGAGGGGAGAGCAGCAGTATCAGGGTAGTGGGGCTAGCACCAGCGTTTCTGCGATTGGTGTGGCTGCCCATGAGCTGAAATCACCACTGGTCTTACTGCGGCAGCTTTCAATCGAACTAAGCGATATGTCGCTCTCTCAAGCTGAGCGACAACGTATTGCAGACCAAATGAAGCATATTAGCGAGCGTGGGTTGCGGCTAACGAGCGATTTAACCAGGCTAGAGTCACAATTGGAGCTATTCACTGTGGAGCCAGTCAATCCACTCGATGTTGTGCGCGATGTGCGATCTGAGCTACGTAGCCTATATATGGCAAAGGGACGTGAGCTACGTATCGCACGAGTGCGTCACTTGCCACCCGTTATTGCGAATCGTGATTTACTACGGCGGATTGTACTTAACTTCGCAGACAATGCGCTGCATTATAGCCACGTTGACGGTATGGTGGAGCTACAGGCGCAATTGCTTAATGAGCGTTCGATTGTACGTTTGAGTGTGCGAGACTATGGCCCATATATATCTTCAAAAGAGTGGCGTGTACTTTCAGGCACACTTAAGCACGTAAAGGCGGCTCATCAACGACCACAAAGTAGTGGGTTGGGAATATACATTGCTCACGAATTTGCATTGCACATGAATGGTTCGATCGGCGCAACGCGACACCAGAACGGCGCTTCTTTCTATGTTGATTTGCCGGTATCACACCAACTAGCATTAGTATGAACATGAATGTCGTTATTGTAGAGGATGATGAGTGGCTAGCCGAGCACTACATTCGTGTATTGAAACGAGCTGGCTGCCACGTAGAGCACGCACCACATGCTGTTGGTGCGATTGCAGTCATTGATAAGGTGCAGCCAGCTGTGATTCTGCTTGATATGTTGCTAACGGGCACTACGGCAATGGCATTACTGCATGAGCTGCAGTCGCACGCTGATTTAGCGAGTATTCCAGTGGTGCTCATAACTAATTTAGCTGAGCAAATACAGCTCGATGATGTGGAGCAATATGGGGTGGTGCGTATTGTTAACAAAGCAACAATGCAACCCGATGATATTGTGGCGGCTGTACGCGGGGCGGTGCTATGAAAACGATACGAACAAAAGCGATTGTGCTGCGACGGACAAATTATGGCGAGGCAGACCGCGTCGTGCAATTCATTACCCCAGACGATGGAATGGTAAGCGTGATGGCCAAGGGGGTGCGAAAAGAAAAAAGCCGCCTTGCCGGCGGCATTGAATTGTTTGCCTCATGTGACATTACGGTGGGTAGCGGAAAAGGTGAGCTAGGCATACTAACAGCTGCTCGGTTACATACGTTTTACGGCAATATTATGACTGACTATGATCACCTGCAATTTGGCTATGAGGCGATTAAACAAATATCTAAAGCAAGTGGATTACTTGATGACCCTGCCTTTTACGAACTACTAGAACAGACATTTGCGTCGTTGAACGATTTGGAGATTAATCTAGCATATACAAAGTGCTGGTTTTGGCTGCAATTGGCGATTGTGATGGGTGTCGGCTTAAACCTGAGTACTGATACAAATGGCATGAAGCTCGTTGAAGATGCTAGGTATAGTTTTTCAGAAGCCGATACGGCGTTCAGCTTTGCTGAGAACGGACGGTATACGAGCGATCACATAAAGCTACTCCGTATTCTAAGTGCGCAATCCGCGCGTGTTGCAATGCATGTTAAGGACGGAGAAGATCTGATACATGAATGCTTATGGGTTGCTGAGCGAGCGGTGGCGCATTAAGGCGCGTCTGGCAACGTGTGAGAACAGATTTTCAGGTAAATTTTGTCGGTACGCTTCGGTGTATATTTCGACGATTCTATCGGTACAGGCGTTGAAATAATCGGCCTTTTTGGCATTACCCATAGCATAAGGGCAGCCAGAGCCTCGATCGGATTTTTCGATGACAAGTTGTTCATCAAAAACTATACCATCATCAGTAACGGTAAAAATACTACCATCTCGTTTGAACTGACGAGTGTAGGTGTCTAGTGAATATGATTTAAGCTGGCTACTCGCCTGTAATAGTGTTGCGTGTGTTGTGGGCGAGGTAAGAAGTCGCTGTGCGTTATCTGGTGATGTATCGAGAGTGATCCTAGAGGTGATGTCGCCTATGCCCATAAAAGCGGCACGAACGAGCTGTTTTGCTACGTGGTCGCCCTCGAGCTGTAGTTGTTCACCGACTACCGTAGCTGCTGTGTTGGCGATATTAGATACTCGCTTGGCTCTGATGAGGATATCGGCGGAGTTCACGTTAGCCAGCTCATCAAAGAAGACCTCACCGCGTTGCATGAGCTGTTGAAGGGGTGCTGGCTTACCAAAAACACGGCTTACATCTGACATATATATATTATATCATATATTAACTAAATTATCAATAAAAGAGTAAGCCCCGCCATGTGAATGACGGGGCGTTGTTCACCCTTCTCGAATTGTGCGGTTGAGCCATCGGATGATCGATAGCCCGTTTCCGGAGATACTAAGGGTTGCCCGGTAGGGCAACAGAAGTATAGATCCGTTCGGTGCGTTGATTTTGCTGGCACGTAGCTGTAGCCGTTTGCGCACTTCAAATCCAACACGAGGAATCAAATACTCCATGATGACCAGCTGATCACGAGCGCAGAACTGCTGACCTTCGTGCTCGATGACTCTGAGCAGCTCTACGATCGACTCGCTCGATCCAACGAAGCTGTGATCAATCCGCCACCCGTAGGTTTGGGTAATCAATCGCTGCCGCCGGGCCTTTGCTCTGGCACTTGCATTAGTAGCCAGTTCCAGGTCTTTCTCGTGCAGGCGCAATGCTGCATTGATGAGTCGACGACCGGCGTAGTGGTCACCCTGATGATGTGCTACAAACCAGGCCTCGTCACGCAGCACTCGTGCATACGTGAGCGGCTGACGGTCTTGATTGATGGCTGCCTTAGCAGCTTCAAAACGCTTCGCAGCCTGGATGTAGTCCACGCGCCCCACAGATCGGAGCGCCAACTGGTGCCACGTCTCACCGCGCAGCGTGATGACGTCGTTTCCGAACGTCACAACTCTGTGTAGATGGGCTTCGTACTGCTCGGCGGTCTTGTCGCTAATCGCCTTGAGGGCTTTTAGGCCTCTGCGAACTTCTTCATCAGCATCAGCCGATGGTTGAACGATGGTCAATCCTCATCTCCCTGAATCGTATCCGAAAAGTGCAAACAATATACTATAACACATTTTTGCTGAGAATGCACTGAAAACTAATTCTAACAGATGTCTGGTATACTGTTAGTAATGGAAAAATCAGTAAAACTTGAAGATATTGTTAGTTTAGCAAAGCGCCGTGGCTTTATTTACCAAGGATCAGACGTGTATGGCGGGCTGAGCGGTACTTGGGATTACGGCCCACTAGGTGTTAGCCTGAAACGAAACATTATGAACTTATGGTGGCGTATGTTCGTTGATGAACGCGCCGACATGTACGGTGTGGATGCGGCAATCTTGATGAACCAAAAAGTATGGCAGGCAAGTGGGCATGTTGATACGTTTACCGACCCGCTTGTAGAGTGTAGTCACTGCAAGGGACGGTTCCGCGAAGATAAGCTTGATGACCCAAACAAATGTCCAGCCTGCGGTAAAGAGGGTACATTTGGTGAAGCTCGAGCATTTAACATGATGTTTCGAACATTCGTGGGCCCCAGCGGACAGAATGATTTGACAATAGGTGAGCCAATGGAAGGTGCTGACGACAAGCATAGTCTTCAGGGTATGAAGGCGATGACGTATGATCCGAATGCAATTAGCTATTTGCGCCCAGAGACCGCCCAGGGTATTTTTACTAATTATAAAAATGTTGTAGACAATTTTTATCCAGATTTACCGTTTTGGATTGCACCCCACGGTACGGCATGTCGAAATAAAATAATCCCAAGTGAATTTGTGATCAGCTCTCGAGAGTTTGAACAAATGGAGATTGAGTACTTTGTGCACCCCGATAAGTGGGAGGAAAGTTTTGAGCACTGGGTA
>JAAXIO010000047.1 GCA_012270305.1 Candidatus Saccharimonadota bacterium
GCACTCGATGACGAAATAGTAGCTGGCCTTAGCCTGACCGGCCAAGAAGTACGTGCCGCTCGTGATGGCCACGTGCAACTAAAAGGTTCATTCGTGAGCTTGAAGAATAATGAGCTTTGGCTCAATAACGCCAGTTTTAGTTTGAAACTGAATGAGCGAGGCCAGTCGAATGCACGCACCGTAGACACGCAGCCCCGAAAGCTACTCGCCAGCCGAAAACAAATTGATGCCTTTGCCGCCCGTAAGCAACAAGGTATGACTATCGTACCAACAAAACTGCTTACCGGTGGACGCTTTATAAAGCTGGTTATTGCGCTTGGGAAAGGTAAAAAAAGTTACGATAAACGTGAAACAATTAAACGCCGTGATCAAGACCGTGACACTAAACGAGCGTTAAAACAGTATTAACCGGCGCGCAGCCGTTGTAACTCTTGTATACTAAATAGAATGAAGCTTTATTCCTGGAATGTTAATGGCATTCGTGCTGTCTTAAATAAGGGCACGTTTCAAACGTTTATCGCAGAACATAATCCTGATGTACTGTGCTTACAGGAGACAAAAGCCTCGCGAGATCAAGTTGAAATTGATCTACCGGACTATCATGAACATTTTTTTTCGGCAGTAAAAAAAGGCTACTCTGGCACGGCGATATTTAGCAAACAGCAGGCAGTTCGCTATATTGATGGCTTTCCAAAAGATATTATCGACAAATTTGAAGTTCACGGCGATACCTACGGCAACCCTAATGACGAAGGTCGTGTGATTGCTGCCGAGTTTGATACATTTTGGGTTGTTACAGCATATACACCAAATTCAAAAGGTGATTTGAGCCGACTCGAATTACGCTACAAGCATTGGGACCCAGCAATGATTGCCTACCTGAGCCAACTTGAAGAAACAAAGCCGGTGCTCTACTGCGGTGATATGAACGTAGCCCACCAAGAAATAGATTTAGCCAACCCTAAGCCAAATGTTGGCAAACATGGGTTCACAAACGAAGAACGAGAGCGCTTTGGGGACTTTCTAAATGCTGGGTTTGTTGATACATTTAGAAGTGCCTACCCAGAAAAAACCGACGCCTACAGTTGGTGGACCCACTGGGCAAATGCGAGAGCCCGCAATGTGGGCTGGCGCATTGACTACTGGTTGGCGAGTAAGCAAATTGCAAAGCATATAAAAAATCCGCAAATTCACGCGGATGTAATGGGGAGCGACCACTGCCCGGTAAGTATTGAAATAGATGGATAGTTTAGTATCAAAAACATTAATTATGATTGTTGGCCCAACCGCTGTTGGTAAAACAAGCCTAATGAAACATGCAGCGAAATTAGATAAAAACTTTCGCCGTGTTAAAAGTTTTACTACCAGGCAGCCGCGTGGCAGCGATGAATATAATCAGTATTTCTACATCACTCAAGACCAACTTGATGCTCACCTAGAGGCCGGTGAAGTACTTACAGATGTAATTTCACCAACTACAGATGTTCACTATGGAACAGTCGTACAGAGCTATGACGGCGACTACAATCTGCTCGATACACTCGCTACTAGTGTTGATATTTACCGAGCCCTCCCATTCCACAACACAACCACGTTTAGTGTTACGACCGATCCAAAAGAGTGGACCAAATGGCTGAACGCGCGTTACCCTGATGAAAGCGAAGAGCGTACTAAGCGCCTACTTGAAGCGCGCATGTCGGTAACGTGGTCGCTTGAGCAAACCGAGAACAATTACTGGCTCACAAACTTACCCGGTCAGCAAGCCGCAACAGCACAGCAACTCATCGACACTGTTTTAGGTAAAAGAGATCCCGTCACTGAAGCACCCCAATCTGCAAAAGATATGCTTGCAACCATCGAAAATCTGCTATCATAAAGCCTAGAAATGAGGTGCAATCTATGTCAAAACACGCTAGCGTGCAGTACGAAAACAATCCTTTTTACATTGCTTACAACGGAGTAACGCTTCTATTTAAGTCTGCACAGTCAGTGGGTATTTTCGCTGCAGTTCTGGCTGGTATTGGCCTACTGGGTGGAGGCATATCCAACATAGCAAGCGTTTTCGCACCCTATCAAGATACACCCACCGACACCTCAGTGAATGAAACTATGCCCCCAGTATTCGACGAAGCAATGTTCGCAGTGATAGCTGGCATTGGGCTTGTAGCGCTAGTCATGGGGATACTATTTTCATTGATTAGCTTGTTCCTATACGGCATTCTAGAATACACTGCCGCTAAATTAGCTAATAACGAAGTAGTAACCTTAGAACATGCCTTCGCTGGTGTCTGGAAGTTGTTCCCAGGGTATATATGGGTATACGTAATAGCTATCACTAAGCTATTTCTTTGGACGCTATTATTTATTATTCCTGGCATTATTATGTCCGTGCGGTACTCGCTTGCGGGAATTGCTTATTTTAGCGAAAACAAAAAAGGAAACCAGGCTATTAAGCGCAGCCTCGAACTAACAAAGGGAGCATGGTTTACAACCTTTGCAGGATTCACACTCGGCAACATGATAACTTTCGGCCTCGCTCCAACTATCGTGAACCCCGCAGCTGGTACTATTCTCTACAAGCAACTCCGCGCTGTTACAGATACCGGAAAGCAAAAACCAGCTACTCACTGGCTAAGTTGGCTCACATTCTTCGTTCCTATAATTATTGGAATACTCTTCATTATGCTTATCTTGTTCTTTATCACGCTGCTCGTTAAAACACTCGGCTAGCGCTGCATGGAGCATCGCTACTGGCAACGTCAAGCTGCTGATACACCACTATTTCCCGATACCATATGGGCAAAACCCGAACGACGCGATCAAGCTGGTAAGCTACTTATAATTGGCGGTAATAAGCTAGGCTTCGCAGCCATTGCTGAAAGCTATGAAAACTCACGTAAAAACGGGGTAGGGCAAACGAAAGTGCTTCTACCTTCGTGCTTAAAAGGTACCGTTTCCTCAACACTACTCGATGTAGTATTTGCCGACTGCACGCCAAGCGGAAGCTTATCCAAAGAAGCCGAGTCAAGCGTACTGGCGAGTGCTGCCTGGGCTGACGGAGTTCTGTTAATAGGCGATGCAGGACGCAACTCTGAAACAGCAATGCTGTATGAGATATTCCTACAGCGTCACAGTGGCCCAGTCACAATTACACGGGATGCTATAGATCTAATAAAAAATAATCCCTCGCTCATAGCCGATCGCCCGAATACTACAATTGTGGCAAGTTTCGCTCAATTACAGAAGCTATTTGCAGGTGTGTTTTACCCAAAAATTTTAACATTTAATATGCAATTGCTGCAGCTTGTTGAAGCACTGCATAAGTTCACCATTACATATCCATGCACAATCGTAACTCTGCACAAAGACACAATTATTGTTGCCGAAGGGGGTAGGGTGATTACCCAGGAGTGGCTCCAGCCAATGGCAATTTGGCGTGGCACCGTCGCTACAAATATCGCCAACTGGCGTTTATGGCATGCTAATTCGCTAGAATCAGCCGCATCAGCCCTTGCATCATAGTAATAATTATTTTATAATCCGTTTATGTTGCGCATTGAACCACTCAGTTCAGTACCCGGCCAACGTAGCGGTGCACATGATACGCTACTAGCGTCAAAGCAAGATGTATTTTTAGACATCGTTGATAGTTATGCCCAGCATCCGCACGTAAAGTCGCGCACAATCTTTCAAGATTACTTACAGGCACCGAAACAACTCGGCGCCATCGATACAGAATCGATATTGTTTTACACCGCCTTGTCGCGCGCAGTAGGGCAAGACGTTCGCATGCCACGTAACGTGCGAATTGACGCCTATGAATACCACAGCTCTATGCTGTGGGAATTTGCTTTTATTGACTCGCTCGCGAGTCATAATCATCCTGATACAGCTATGGCGAGAATCGAGCTCGTTGACGCCGGCTCCGAGTCTTTGA
>JAAXIO010000012.1 GCA_012270305.1 Candidatus Saccharimonadota bacterium
GATTGAGTACTTTGTGCACCCCGATAAGTGGGAGGAAAGTTTTGAGCACTGGGTAACGAAGTGTAAAGAATGGTTTGAAGCACTCGGTTTACCTGAAGAAAGTGTACACGAGTTAGAAGTGTCAGAAGATGACCGTGCACATTACAGCAAGCGCACGATTGACTTTGAATTTGACTACCCCATTGGACGTGAAGAATTAATGGGCTTAGCGTATCGAACCGACTTTGACCTTGCTAATATTCAGCGTGTAAGTAAAAAAAGCATGGAATACCAGGTGAAGGGCACTAACGAAAAATTTGTGCCACACGTGATTGAACCAAGCTTTGGTGTTGAGCGCGCACTTATGGCTGTATTGGTAAGCGCCTACCGCGAAGATGAACAAAATGGTGAAAAGCGTATTTACTTAGCATTGCCAGAGCACCTGGCCCCGGTTAAGTACGCTGTGTCGCCACTGCTTAAGAATAAGCCAGAGCTGGTAGAAAAAGCACGCGAAGTATACGCGAAATTAGCTAAAGAAAACCCAGGCCGGGTAATGTGGGATGACAACGGTAACATTGGTAAACGTTACCGCCGTCAGGATGAAATTGGTACGCCGCATTGTGTGGTGATTGACTTTCAGACACTTGAAGATAACAGTGTGACAATTCGAAATAGAGATACAACTGAGCAGCGACGCACATCTGTTGACAGTATATAGCCGAAGACGTAGTAATTTCTTCAAAGTTCCGTGTATGTGCTTTTATTTTGAGGCACGCAGCAGTACACTATGAAGTTCATGGAGCACAGAACACACAGTATAGATAACAGGGATTTAAATAACCAACTACTGGAGCGTTTTAAAGCCGGAGACGAACAAGCATTTGCTGAGTTGTATCGGCACATGTGGGCTAAGGTATATCGTCGGCTTCGTAGACTCGATCTGCCAGGTGATCAAGCGGAAGACGGAGTGCAGTGCGTGTTTGAAAAACTGGCTAAAAATGTGCACGAGTTACATACGCAGAATGTTAGTGGCTGGCTCATGGTAGTAGCGTATAACTACGCCATCGACTATCACAGAAAGAAGTCCACTAGGGATGCAGTTATTTCACCAGCGTACCCAGACGAAATAGAGCTAGCGGCATGCACTCAACCTGAGATGCGCACGCTCGAAACGGTTTGGGGTGTCCAAGATATTATTTCACAGGTCCGTACCCAATATATTGAGTACTTTGATGTTAACGGACTTGATGATATATTGCGCATGATTGCTGGCGGTGATAGCTATAGGTATATTGCTGATACGTTAGGTATGTCTGAACAAACTGTAAAATCTCGTATACATAAGCTTAAGGCTCGCTTAGCTAATAGCGCTTTCACGGCTGACTCACTCGATTAAGATAACGTGAATATTAGATGATACAGGGTGCCGCGAGGTATACTAACTCTATGAAGCCAAGACTAATAATCGAACAAAAAATAACCGCTTTTGTGAATAAATACATGGTGTACAGTACGAGCGATAACGGCACTAAGAGCGACTTACTGGCTCTTGCTCAGCAAAAACGAATTGCCCTTAAAGAAAAGGTGACGTTCTACAGCGATGAATCGAAGAGTAGTGTGTCGTTTAGCTTCCGTGCAGAAAAGGTGTTGGATGTACACGGGCGCTACTTCGTTGAAGGGCAGTCCGGCGAGCAGGTTGGTGTTTTTCGTAAAGTGTTTGGTCAGAGTTTGGCGGTAAGCACCTGGAGAATTATGGATGCCGCCGGCAATGATGTGCTGGAAATAAAAGAGAGTAATGTGGCACTGGCTATTGCAAGGCGCTACGGCGGCTGGATTCCGATTGTTGGTGATCTGATTGAGATTTTGACGCTATTTTTGAAATATCACTTTGTATTCGTAGATATTAGAAATGGTGAGGTTGTTGGTAAGTATCAAAAGACCACGTTGTTTCGAGATCATTACACGCTGAGCTGCACTGATGAGGTGTGGACTACGAATGATTGGCGTACGTTGGCTGCAATGGGCGTGGCGCTCGATGCACTGCAGTCGCGGTAGGGTAGATAGAAGTTAGGGTATGGGTAGCAATAGGCGTATAGGTGTATCGATAGTAGCAATCACGGCAGCTTTATTGCTGTTGATTATTGGGATGAGCGTAACAATATTGGCGATAAACAATGAAGTAAAAGTACGGCCAGAGACAGGTGTGAATGAGAGTTCTCATAGTTTAAGTGATCACGATCATTCAAATGATAGCGTGCACGATCACAAAGTAGCCCCGCCGGCTACGAGCGAGAAAGCAGATTTACTAATTAAATTTTCCGACAGTGGATTTGATCGATCTACTTATGAAGTTAGCGCTGGTGATACGGTTCGGATGGAGAACGGCTCTGGAAATGCATTTTACTTTGCTACAGGCGACCACGCTAACCATACAATCGATTCACCGCTGAATGTAGGTACTATTCAGCCAGGAGGCGCATCAAGTTTTATAGCTCCAGGCCCAGGTGTATATAATTTTCATAACCATAAAAATGAAACACAAGCGGGTACACTAACGGTTCGGTAATTTGGTACAATTAGGTGAGTAAGTAAAGAAAAAGGAAACATGGAAGAAAAAGCCGAAACGACTGATATTTTTTTGTGGGCAAACCAAACCGATGGGGTGAAAAATGAACTCACGTTAGAGATGTTCTTATTTAACAAGAACTACACCCCCTATGAAGTAAAGTTATCAAAGTCTCTTGAAGCACAGGCGAGAACACTGTTTGTTAATGATTTGGTGAACACCGTAAACTTTGGTGCTGGTACGGGCATGAGTGTCCGCGATTTTGAGCTATCTGAAGCTGAAGAGAATGTACTACTGCGGACTGATGTTGAGAAAGTGGGTCGCGCTGAAACGCTACTGTACTTAATCGAAAAAGAGCGTTCAGATATACTGCAGTTTTCTGAAACTGAACACGAATTTAAGCGCATTAAAGGAATCCTGATAAAAGTTACTCGGCCCGATGGAAAATATTTTTATGTGGCAAAAGCGGTTCAGCAGAGCAATGTGCTACCGGGGGCGGTGAGTTGGCAGTTAACACGTGATACGTGTGCACCATTCGAACCTTAAGTTGGAGTAACACTACCAAGCGATAACCATTGACTGAGTGTAGACGGCAGAATATTTGTATTTAACCAACCAAAGTTTGAAAAACTTTTTCAATATGAATACAAAAAGCAACTCATTGCTGAAAAAAAGGTAGAAGAAATTCTTGCAAAGTACCAGTTGAGTTTGCCTGATGGAATGGACTTGCAAAGTTTGGTGCGTGAAAAGCCCGGGGTGGTGAGCAAGCTGCAAAAACTTGAGGTGGGGGATATCTCGCAAGATCAAGCAATTGAATACGCCGATTCTATGCAGCTTGATCTTATGACTGATGACAATAACGCCATTATTATTATGGATGGTCGCGATTTGGATATGTTTGTAAATCTAATAAATGAAGATTACATAACAAGTGAGATTACTGGCAAGCGTTACGTGATTAAAAGTAAAAAAGCACTCGATGAACCAGAGGGCGAGCCGCCGAGGGGCTAGAAGTTGGTGCCGTCCTTGTAGTTAAGGTTTATGCTCCAGCAGTTGTATACAGGAACATTACCCGAGTTTGATTCAAACCTTGCACCAAAAATATAGTTTTGGCTGTAATCATTGGTACTGCAGCCATTTGAGTTATTACGAAAACCAACGGCGTACTTATACTGATAATTGCCACTGTTAATTGGGTCTCTGAATTCTTTTCCTAGGTATTCGTTGCTTAATAAGCCTGCTATTTGGTGTATTGAACATATGCGAGATGCTGTGTTATCTCCAGCCTGGTACGTTCCGCCGTCACAGGTAGGATATCCGTTGTTATTAATTTTGTAGAGCTCTAGAGCCTTTTTAATAGCGCTAATATCGCTTGAGCGCTGTGAATCACGGGCTCTGGTTTGTATTCCGCTATATGCAACTACAGAAATAGCTGCCAGAATCGCAATAACCACAATAACGATAAGAAGTTCAACAATAGTAAAACCGCGTTTATTCATAAGCATAACTATAATGAATCACGATGATATCAACAACCGCAACTCAAAATATTAGTATTGCGGCTGGGTGACTTACCTGGTATAGTAACTCTTACTTAAATGAGTGAACTACAACTAGACGACCCAGACCCCCTCTCGCGTACGCGTGACTACTATGAAAATTATGAAACAGGTTTAACCTACGAAGGCTATGAGCTGAGTGGCGATTTACTGCGACAAGAAATCGAATCGCGCGATGAGCGTGAGGCTATACGCAGCTTATCAAACTATGCTTCGTTGGTTCTCGAACAGCGAGGTGAGGGTGAGCCAACAAGGCGTAAGGTAGTTACTGAGCAAGCAGAGCTAATTCGGATAATACATAATGGCGGTTGGATATACACCTTTAAAGACAACGCCGGCGATGTGCCGCGCTGCAGAAGTTGGATATTAGGTGGCCAGGGAATAAGCTGGTGTGATAATGAATGGCGATACGAAGAAGCGAGCTCGGTGCAGGCTCGTATGGAGGTGCTTATGCCACTCCAGACTATTGAAGTACCTGAACCCCGTCGCCTAAGCGCAACCCCGGCGCGTATCAAACGCGCCTTAGCTGCATCGATACTACGCGAACGCAGCTAAGCACGCTATACTAATACGTAGATGAATCAGCGCTTGGCGTTAGCAATTATGAACGAGGGGCACCCGGTTTTTTTAACTGGGCCTGCTGGCAGTGGAAAAACATACGTACTAAACCAGTTAATTAAGCTAAAGAAACACGAAGGAAAGCATGTCAGCGTGACTGCAACTACAGGGCTGGCTGCGTCGCACTTAGGTGGTAGTACTATTCACAGCTGGAGCGGTATAGGCGTGCGTGATGAAATCGGCGTGCATTTTGTTGAAAACCTCAGTAAGAGTCGACGTGAAATTATAGAAAAAACCGACGTGCTCATTATTGATGAGATATCGATGATGCACGATTTTCGGTTTGATATGATTGATCAAATTGCTCGCCTAGTGCGAAGACAGCCCGACAAGCCATTTGGTGGCATTCAGATAATATTAAGTGGAGACTTTTTTCAATTACCGCCAGTCAATAGGGCAGACAGTGTTGAGGGGCAGTTCGTTGTATTCTCAAAAGCGTGGGCAGAAATTGACCCGGTAATTTGCTACCTAGACGAGCAACATCGGCAGGATGGTGATGATCAATTAACCGGTATTCTTGATGCGATGCGTGCTCGAGACGTACGCCGTGCACATGCAGAAGCGTTGCTGGCGAGGGCAGAGGTGGTGCCTCCTGAGGGAAGTGTTTTTACCGAGCTGCATACAGTGAACGTTGACGTGGATACGCAAAATTTAGCCAAATTAGAAGAGCTTGATGGCGACGAAATGGTGTATAGTCAAACCTCAACAGGACCAGAAGGCTATGTAGAGAGTTTACAGCGTTCGGTTTTAGCGCCAGCTGAGCTGCGATTAAAACGTGGTGCCTTGGTGATGGCGGTGAAGAATAGTCTGGAAAAGCGATACGTAAATGGAAGTTTGGGAACCGTTGTGGATTTTGATCCGGCGACTGAATATCCGATTGTAGAATTCTTAAACGGCAAAGAGGTGACCATGCAGCCCGATACCTGGGAGCTGCGTGATGGCGACAAGAAACGAGCGAGTATTACGCAAATTCCGTTGAGGCTCGCCTGGGCGATTACTATCCATAAAAGCCAAGGTATGACCTTAGATGCGGCCCTGATTGACCTGCGTAAAGCTTTTGTAGCAGGAATGGGGTATGTAGCACTTAGCCGAGTACGAAGCTTAGAGAAGCTATATCTTAAAGGTATAAATGGGACTGCATTGGAGATTAGCGAAACAGCGTATGATATTGATGACCAACTAAGAAGTAAATCTGCAGACGACGCTCAACGGTTCGCGGGATTAGAAGAGACGCTAGAAAAGGTTGAGCTAAAGAAAGCAGCGCGTAAACCAAGTGCGTGGGCAGATAAGATTGCGGTAATGCGTGAGACGTACCCTAATGCCTACAGGCCATGGACGAAAGCTCAGGATGCATTATTAAAACAGGACTTTCAGCTCGGTAAAACACCGAGCGAACTATCGAATGAGCTGGGTAGACACGAGGGCTCGATTATCATGCGCTTACAGAAGCATTTTGGTGAAGATGTTATTAGCTAGGCCATGTCACTATGCGTGACGGCTGCATAGTATAATAAGAAAGATGGCGATACGACAATCCGAATTTCCGCATGACTTCTTATGGGGGGCAAGCACAAGTGCACATCAGGTAGAGGGGGATGCCCATAACCAATGGACGGTATGGGAGCTTGAGCACGCAAAATCACTTGCAGCACAGGCTGAGTATCATTACAAGGACTTAGATAACTGGGATGATATTAAGGCACAGGCGAAAAATCCAGATAACTATGTATCCGGCAGTGCTAGCGACCACTATGCTCGCTATAAAGAAGATATCGAGCTAGCTCACTCACTACATATGAACGCGTTACGGTTTAGCGTCGAATGGTCTCGTATCGAGCCAAACATGGGTAGTTGGGACTCACAAGCAATCGCCCACTATCGTGAATATGTGTCACAGCTAAAGAAGCAGGGTATCGAGCCGGTGCTCACGCTATTTCATTTCACAGTCCCGGTATGGTTTTCTGAGATGGGTGGGTTTGAAAAGCGTTCAAACAGCAAGTACTTCATTAGATTTGCTGAAAAAATACTCACCGAACTAGGAGGTGATATACGCTATGTTATTACTATCAATGAGCCAGAAGTGTATGCGTTTGAGAGTTACTATCTAGGGCACTGGCCGCCTGGTATGCAATCGAAGCGGGCCGCATTAACGGTACTTCGCAATCTAATCTCGGTTCACAATCAAACCGCGAGGATGATTCACTCACTACATAGTCGCTATGAAGTATCGATTGCGAAAAACTCAAATTATTTCTACCCGGGTGACGATGCGGTATTGTCGGTAAAATCGGCTCAGGCAATGCAATACGGGCAAGATGACTACGTATTAAAACGGGTTGTGAAGCAGTGTGATTTTCTGGCAGTTAATTACTATTTCTCTCACCGTGTATACGGCTATCGCACGCACAACCCGAACGAGCGTGTAAGTGATATGGGGTGGGATATGGCACCGGCTGATTTGGAATTTGTATTAGAGCGGCTATCGCGTAAGTATAAATTACCAATAATAATTACCGAGAATGGCTGCGCAGACAGCAGTGACGCTAAGCGTCAATGGTGGTTAAAAGAAACATTTGGGGCTATGCAGCGAGCACTCAAACAGGGCGTTGAGCTTCAGGGATACTTGCATTGGAGTTTGCTTGATAACTTTGAGTGGGACAAGGGTAAGTGGCCACGATTTGGATTACTCGCAGTTGACTACGCAACCCAGGAACGTACGGTGCGACGTAGTGCTAGGCGCTACGGCGAAGTAGTAAAGAAGATACGGAGGATATAACGGTATGGATAGGGTTGGTGTTAAAATTGCGGTCATCGGTGGGGGAACCGGTAGCTTTACGCTACTTAGTGCCATAAAACAGTATACTCGGCATGTTACGGCGCTCGTGAATATGGCGGATGACGGCGGGTCAACTGGCATGCTACGCGATGAATTAGGGGTATTGCCTCCGGGTGATGTGCGACAGTGCTTAGTGGCCTTGAGTGAATCACCGCAGGTTCGAGACCTATTTAACTATAGGTTTGATGGTGGCACATTTGAGGGTCATGCATTCGGTAATCTGTTTCTCACAGCACTTGAAAAAATGACGGGAAGCTTTGCAGAGGCAGTTGAAACAGCAGGGGAAGTATTGAATATTACGGGTGAAGTTCATCCGGTTACTCTTGATAAAGTTACCCTAGTGATGCAGCAGGCCGATGGAGCGGTTACCGAAGGAGAGTTTCAGATTGGTCATGCGGACTTCGGGGAGCATATGCGCCCTGAAATGTCACTACGTCCCACGCCAGAGTTAAATCCAGCAGCCTACGACGCAATTATCGATGCTGATATTGTTGTGATTGCTCCTGGTAATGTGTACGGCTCACTAGCGCCTGCACTGATTGTGCCTGGTATGAGCGAGGCACTCCAGCAAACGCAGGCCAAAAAAGTATATGTATGTAACCTGGTAACTAAACCTGGCCAAACCGATGGCTTTACTGTAGCTGATTTCGCTGATGAAATTGAACGGTTCAGTCGATGTACGCTTGATTACGTGCTGTATAACAATCAGCCGGCCTCGAAAGAGTTACTCGAGAGGTACTCTAAGGAATGTGAATTTGGGGTCGAGTATGACATTAGGCGCCTGGATGAGGCTCACTATAGTGCCATCGGCGGTAGCTTTATATCAAGCGAGCAGGTACACACAAAGTCGTCAGACCCAATTGCACATACTCGTACCTTAATCCGTCATGACGCCAATGCGGTTGCAAAGGCCTTGATGCGAATATACTTCACGTAACAGCCCGGTAATAAGCTAGCTATGTGTACCTTGGGTAAATAATGCCGCTCATGGTACAGTATAGGTATGAAAGAAGCTGTTCGGACATCATCAAAAGTAGTAAAACATTTAAATAAGGTGAATTTTAGTGCAATCGCTCAGACTGAGCGAGACTTTAAGGACGCGGTCCTCACCGTATCTGTATTTGCTAATTTGTTTATACTGAGCATCTGGGTTGCACTACAGGTAACCTCAGAGTATGATACGGCACTTGCGACGTTCTTTTTGCAGCGATAGAACCGACTACTGTAATATAACTTAATTTTCCACAATTATGTGGAAAATTTTGTTTTTTATGCAAAATAATAAAAAAAGTACTTGCAAGTGGGTATGAGTGGGTAGTACTATAGGATCAGTGGAAAAAAGTGGGTAACACCCACAGATAAAAACAAAAACACCACCACTGCATTAATAAATAATCAACGCTAACGCTAGCCCAAATAGCCAGCGAGAAGACGGCACCCTAAAAACGCGATGGATTATTTCGAACGAAAGCTTGATGATAAGCGTCGGTTAACCATACCGACCGAGCTTCGAGAGGAATTAGCCAGCGGGGTAGTCATCACTCGTGGGTTTGGTAGTTACTTGCACCTATACTCACTAAACGTGTGGAATGAGCAAGTAGAGCCAGCCTTGATGGGGAGCATCCTTGACGAGGAAGTAGCCGACTTGAACGTAAAATTCCGAATGGGGAAGACTTCAGCCGAGCTTGACCAAAAACAAGGGCGTATCACGCTAGAGCAGCACTTATTGGAATGGGCGAACATCGACCGAACCATAGTTGCAGTCCGAGCTGGTGCGTATTGGCGGATTTCAGCATTGTAGATTATTTACCGGCGTTTTTGACAGTACGTTAACAATTTATCTAACGAACGTAAAATACCTCGAGATTACCAATCTGATAACCGTGGAGCGTGCACCTGGGCTGGCACATTAAACTTTAGCCTAGTACCTTCCTTAAAACACACCTCCCAAAAAACTCCACCTCACACATAAGTCTCTCAATTTTCATTCAGCCCGGTATGCATCCGACACGGATACTACTAACTACAACTGGATGAAAACAACTTATACACAAAAACAAACACAACCTGCGAAAACAAACAGCTCTCGGTTGTCAGTTTGGTGATCTCGATAAGTATAGTATGGAGGGTTTACCCTCCGTCAACGTTTCGAAATCAATTCGAAACGTCACCTCCACCCCTAAAGCTCGGCTATTGCCTCGGGCTATCGGTTGAGTGTAATGATATAATTACTATAGTTTATGAGTATTAAAGCACATCCACCACATAATCATGCTTTACATGTTCCCGTTCTCCTCGATCGTACGACCGAGCTACTATCGCCAAAAGTAGGCGAGTCATATTTAGACTTAACTGCTGGCTATGGCGGTCATGCATCTGTCATCTTGGAGTATACAAAAAATCCGGCAGGAGCCGTGTTAGTTGATCGCGATGAAAACGCGATTAAAGAACTCAGTTCATTCAAGGATACGGGAGCCAGATTACTTCATACCGACTTCTTGTCAGCTGCCGAGCAGCTGCAGGAAGAAGGAAAGAAGTTCTCTATGATACTTGTGGATCTCGGGGTGTCGTCACCACAGCTCGATAGGGCTGAGCGAGGATTTTCGTTCTCTAAAGATGGACCACTCGATATGCGAATGGATCCGAGCGCTGCATTGTCAGCCGCGGATATCGTGAATCGATCATCTGAAGGCGAACTCACTCGTATTATCGTAGAGTATGGTGAAGAGAAAGTCGGTTTTGCTCGACGAATTGCAAAAGCAATCATACGAAGTAGACCATTTCACTCAACCGAACAGTTATCTGCGCTGATACTATCTGAGCACCGCGGTAAGTGGCAACGAATCCACCCCGCAACCCGTACCTTTCAAGCACTCAGGATTGCTACCAATGACGAGTTGGGCCAAATTGAGAAATTGCTACCATTACTACCTAATTTACTTGAACAACATGGCAGGGTAGGGGTAATCAGTTTCCATAGCCTTGAAGACCGTTTGGTAAAGCGCTATTTCAAAGAACAGTCTGAAGCTGGTTTAGAAGCCGAGCTGGGCATTCTTACGAAGAAACCGAGTGAAGGGTCACATTACGATGTTCACAACCCGCGATCAAGAAGTGCAAAGCTTCGAGTCGCTGTGAAAAAATAAAACAAAAAACAAGGAAGGGCCAAAAACATGCCTATTCACATCCCAGTACAGAGTCAATCAGTAGAACAAAAAGTTACTGTACGATTCCAATAATACCCCTCTCGTGTCGAGTATCTCTGGTCATTGTTACTGCACCAGGGATACTCACGTTTGAGTAAAACAAACATAAAAACCACCACCACTATGTCACATTCACACTACAATCGAAACCAGTATGCTGCCCGACGCCGCTCTGGTATGAATCGCAACCAAAATAGCGTTGCATTTGTTTCGAGTATCAAACTTGGCCCAGTCACTCATACTGTACTTGTTGCGCTTATGATAACTGTGCTCGGCTTGATATACTTAACCCAGGCTATTAAAGCAACGAGCTATGACTATGAAACTGAAAAGATTTCTAGTCAGATCACTCGGCTTGAAGAAGAGCAGGTGAATCTTGAGGTCGAAAACGCTAAGCTGACTGCACTAAGTGAAGTGCGTGACAGTAGCGTTGCACGTGCGATGGTTTCGCCTGAAGCACCTTCATACGTTAATAATTAAACCATTATGTAATGCCAACAGATGTACTAGCAAATCGCCGTATCCGCATTTTGGCCACACTGTCTATGATAGTGCTGGCCATTTTTGTGGTTCGGTTATTTCAGCTACAAGTTATTGACCATAGTAAATACGTAGCGCTCGCAAGGCAAGAACAGGAAAAACGTTTGATAATTCCGGCTATGCGCGGGGAGCTGTATGTAATGGACGACGGTAAGCCAGTAAAAGCTGTGCTCAATCAGACCGTATACACCATGTTTGTTGACCCAGAAATTGTTGATGAACCTGAAAAAGTTGTAAAGACAATCCGACAGATTGTAGGCGGTAATACTGTAAAAGGGTATGAAGACAGCGTATACCAAGAAGACACACGGTATGTGGTGGTTGCGAAAAAAGTTAGTTACACACAGGCACAGTTGGTTCGAGAAAAAAAATTAAAGGGTATTGGTTTTCAGGCTGAATCAGCCAGGGTGTACCCCGAGGGCAGCTTAGCCGCTCAGACACTCGGATTTGTAGATGTCGATGGTGTTGGACAGTACGGTATTGAGGGTATGTTTGATAAACAACTGAAGGGAACTGATGGGCTGCTGCAATCAGTTACCGATGTAGCGAATGTACCACTAACTATCGGTGATAAAAATATTAATATTCCAGCTAAAAATGGTAAAAATATTGCCTTAACACTTGATAGATCAGTTCAGGCGTATGCTGAACTTGCTCTTGCTAAGGGAATAAAAAAATCAGGTGCTGATGCGGGTAGTGTGATTGTAATGGACCCCAACAACGGAAAGGTCATGGCAATGGCCAACCTGCCTACGTATAATCCAGGTGAACTAAACAAAATACAAAGCTTTGCGCAGGTGAACAATGGAGTGGTGGCGACACCATATGAACCTGGGTCGGTGATGAAGACCTTCACGCTTGCAACGGGTATCGATAAGGGTGTTATTAGTCCTGATTCAACCTACAATAATACCGATTACATACGTGTTGATGATCGTGTGATCTCTAACGCAAGTAAGGGCCAGACGGGAACTATTACCATGCAGCACGCCTTAAATTGGTCGCTAAATACCGGTATGGTAACGATTGCCGAACGGCTCGGTGATGGTAGTATTAATCGCACTGCCCGTGATACGATGTACCACTACTTATATGACAAGTTTCGACTAGGGCAAAAAACCGGCATAGAGGTATACGGCGAGAGTGCTGGCCGTATCATTTCGCCATCCGAAACAGAGGGTAATGCCGTGCGATATTCAAATATGACGTTTGGCCAGGGTATGGACCTAACAATGGTCCAAGTCGCAGCAAGCTTCTCGGCTATGATCAACGGTGGAACCTACTATAGCCCTAGCGTGATCGCAGGTAGTGTCTCCGATGAAGGAGTGTTCACTCCAGAGGCTCAGCGCGAAACGTATGGCGGTATCATTAAGCCGTCTACTTCTGCCAAAATGCGTGACATGATTGTAAAAGCACGTACTGCATTTTATGCAGATAATGACAGGAAGGGTTATACGGTTGGTGGAAAAACCGGTACATCACAAACTATTGTAGATGGGTCGTATGATAATGGACAGACGGTTGCAACCTACTTAGGTTTTGGTGGTGACACAAAGCCGAAATATGTCATAATGGTACAAGTATCAGGCAAAAATAAAAACTTAGCTGGTAACTACGACGCAATGCCCATTTTTACAGATATATCAAACTGGATTATCGATTATTTAACGCTCCAACCGAAGGTCTAACATGAATTCAACCGCAGTCTACCAAGTTCAAACCGGTGATGTCACCCAACTATTTCTTATTAGTGTCGGTGCATTTTTGCTCGCTATGGCGTTAACGCCAATTTACACCGCATTTGCGTATCGCTATCGATTCTGGAAAAAGCAGCGGAGTACTAGCACGAACGGTGAAATGCTTGAAGTGTTCACAAAATTACATGCCGCTAAGTTTCGTCGCAATATTCCAACGATGGCAGGTATGATCGGTGTAGTTACGATTGCGATTGTTACCTTCGGGTTTAATTTAGAGCGAGAAACCTATCTGCCACTCGCAGCACTCCTTGGTGGAGCAGCCGTCGGATTGATAGATGATATTATCAATCTACGGTCGAACGGGCACGGTGTGGCTGGGCTACGCTCTAGTGTGAAATTTAGCATGATTGTAGCGATCGGCTTAGCACTTGGCTGGTACTTCTTTACACGTATAGAGGTAGATTCGGTTCAGATTCCATTCCTTGGCCCGCTCGTGATTGACTGGTGGATCGTTCCGTTGTTCGCTTTCGTAGTAACGGCTACTGCCAATGCAGTAAATATATCAGATGGCCTTGATGGCCTCGCCGGTGGGCTACTTGCCATGAGTTTTGCTGCGTTCGGGGTGATAGCTCTATTTCAGGGGCAATTCTTACTCGCTGGCTTCTGCTTTACGGTAATAGGAGTGTTGCTTAGCTATTTGTGGTTTAATATTTATCCGGCTCGATTCTTCATGGGGGATGTGGGTAGTTTTGCCTATGGCGTAAGTCTTGGGGTTGTGGCGATACTTACAAATTCGTTACTATTACTTCCAATCATCGGTATTTTATTCGTTGTAGAGGCTGGGTCGAGTTTAGTGCAGATAGTTTCAAAAAAGTACTTCGGTAAAAAGATATTTATTTCTGCACCGATTCACCATCATCTCGAAGCATCTGGATGGCCAGAAACCAAGGTGACAATGCGGTTTTGGGTGATTGGCTGTATAGCCGCCACTGTTGGCGTAGTTGTTGCTCTAGCCGGGGGGCATGTAGGGTAATGGCTCGAGGGGGTGTGGCAACAAAACTCACTGAGCTTGGTCGTCGCCATAAGCCTGACTATCGAGTGCCGCTGTATATGGGGTTGCTTATGATGCTTGGTCTCATCGTCATGTACGCCATCGGTCCGCAACGCGCGCAGGTAATGAATGCAGCCTACGGCACTGATTTCACGGCAACCTACTTCTTTGCCAAACAGGCATTGAGCCTATTTTTGGCACTCGGGGTGTTCGTGGTGGTTTCGAAGATACCGCTTGCTTGGTGGAAGAATAACGCACAATTAGTGTTTACCGTCGGTGTGGTCGCATCGCTCATTCTCGCAATCGGAGGGGCGGCAAATGCAAGTTTTGTACAATGTAGCTTGGGTGCCTGCCGTTGGTTCGACCTTGGTGTATTTGGTAGTTTGCAGCCGGCAGAGTTTTTGAAGTTAGGTCTATTAGTGTTCGGTGCTGGTTTTATTGCATACCGAGCGAAGCAGGGTGTAATCAATGATATCTATAAGACGTTGATTCCCCTTGGGGCACTACTCGGCCTTGTAGTACTGCTTGTAATTGGACTCCAGAAAGATATGGGTACAGGGCTAGTCTTGCTCGCTATTATTGCTAGTATGCTGCTTGTTGGCGGTGTAAATCTACGAGTCGGAATGATTGTACTTGGATCGCTGATTGCGTTAGGTGTACTAATGATTCTTGTGGCACCTCACCGTATCGATCGAGTAACGACATTTTTACAGGGTGATGCGGCGAGTGTCGATGACGCGGGTGCCTATCATATTGCACATGCGAAGATTGCAATTGGTAGTGGGGGAGTAACGGGAGTTGGTATTGGCAACAGTGTTCAGGCCACCGGATACCTTCCCGAGGCAATTAATGACTCGGTGTTTGCCATCATGGGTGAGACATTTGGCTTCGTGGGATTGGTGGTCGTACTGATTATTTTTGGTGCATTGCTCTTAGGGCTGCTTCAAATCGCAAATAGACTTACCGGCCTATACGAAAAGCTTATAGTTGTAGGGGTGTTTGGCTGGCTTGCTTCGCACGTTATCCTGAACGTCGCAGCTATGACCGGGATATTTCCGCTCACCGGCATAACGTTGCCACTACTGAGCTTCGGCGGTACGAGTATGGTGTTTATTGCCGCTGCATTAGGTTTAGCATTTCAACTGTCAGCATTTACGTCGCATCAGGTAACAAATGAAAGGGATAAGTATGAGAATTCTCGCAGTCGGCGGGGGCTCGGGCGGACACGTCACGCCAGTAGCGGCCGTATGTAGTGAAATCCGTAAATCTCAGCCCAATGCTGAAATCCGTTTTTGGTGTGATCAAAAATTCTACCAGCAAGCCTTTACTACCATGATTGCTGTGGACGGCCATATCCGAGTAGACACGATTATGGCTGGCAAGTTCCGCCGTTACAATAAATTGCCGCTTATTCAACAATTGTTACGGCTGCGAACAATTGTTTTTCCTAACATAATTGACGGCGCTAAGTTGATAGTAGGCACACTGCAGAGTATTGTGAAACTCCTTGTTTGGCGACCGGATGTCGTGTTTAGTAAAGGCGGATTTGTGTGTTTGCCTGTCGGTGTAGCGGCATATATTCTCCGTATTCCTGTAGTCATTCACGATAGCGATGCTCATCCGGGGCTAACGAGCCGTATCCTGGCACGATGGGCGGTTTCTATAGCAACTGGTGCGCCGCTCAAATACTATAGCTATCCAAAGAAAAAAACTACATATATTGGCATACCGGTAGCTTCAACCGCAAAGCCGCTTAGTCTCGCAAAGCAGCGAGATGCTAAGAAGTTGATTGGCGTGAACGAGCACGAACCGCTAGTAGTAATCACTGGGGGAGGGCTCGGTGCAAAAAGTATCAATGATGCGGTGGTTAAGGTTCTGCCTGATTTACTCACATTTAGTTCGGTAGTATTAGTAGCTGGTAAGGCGAATGTTGATCATATAAAAACCCAGGTAAAGGCGGCTCCCAATTTAAAGCTATATGGGTACGTTGCTTCAGATGCAATGCAACAAATGCTTGGTGCTGCTGATATGGTTGTTACGCGAGCAGGCGCAACTACATTACTGGAGCTTGCTGCACTTGCCAAGCCGTCGATTATTATCCCCAACGAATACCTGACGGGTGGTCATCAGGTAAAGAATGCACGGGTGTACGAGCAGGCAAAGGCAGCAATTATTATAGACGATACTGAGCTGCAAAGTAGACCACTTGTTTTAGTCGACACAATTAATGCCACTCTACTCCACAAGCCGACACTCGAACGTTTATCGAAGAATATTCACGGGTTTGCAAAGCCGAACGCTGCAAAGGACATGGCGGCAATAATTTTGAAGGCAGCATCATAATGCTGAGTGGGTCGAAAAAGCAGGATAAAAAGTCATTGCCGGCACGTCGGCGGTATTCCCCAGTAAAAGAGTCCCCTCAGCAAACATCACACGATCAAAGTAATCAGCATGCATTTCGACGAAATCGTACATTAACTGGAAGTTCATCTGCCAAGGTGGCTAGTTCAAATGAACTACACGCAGAGCTGCGTTCACCACGCGCCCATGTACATCACTTAACGTCATTTCGTCGTCGACTCCTTGGGTACTTTGGGATTGTTTCATTTTTGGCGCTAGGCGTATATTTGCTACTCTCTCAGCTTGTTGCTACGGAGTATTTTCAGGTATCGGGTATGCAATCAATACCAGACTCGGTGCAGGGTGGGTACACAAAGACTATGGAGCAGTATTATGCAGCTCGACCAACAGAACGATTACGTATGCTGCTCGATGAAGGTCGACTGCTCTCACATATGCAAGCAGGTCATGCGGAGATTCAATCTCTGGTAATTACGCAAACTGGGCTGGGTGAAGCAAGTATTACCATTACTGCAAGAAAGCCGATAGCTAAGTGGAGTATTGGGAGTGATGATCGTTATGTTGATGGGAATGGTGTGGTATTTTCTAGAAATTTTTATGCATCTCCTGAGCTGACAATCGTAGACAATAGCGGGGCTCAAGTAGCTTCAGGAGAGCTAGTGGCGTCGAATCGTTTCTTAGGGTTTGTGGGGCGGCTACTGAGTGCGGCGCATGAACGAAATTTAAACGTATCTAAGGTTACCCTACCTGCTTTCACTACAAGACAAGTTGAGATGGTGTTTGAAGACAAGACGAGGTATAAAGTTTCGGTTGATAGGTCGGCAGGGCAGCAGATCGAGGATATTAGTCGAATCATAGCATACTTGGATCGCAGGAATATAACACCAAGCTATGTTGATGTACGACTAGAAGGGAAGGCCTTTTATAAGTAGTACACCCCGCCTCATCGGAGATTAGTTCTATTTATCTTCTATTTGTGATTTGTCTAAAAAACTATATTAAACAATCAAATTTAAGTAAAAGCAAATAGGGGCAGGGAGTAAAAAGAATAGGGGAGAC
This sequence comes from Candidatus Saccharimonadota bacterium, assembly GCA_012270305.1. Lineage (GTDB taxonomy): Bacteria > Patescibacteriota > Saccharimonadia > Saccharimonadales > Saccharimonadaceae > UBA1020. The sequence goes on from JAAXIO010000012.1 coordinate 17,470, forward strand.
ATAAAAATTAAAAAATGCAAATGTGGATAACTATATAAGTATACGCAATGACCAAGCCGTGTGTAACAAGAATCGATACGAACACTCAAAAAGCAAAGGGTTTATCTGTACCAAGTACAGATAAACCCCGTTAAACCCTTTAAAAGTTCGGTTTGGGTGTGAATACTACCCCGTGTAGTGGTGTCTATAATCATGGTTGTTGTGTATACTTAATGTCGTAAAAGATATATTGTGCGACGTTAAGTCTATGCACAGAAATAGAACATGTATATACTACCCTCACCAACTTGAGTCCAATTAAATTTTGGAATTTACGTTAATTTTATATACACCCCACTATGCATGTTTGTAACATCCTTCACAGCCATTCAGATTTTGATATTTTTCCATGGCTTAACAAATCTGCCAAATCTACACATATTTTTTGTACATGCGCCACCGACCGTAATTAAATATATTAAGTTCTAATTATGTTCTATATTTTATTCGATTGCGCAAGAGGTCGAAGTACGTACTCATTTAGCTATCCCTACTTCGACTTTTTAGTAAGACGAGGTAAAAATAAGTAGCCAAACAAGGCTGCAATTCCGTTCGAGATTGTAAATGGCCAGTAATCACGATGGCTCATAAAAAAATGATAGATAATATTATTTAGTGCTAGAAGCGCAATACAGGTTAGTGCAAATACGATTACATTTAAGACTATACGATCATTATTGTCTTTCATTCAGTAATTGTATCGTATGTGATACAAGTGTGTAAATAAGTAAATAAAACCACCAATTAGCCTACAAACGAATAAGGCAGCGTGTTGTTCCTGCTGCCCTTATTCGTATGCATAAATCTATAAGTATAATGTACTACTGTGTGGGTTGTACATTTACCGTATCCGGTGTATCGACATTGATACTATTTGTATCGGTTCCAGCCATATTGAATAATCCAAAGCCGTTCGTTGCAAAGAAGACGAGTACTAGTAGTACAACTAAGACTAGTCCGACAATCCAGCTCGCTGAGCTTCGTTTTTCACCACGATCGACTATTACAGTTTCTTTACGGTCGTTATTGTCCATGATTTCTCCTGCTTTAATGGTAGTAATATAGTACTAAACAGTAACGACAATCTATGTTAAAAATTTCACTATTTCAGTGTTTTTACTGCAGTGCTGGGCCTCGAGAGGTGGAATTATTTACAGTACCATCCCAGCTCCAATCTGAAGTGTTACCATCTGCAAAGTTTACAACTGGTCCATTTAGTACGATAACTCCGTCTAAATCAACATAATCAGAGGTAGAGCCATTTGATACGGCATATAGCGTAAGCCTCATTCGAGCTGCATTTGCGGGTGCCGTAGCGGTCCCCGAGGCTCTCGTCCAGCTAGTACTTGGCGTAACTGTTGTTAGGCCGCTAGTACCTACAATACTGTCGTTCGCCGCATTTAACCATTCTACATTTAATATGCGAGATGTTGGTACATTTGATTTTGTATAAACGGTCACGGAGTATGTTTGACCCGGTGTGATGACGTTATTGTTTGTCGCATTCCACCATGGCCCCCAGCTTCCTGAGGTGGTTGACCTCGTAGATCGTAAGAAACGGTTACCAGAGTAAGCTCCGCCACTTTGCAATGAGTTTGACACTTGGTAAGATGCAACACCGCTTAAATTATCTTCAAAACTCGGATTCACCGCTAAATTCGTCACCACACCCCCGTCCACTTGCCCACTACAAGCACCCGCTTGCGGTGCTTGGTTGGTAGTAGATACGTTATAAGAAGTACCACTGACTGACGCAGTCAGGCAGTAGCTACTACCTGAACCGGTGTATTGGTAATAGGTACCATTACTATTACTTATTCCAGCACTCGAAAGATTCCCGGTTGCCGGGTAGCTTCCATTATCCACTTGATACAAAGCTAGCTTCTTGGCTGCTTGTGAAGCTGCTGATGAAGCCGCACTACTACGTGCCCGTTCTTGTATACCGTTATATGCAACAATACTAATCGCTGCTAGTATAGCGATAACAACAATGACAATGAGGAGCTCGACGATGGTGAAAGCGCTTCTGCTTGTACGCATGATATGAGTATAGCAGA
>JAAXIO010000048.1 GCA_012270305.1 Candidatus Saccharimonadota bacterium
TGCTGGATTCCTCTACGGTAAGGAGTATTTTTATATAGATTCGGTATACTGAATCTATGAAATATATTCTCGCAGTGAGCGGCGGGGTGGATTCAGTAGTGTTGCTGGATATGATGGCAAAAAAACATGAGCACCAGGTGATTGTTGCTCACTTTGATCATGGGATTCGTGAAAATTCTGCGGCAGATGCACGTTTTGTTGAGGCGCTCGCAAAATTCTATCGGTTACCATATGAGACAAAGCGTGTAGAGCTGGGGCTAAGCGCAAGTGAGTCTGAGGCTCGTGAGGCGCGGTACGCATTTATGTTTGAGCTCGCAAAAAAATATAGCGCAAACATTGTCACTGCACATCATCAAGATGACGTAATTGAGACAATTGTAATAAATATACTACGCGGCACTGGCTGGCGAGGACTCGCCGTGCTAAATAATACTGAAGTGATTCGACCATTGCTCAACCGTCGAAAACAAGAATTGTATAGCTATGCCTTGCAAAATAAATTGGAATGGGTAGAAGATGAGACGAACGCAACCGATGCGTATTTACGAAACCGCATCCGTTCGAGGGTATCTACACTGAGTGAAGCAAGCAGGCTGCGGTTATTTGACTTATTTATCTCACAAAAACATCTTGTGGTAGACATTGATAGCGAAACTTTGAAATTTAACACCGGTTCACGCTACTTCATAACAATGATTGACGCGCCTACGGCACAGGAGTTGCTGCGAGCCATATTGAAGCGGCAGGGTTTGTCGCTAACTCGCCCACAACGTGAACGGTTACTCCATGCCATTAAAACAGCAAAGCCTGGGACTATATTTGAAGCTGGTCAAGGGGTTTATGTTCGATTTACCGACCGTGAATTCATTGTCAATTCACCCCTATAACTGTTATATTTATAAGAGTGACTTTTAATGACTTACAGCATTAGACCGAATCGATAAGAAAGGATACAGAAAACAATTTATGGCTGCAAAAAAACCACCTTCCGGAAAAAAGATGGGAAATATGGTGCGACTAGCGCTCTTTTGGATTATTTTAGTTGCAGGAACACTAGGAGCGATAGCTCTTACGTCACCGCGTGAGAACTTAAAAGAAGTACCATTCTCGAGTGTTATTAAACGCGCAAACGACGGTGAGATTGCCAAGCTACAGGTAGAAGGCGACAACATAAAGGTAACTCCAGACGGACAAGACGAGCCAACGCAAAAAACAATCAAGGAGGCTGGTTCAAGTATTTACGAGCAAGGTTTAAACACTGATGCGGATGTAGAGGTGTCGGTATCTAAGCCATCTGAAGCTGGTAACGTAGTGTGGAATATTTTAGGTATTTTGCTGCCGGTCCTCCTTATCGGTGGATTATTTATATTCATGATGCGTCAGGCGCAAGGTCAGAACAATCAAGCGATGGGCTTTGGAAAAAGCAAAGCTAAGCTATACGGCTTAGATAAAGAAAAAGTAGTATTCGCTGACATTGCTGGTAACGAGTCTGCGAAACAAGATCTTGAAGAAGTAGTAGACTTTTTAAAGCATCCGAAAAAGTATCAACAACTTGGTGCGAAGATTCCGAAAGGTGTGCTACTTGTGGGACACCCTGGTACTGGTAAAACAATGCTTGCACGTGCCGTGGCAGGTGAGGCAAACGTGCCATTCTTTAGCATTTCTGGTTCTGAGTTTGTTGAAATGTTTGTCGGTGTGGGTGCTAGTCGCGTGCGCGATCTGTTTGCGAAAGCAAAGAAAAACGCTCCAGCGATTATTTTCATTGATGAAATTGATGCCGTTGGCCGTAAGCGCGGTAGCGGTATGGGTGGCGGCCATGATGAGCGTGAACAGACACTTAATCAAATTTTGGTTGAGATGGATGGTTTCGAGACAGGCACTAACGTAATTGTGCTCGCGGCAACTAACCGTGCTGATGTGCTCGATCCGGCCTTGCTACGGCCAGGCAGGTTTGATCGCCGCACTAATATTATGCTTCCAGAACGACGTGACCGTGAGGAAATCTTGAAGGTGCATTTTAAAAATAAACCAACTGATCCAACAGTAAATCTAGATAAGTTAGCCGCTAAGCCTGCAGGAAGTAGTGGTGCTGATTTAGCAAACATCGCCAACGAAGCGGCAATTATTGCCGCTCGTCGAAACGCAAAGATGATTTCAAATAAAGATTTAACAGAAGCATTTGAAAAAGTAGCGATTGGTCCTGAGCGTAAAGCCAAGGTGATGAATGAAAAAGAACGTGAGCTCACTGCCTATCACGAAGCGGGTCATGCAATTGTAGGTCATATTCTGCCTGATTCTGACCCAGTTCACAAGGTGACCATCATTCCACGTGGTGGTACCGGGGGTGTTACGTGGTTCTTGCCACCTGAAGACAAAAGTTATACCAACGTATATGAATTTAAAGATATCCTAGCGCGTGCAATGGGTGGCCGTATAGCTGAAAAAATCAAATACGGTGACGACGGAATTACTACTGGTGCAGGTAGTGACCTTCGTAAAGCTACTGAAATAGCCCGCGATATGATTATTGAGCAGGGTATGGGCAAGGCGTTACGCGATCAAGTGTTCCACGAAGACAACGGCGGTATGGTATTCGATAAAATTACTCACGAGCGCCCATACAGTGATGATACGGCGAAACAAATAGACCAAGAAGTAGAAGCGCTCATTAAAGAGGCAGCAAAGCGTGCCGAGACAGTTATTAAACACAATATGAAACATCTCGATGCACTCGCCGCTGCGCTTCTTAAAGAGGAAACGATTGAAGAAAGTATCGTGAACGATGTATTGAAGGATGCAACGTTGCCAAAAGAGGTTATGCTACACGCATAAAATCGCTATATGGGCCGATTCCAGAGTGTTGTGTCAAGGGCGAACCGCAAACTGACTGTGCAGTTTGCGGCAGCTCTTTTATCTATTTCACTGATGGCCTCAATGGTATTTGGTATTGTACGCATTCGCTTGCTCACAAATACGTACTACGAAACCTACCCAATTGGCCTCGATGCCTATAATGCAGCGTTCCTGCTGCCAGACTTTATGTACTTCATTTTGGTATCTGGTGCGCTTAGTGTTACGTTTATACCGGTGTTTAATCAGCGTATGGCGAGTGGTAATAAAAAGTCGGCTTGGGAGCTATCTACTAGCCTGACGAACCTACTTGCCTTGGCTACATTAATCGCCAGTTTAGTTATTATTATTTTCGCAGAACCGTTAATGAATTATGTTATCGCTCCGGGACTCAAAGAGACTGGATCAGCACTAGCTGTGTCGATGATGCGGGTGATTGCAGTGAACCCATTCTTGTTTGCGGTTGCTACCGTGATTGCGAGTATTCAGCAGGCACTCGGTAGATTTACCTTTTACGCGTTAGCTCCAATTTTATATAACATAGGTATTATCATCGGGATCTTCTTTTTTACGAACGGCATAACGATTTTTGGCTGGCAGGTATTCGAGGGCGGTATAATGGGTGTAGCTTTAGGAGTTGTGCTTGGATCGATACTACAATTGATCGTTAGCTCGATTGGACTTATTGGGCTCGGCTTTGATTACAACTTTAAAATTTACTGGAAAAACAAAGGCTTTCGAAAAGTCCTTAGTTTGTTGCCTGCCCGCTCACTCGATCAAGGAATGGATTACGTTGTAGGAATTGTAGAAACGAACTTAGCTTCACGTATGGCAGCAGGAACGCTGACCGCATATAACTATGCAACTACATTAATGATGGCGCCAATCAATCTTATTGGTGTGGCTATTTCTACCGCAGCATTTCCTCAAATGACTGAGCGACTTGGTGAAGGGAGGCCTGACCTATTTCAGTCTGAACTTCGATCGGTGCTTCGCGTCATTATTTGGCTGAGCATGCCAGTAGCCGCGATCACTT
>JAAXIO010000049.1 GCA_012270305.1 Candidatus Saccharimonadota bacterium
CCTGATACAGCTATGGCGAGAATCGAGCTCGTTGACGCCGGCTCCGAGTCTTTGAAGCACGCAGTAAGCCTACTGCGACACGACGACATGGAGCGTACTCAACGTTTGTTAATTAAGAACTTATTTACGCAGGCAATGCGTGATGTCGTATGCGGAGAAGTGACCGATGCGACTCGTGATGAACTACTCCTATCGATTCGGGATGCTCGCTCTCAACTACAATTCATTCCAAATAAGTCTGATCGTAATGGCGTACTAGGTGAGTTACTGACGCTAGAAGCATATTGGTCAGACTACCAAGGGCAAGGCAGTAAAGTAGCACTACCCGCAACAGCACGCGGTGGGCACGGTGGCTTTCATCCAGACCAAACGCATGATATAGACATAATAAAGCAGCGTCATGACGATAGTTGGATCGTACTGACTCCTGTTGAAGTGAAGAATCAGCCCATCACCGAAGAGATCCGTAAACGCTACACCCAGTCTCATTTAGCGAACATTAGCTTGAATGGCGCTGTGAGCGTTAATGGCGACCACAGACAGGTTGCCATATAAAAAGCTCCCTAAATGGGAGCTACTTACTATGCATGGTACCGCGAGCCGGACTTGAACCGGCACGTCCTAATGGACATCAGATTTTGAGTCTAACGTGTCTACCAATTCCACCATCGCGGCGTACTCAAATTGCTCCTTGTATTGTACAATAAAGGCAAGTGGGAATCTACAGTAATGCGACCAGAAGATAGACAACTTAGTAGCGGCACCCCCAGGGGTAACGTTCAGTTGCCGCAACGCGACCTTCAGTCTGCTCAAACGGCAGCTGCTGATATTGCTCGCTCGCAAATTGATTCCATTTACTCCCAGCCCGTACAAACCCCAGCCGCGCAACCGCTTCAGCACGACGCAACACAAGCAGCATCACAACTCCCCGACGCGTATAAGCGCACCCACTCAGCCCATCACGAAACACAACCCAATGACTGGCAACAGTACCACAGTGCATGGCAGGACTATTACCAAAAATACTATGAACATTATTACGTCGGGGCGGTCCACCAAGTGCACCAGGCGTACAGTGACCACGTAGCCCGGCTCGGTGAAACCAGCGCAAAACTTAATGATTTGCCGCCACCCGAAGATGAGTCTATGTCTGAATCCGAAGCTATACGCGACCTACGTTCGCAGCTACTTACTAAGATTACTTCTGGAACAAAAAAATTTCGTAAAAGCCGCCATTTCGTGCCACTAAGTGCCGCTTTAATTGTACTTTTGATTTTTGGATTTTTGCAGTACAACAGAGTAATTATTGCTAATGTACAAGCCTACGTGACGCCAGGCGACATCGATCCGCAAAATATTGTGATCGACCCAAATGCATCGCTGCAAGTGAGCGATGACCCTGTGCTGGTTATTCCGAAAATTAATGTTAACGTACCAATTGTATGGGACACTACACCAGATCAAAAGTCGCAAATGGCAGCTATGGAGAATGGTATAGCTTGGTTTGGCATACCCGGCGCAAACAGTAAACCGGGGCAAATTGGCAATACTGTACTATCAGGACATTCCAGTAACGACTTTATTGATGGTGGCTCTTACAAGTTCGTGTTCGCGCTGCTTGATCGGCTAAAAGAAGGAGATGTGTTTTACGTTCATTATGAAGGCATACGTTACACCTACACCGTAACGCGTACCGAAGTAGTTGAACCAACCGATGTTGATGCGTTAATTTACGACACCAATAAGCCTATTGTTACGTTAATTACCTGCACGCCGCTCGGTACAGCACTAAACCGACTACTCATTACCGCCGAACAAGTATCGCCAAATCCAGCATCAGCAACTGCTGCACCAAAAAACAATACCACTCAAGATAGAACCTCTATGCCGGGCAATTCACCAACATTCCTAGAACGAGTGTTTGGCGCATCTTAACTAGTAGACTACACAACTAGTTATCGAGAACCATCTGGCTACGTTGCAACACTACTGAGTCGTCAGCTGTCGTTGCGAAGCTGTATATGAATTTACCATCTTGCCGTGATACTGCGTCAAATGGCAGCGTAGTTTCGGTGATAGCATGAGGATTCCCACCATCAAATTCAAGCAAGTCGAGTGTTGTACCGTTCGTGACGTAAAAGTGATACTTATCGAGCCAACGAAGCTCCGAATTAACCGGCTTCTTAAAACTAGTTTGCGACTGCTTTTTCAACTCGATATCATAGGTTGCAACGCCTGATGGATACTCCGCAAGGACAAACCTGCCGTTTGTACGTATACTCAAGTACTTGGGCGTAGCCGGCAAGGTAATATTGAACACTTTTGTCATGCTTATCGCAGTGTCCGACTCACTTGATGGTAGCGTGCGGATTTGTGACACTTGCAAGTCGGCGCCAACCGTTATTGCAATGTACGGGTCACCGAAATACGTGGCGCCAGCAACCTTTACCTGGTCGCTACCCTCTACGTCTTGCAGCGGACGTACCGTACTTGAGCCATATGACACATACCCAATCTGCTGAGCAGATTCGTTTATTTTCTGAACAACTAATATCGCATCGCTTTTATACAGGGACATTCCTGTCACCGAACGCGCCATTACGCCTGAAAGGGTATTGCGTGCCGCGTCAATCATTCGTAGCTCACCATTTTTTGTTCGAACTACCAATCGATCACTGGATCGTGGATCGAACTGAGCCTCAGTAATAGTGGAGCTAAATTGCTTAGATATGTTTATAGTTTTAGTGCTATCACGACGATCAACTAATATCCATTCAGTTGAGCTACCGGCTTTCGCGGTGAGTAGAAGCTTGTTTGAATCTGATGACCAAAGTTGCAATTTGTATGTCGCAGCGGGTACGGCATCAGCTTCAGCGGCCTCAATTACCGGCACTGTTGTTAGCTTTGGCTGATCACTTGTGATATCTAAGAATGAGACAACAGGCTCATTTGCGTCTGACAGCAGGGCATATCGTTCACTATTTGGCGATACAATCGCACCATCAAGCTCATCGAAGGTTTTAATAGTTTCGGTAGAAATATTTTCTGGCACTAGTTGAGCATAATTTAACCACAGCACTTGGCCCGCGGTCACGTCAGACAGTTTACTCCACGTATGATACCCGTCTTTTTGCATAGTTACTGTATAACTACCCGGATTTACCGTGATTTTTGATGGTGTCTCTGCAGACAACCGAGCAGAACCTACCGTTATTTTGGCGCCATTGGGGCGGGAGTTAAACTGCACTAATCCACCCTGTTCAATTGTGCTGGTGGTTTGATTGAATCGATACCCCAGCATCACGAATACCAGCAATGTTACTAAAAGAAGAACTGTCGATGTCATAACACCATATATAAATACGCGCTTTATAAGTTGCTGTCTCTTTGAAGGAGCTCTATACATACCTCCAGTATATCAAGATAGTCCCTTATCTAATATCATTTTAGTATTGCAAGCTGCTTATGGCAGCGGTATGATAGGAACAACAAAGAGGGTAAAAGAACAAGGAACACGAAACAGGATGAGTCAAACAAACGTTGTGTCGATTGGTGGAATAGCATACGACAAACACACCGGATTACCATCTGTGAAGCACATACAAGTGTCCGATAGTAGCCATAGGTCAACAAGCGCTCGAGCTAAACGGAGCGTCGCATCCCCGGTTCATGCACAGGGCGTACATGCATCACATCAACGCTCAAGCACGCTAAATCGCCGTTTTGTAGCTAGTGCCGCACCTCATAAGTCAGCTCATGCTGTACAGCCGCGTAAAAACCTCGACTTCAAGCCACGCATCAGCAAAAGTGCCCATATTAGCAAGTTCGCTCCAGAACCAAGTGCGCTTACTGTTAAACGTACTGTAGCCAAAGACATTTCACATGCTGCACATCCAGTGGCCACCAAAGCCCATCAAACCCAACAGGCACGTGCACATAGAACAAGTCATGCAGCATCCACAACACCGTCTGCTACGGCTATTAAGCACAGCGAACTCGGCAAAGCGCTTCATAATGCTAAGTCAGAGAGCAAGGCGCCAAAGCAACCCCGTAAACGCGGCCTTAACGTTGCTGCTGCTACTCTTGGGTTGCTCCTCATCGCCGGCTACTTTACCTATATTAATATGCCGAACTTATCTGTGCGCGTGGCAGCAGCACAAGCTGGCATCGACGCAAGCTTTCCTGAATATCGACCGGTTGGCTACAGCCTAAACGGACCTGTAGCGTATCAAGATGGTGAAGTGAGTATGAAATTTGCCTCTAACTCTGGCCCGCTAGCTTTCTCTCTTAGCCAATCAACAAGCTCATGGGACTCTGCAGCACTCCTTGAAAAATACGTGACACCTCGTTCTGAAAGTAACTATGCAACCTATAATGATAGTGGTCTTACTATCTACACGTATGGCACTAATGCAGCATGGGTAAATGGCGGCATTATGTACACAATCGAAGGTACGGCAAACCTCAGCAACGAACAAATCAGGCGCATTGCCACAAGTATGTAGAACTGCGACTGGTCATGACAACTACTCGTAGAACTCACGCTTTCACCATCGTCGAGCTCCTCATTGTCATTGTTGTTATCGCTATATTAGCAGCGATTAGTATTGTGGCGTATAACGGCATTCAGCAACGAGCCAGAGATTCCGAGCGGCAAACAGAACTACGCATTGTAGAAAAGGCACTCGAATTATATAAAATTGATAACAACGAATACCCTTCGTGCGGCTCAGATAACAGCACTGCGGTCAGCTCATGCAATGTGAGTTCGCTAGCACTGAAACTTGTACCTACTTATATCGCTTCAATACCCTCCGCGCCATCAGGGAGCTCAGTACCATACTGGTACGCCAGAGGCTGGAAAAAATCCGGCATCAGCCACACCCGAACAGATTCATACCAAGACTATAGCATGGGAACATACCTTGAAACTGTTGGATGCCCATGCTCTGGAGCCTGGGGTACTCAAATCAACTACATGCTCGGCAATCAATAGCCACCCTTAGTGATGTCTGGTACAATTCAATAGATGAAAATACGTACTCGTTTTGCCCCTAGCCCTACCGGCTTTATGCATGTAGGCAACCTACGCACTGGTTTATTTGCATGGCTAACTGCTAGAAATGCCGGCGGTGAATTTGTTTTACGTCTGGAAGACACAGACAAAAATAGGGAAGTTGAAGGCTCGGCAAGCCACATCTTAGAATGTCTAGATATGCTTGGGTTGAACCGCGACGAGGGGCTAGATATTGGCGGACCGTACGCGCCGTATAAACAAAGTGAGCGGCTGCACATCTACCGGGCGTGGGCACAGAAGCTAATAGACAGCGGCCGGGCATATGCCGACCCCTATACAGCAGAAGAAGTGCAAGCTTTTAGAGAGCAAGCGCAACAAGAAAAGCGAGCGTTTTTATACCGTAATCATCGTCCCGAAAATCCGCAAGTCTGGGATGGGACAACACCGCTCCGTTTTAAAGCCGACCCAAAAAGCTACACATGGCACGATGAAGTGATGGGTGAACTACATACTGGTCCAGAGGTAATTGATGACTTTATTTTAATTAAGTCAGATGGTTACCCGACTTATAATTTTGCACATATTGTTGATGATGCGGAAATGCAAATTACGCACGTAATACGTGGCCAGGAATTTATTAGTAGTACGCCAAATTATCTCAATCTATACGAAGCACTCGGATTGGAACTGCCTATCTTTGCTACTATGCCGCACATAATGAACGAACAGGGTAATAAGAAGCTTGGAAAACGTGATGGCGCTAAGGACGTACTGTCATACATCGAAGAAGGGTACCTACCTGAAACCTTGCTTAGCTTCATTGCTACGCTCGGCTGGAACGACGGAACAGAGCAGGAGGTGTTTACACGCCAAGAACTTATTGATTCGTTTTCACTTTCGCGCGTACAAAAAAGTGGTGCGCGGTTTGATGAAAAACGCTTACTCTGGATGAATGGCCAGTTCATTCGCGCATTGAGTAATGATGATCTGTATAAAAGAGTTGTCAGCTATTGGCCTGCATCAGCTGAATCTGCAAGTGAAGACTACGAGCGCAGCGTGTTAGCGCTAGCAAAAGATAGGTTAAAAACCCTGCATGATTTGCCGACGCTTACATCGTACTTCTTTGAAGAGCCTATAATAGATATGGATTTGATTACTGGTAATAAACAACTAAAAAAATTTGCAGCTCCCGACATAATCGCTATGCTGAAGTCAGCTATGGTTACGTTTGATAACCTATCGAACTGGGCACCAGAAGCAATCCAAGATTCGCTTAACAATTTACTTGAAACGACAGGCCAAAAGCCAGGCGTTCTATTTAGTCTTGTTCGCATAGCGACTACTTGGTCTCCCTTTAGCCCACAACTCAACGATACGCTTGCACTAATAGGTAAAGAAAAAACGCTGAAACGGCTCGAAAATACCATACAACACCTAAGCGAAGCATAAGCAGCATGCTATACTAAGCGTAATGCAACGCGTTACGTCCTCTAATCCTAGGCTACTCGCCCGTTTTAAGTCGTGGGTGCACGCCCACCCAGCGCGAACTATTATCGTGATTATATTGGGACTGATTATCGCAATCAACCTTACCGTTCTTGCGCTATTTTGGCGGCAACCAGAACCTGAAGTCAAAGCGGTCAAGAAAGCTCCTGTTGTTATAGAGGAGCCTGAGCCAGTATTCTATGCGCCATTAACCGGCAATCAAATAGAATCTGAGTTAGATAAATCAAAACCCGTCACGGCGATCATGATAGAAAACAGCCCAGATGCCCGGCCGCAATCAGGACTGAAAGATGCAGAAGTTGTATACGAGGCTGTCGCCGAAGGTGGCATTACTCGCTTCTTGGCTGTGTATCAGCAAAATAAGCCGAGCTTAATCGGTCCAGTGCGAAGCCTACGCATGTATTTCCTTGACTGGGCCACGCCCTACGACGCAAGCATAGCCCACGTTGGTGGCAGCTACCAGTCACTACTAAAGGTGCGCAATGGTCAGTACCGTGATATTGACCAGTTTTTTAATACAGCCGCCTACTGGCGATCAGCAGACCGCTATGCGCCGCATAATGTATATACCAGCTTTGCTAAGCTAGACCAATTAAACTCTCAAAAAGGCTACACGTCATCGAATCCAACCGGCCTAGAACGCATTGAGGAAGATCAGCCTGCGGCCACACAAGGCTCAAATACGGACGAGGAGGCATCTGTTGTCGAGCCAGCCAAGAAAATAGATATTAATATCAGCGGTCCAACATACAACTCGTCCTACTCGTATGATGAAAAAACGAAACAGTACGCACGATTCCAAGCTGGCGCCCCGCACACCGATAGAGAGAAAGGACAAATTACTGCAGATGTTGTTATTGCCCTTCGAGTGACCATGACCCAAGTATTCGAGGATGGCTATCGTGAGAGCATCCCCACTACTGGCAAGGGGGATGCGGTGATTTTCCAGAACGGCACTGCCCAAAAAGTTTCATGGCGTAAAGATAGTCAGCAAGGTCAGCTGTACTTTACTGATTCAGAAGATAAGCGGATACTGCTGCAGCCAGGTACCACCTGGATTTCGGCCGTTCCCATAAGCGGAGGGAGTGTATCATGGCAGTAAAAGACACTCGCGCTGAAGACGAGCAGTTGAATCGCTTCTGGTATCGTTACAAAAAGCACACGCTTTCGCGATCCATTGTTCTACAACTTATGGTGTGCGCAGTAACAATAGGCATTATTCTAACCCTTTATCCGCAGCCAACTATAGATGCCTGGATTGTTATTGGGTTAGTTACTGCAATTGCAATCGTCTCAACGATCGTAGCAACGAGCATCGCCATGCGACCAGTAAAAGATCTTTCAAGTGCACTGGTGCATATTTCTGGTGAACCGACCGACTTAACTCCACCGAATATCAATGATTCATACTATTCCAGAAATAAGCTACGGCCGCTCTTAAAGCAAATATACGCCATAGCGAGCGCGAACATTACAGACGCCGAGGCACCCAAAAGCAGCATTGCCTTACCAAATATCAGCGGGCAATTGAACCACACGAGCACAGGTATCGTTATGATGAATCAATCAAAGCAAATTATATTTGCGAATAGCGCCGCGCCTATATCGATTGACAGTAACGGCGTGAGGTCGCTTGACCTAATTTTTGATGTAGATCAACCTATTATGGAGTGGTTGTCTGAACGAGGTGAGCATGATATTCATGCTGAAAAGTCATGGCGTCGCATTCCTAACAAGTTAGCGGGCGAATCGGAACGTCGTATATTCGATATTCACGTATCATACGATAGGGGAAGTGAAGCCGAGACAATCATCACTATGCTCGATAGAACAGGCGAGTACCAGCCCGAGGACGACGATCTTGACTTTATTGCGTTCGCCGCCCATGAGCTGCGCGGGCCTATCACTGTTATTCGTGGATACTTAGACACACTAAATGATGAGCTGATTGGCGTGTACGACGGCGACCAGGAAGAATTATTCCAGCGACTAATAATCAGCGCCAACAGGCTAAGCGGCTATGTAAATAATATTTTGAACGCCAGTCGATTTGATCGTAGGCACTTAAAAATCCATCTTGCAGAACAGCAGCTGGCTGATATCTACGATGTAATTGCTGACGACATGCGAATGCGTGCTGAAGCGCAGCAACGACTGTTAAGCGTGTCGTTCCCGCCAAACCTACCAACTATCGCGGCTGACTCTAACAGCATGAGCGAAGTACTAGGTAATCTAATAGATAACGCAATTAAATACTCAAATGACGGAGGCTCCATAGAAGTAAGCGCTACTGTAAATGGTGACTTTGTTGAAGTAGCCGTAACTGATTACGGAATAGGTATGCCGCCGAACGTGATTGCTAACTTGTTTCACAAGTTCTATCGGTCGCATCGTTCTCGTGAAACTGTTGCAGGAACTGGAATTGGCCTATACATCACGAAGGCTATTGTTGAAAGCACCGGCGGAAAGATATCGGTAAAAAGTGTTGAAGGCCATGGCTCTACATTTACAGTGTCGCTTCCTATCTACGCTACAGTTGCCGACAAGCTCACTAAAGAACAAGCCAACAACACATCACTTATTCAACACTCTTCAAGTGGCTGGATAAAAAACCATGGCGCATTCCGTGGGTAACGCATACGCTAATACGGTATACTACAACTATGCCAATTAAAAACATTCTTATTGTGGAAGATGATCGCTTTATCGGCGAAATGTATGTACGTAGCCTAAACAAGGCAGGGTACTCGGTGGACTGGATGGTCGATGGCAATGATGGCCTGATTGCTGCACGTAATAAACCATACGACTTAATGCTACTAGACGTCATGCTGCCAGAGCGTCGCGGTGGTGAAATCCTTCAAATTCTGAGAGGCGGTGCACAAGATTTAATTCCGGGTACAAAAGTGGTGGTCCTCACTAATTTCGATCAGACCGAGCAAGCGAGAAAAGATATGGAACAATATGCCGATGGTTATTTGATAAAAGCAGAAATTACTCCTAAGAAACTGCTCGCATTTATCGAGAAACTCGCGGCTAGCAGCTAGACAACAGGGGTGGTTTTTGCTAGAGTAATGAGGTTGGTCCCGTCGTCTAACGGTTAGGACACCAGGTTCTCATCCTGGCAATCGGAGTTCGATTCTCCGCGGGATCACCATATTGACATATTATACTATTTATGCTAAAATACTCTTGTTTCATTGGAATAAGAGTATATTTCGTTCCTGAAGCACTTTTACAGAGTAGAGAAACTTTTGACAGGCAAAGAAGTCATATCCGGTATGTGACTTGTTTGCCTGACCAAAAGTATTGGTTATGAGCAGGAAGTAACGACATGAAGCTCTCCGCCCGCCTCATCATCTCCGACGACATTCAGCAGACCAGCCTGGTGCTGCAGGGATACGACCTCAAGGAGCCCGTTCCCGAGCACCCTCTCCTGGAAAGCAGCTACCACGCCTTCAGCTACTACGGCTGCGTTGGCGTGCTGAGTCTGCACCACTGGGACGGCGTCTCAACCACGATCGAAACCATGCCCCACACGGGACGTGGCCAGACCAAGCTGTTCGACAAGCTCGTCGGTCCTCGGATCGCTACCCTCCGGCTCACCATGAGTCGCGAGATGCGCAGCATTATGAAGGAGACTGGCAGCTGTTCAGGACAGGAGCTGGAAGTTCACTTCACCTCCATGGATGCTGACCGCATTCGGGAGTCGATCCAGACGTGTGCAGATGACGAGAACGCAACGTTCTTCGCCTGGCGCAACATGAACCTGGGTCGGTATGACGTGAACAACCGGCTGGTCTGGGGTCGAGACTGAGGTGCGTGGGGCGACCGCTAGGTTGCATTTTGACCAAATGGTCGCCCCTCACACGCTCCGCGCTACTTCCACCTTCGCCAACATCTCTGCTCTGTTCTCAACCTAAGATTTTAATGCATATAAAGGTTTAGTTTGAGCTTGTAGCCTATCTATTTAATTAAGATTCAATTTCTTTGAGCCCACTAGATGAACTATACCGTTTTCGACGGTCACACCGAGAACTCCAAATCTTTCTTTCAGAGCTAAGAGATCATGAGAAGCAGTGTTCTAATTTAATGCATGTGGGCACGCCGAATTCATTCACTCACGCAATGTGGGTGTTTTTATATTAAGCTCCATCAACATGCTCACTCAGGTCTTCATGAAGCATGAATTAAGCAAAAAACAGGCAGCGTCTACCTAAACAGTTTGTAGAATGTTTCTCGAAGTTGTATAGCCATATTTATCGTGCTGGCTCTTCAGTGTACATTCATTGACGCAGGGTTAGGACCAAAGCGCTTTCCGGTTTCGAGCGAGTCAATGAGTACCATGTGCTCTGAAGATAACTCAAAGTCAAACACATCGATATTTTCCTGAATGCGCGATTGGTTCGTTGATTTGGGAATCACAATTAATCCATGTTGCAGATGCCAACGGATCACAATTTGAGCATGAGACTTACCATACTTGTTTGCAAGTTCTTGCAACCTATCATTTTTGAGTAAATCACTGGTAGACCCACCGATAGGGCTCCACGACTCCACTCGAATACTGTTTGCTTGGCAGTATTCTCGTAACTCACGCTGCTGGAAGTAGGGATGAAGTTCAACCTGGTTTACTGCCGGTAGCACTGGTGTGTGCTTTTTTAGCTCCTCTAGGTGTTTTATGTTAAAGTTACTCACACCAATTGATTTTATGAACCCCTCGGACTGTAATTTTATAAGCTCTTTCCAGGTCTCAACGTACAACCCGCGAGCAGGCATTGGCCAATGAATCAAATACAAATCAACATAATCAAGCTTCAAGCGTTCTAGGCTGGCGAGAAGGGCAGGCCTCACTTTATCTGCACCCTGGTCACTGTTCCACAATTTTGTCGTAACGAATAATTCTTGTCGGTCAACACCGGACTGTGCAATCGCTCTCCCGACACCATCTTCATTTTGATACACCATTGCTGTATCGATGAGCCGGTACCCGGCGCTTAGTGCATGCAGAACCGCCTGCTCTACTTCCTGGCCACCATCGGCCTTCCAAACACCGAGACCGAGCTGGGGAATTGCATTGCTGTCATTGAGTGAAATTGTGGTTGTAGGGTACATATATTCACATTACACCATTCAATGCTTAAGATATGCTGAGAGTTATATAATTATTTATAAATTATTTTTGTGTATTATGAGCAATAAATTAGCTGAATAACTACCTGCCGGATCCGCCATCTACTATGTTAAGCGTACTGAGCAGAGATTACTAAACGTAAATACGGTCGGATACTCGAACGAGCAGCGCATCGCAGCCATTCTAACTGAAAATAGTGATACACTTACTACATATGAAACATAGCAAAATCTTTAACTTTTTTATTCAGCACAAAAGACTATTTCGGGTAATCGCCCCGGCAGTGCTAGTAACCTCGTGGCTGGCAATTAGTGCAATAGGTGGGCCATATTTTGGCAAAATTAGCGAAGTTGCAACGAATGATCAATCATCTTTTTTACCAGTTGAAGCCGAATCAACCCAAGTTGCAAACCAGCTTGAAGCATTCCGTGACGACTCGTCAGTACCAGCAATTATTGTGTTTTCGAATGAATATAATGACCTAAGCAATGAAAACATTGGCGCAATCGCAAGTGCTACAGACAGCCTAACATCCTTACCTGAAGTTACTGGCAATGTGTCACCGCCGATTATTTCAGACAATAGGGAAGCGGCTTTTGTAGCCGTAAACGTCGCAAGTGATAAAGAATTTAAAGAGGTTACAGAAAAAATCACCAAACTATTAGACGATGAATCTGTTGGCGTTACGTATTACATTAGCGGACCAGTTGGATTCTTAACCGATCTGTCAAAAGCTTTTTCAGGCATAGACGGACTTCTTTTGGGTGTAGCCCTGAGCGTAGTGTTTGTTATCTTACTGATTGTGTACCGCTCACCAATTCTGCCATTTGTCGTTCTACTTACCTCGATCGTGGCACTATCCGCCGCTATTTTAGTGGTATATTACCTAGCAAAAGCCGATATTATTCGACTCAATGGGCAAGTCCAAGGAATCTTGTTTATATTGGTAGTCGGTGCAGCGACAGATTATGCATTACTGTACGTAGCACGTTACCGAGAAGAACTAAAAAAACATGCAAACGCTACACTTGCAATTATTAAAAGTTGGAAACGTTCAATTGAACCAATTGCCGCCGCCGGCGGCACCGTAATTGCAGGCCTACTGTGCTTACTCTTGTCAGACTTAGCTTCTAATCAAGCACTCGGACCAGTTGGTGCTATCGGTATTGCAACCGCCATGCTCAGTGCGCTCACATTCCTACCGGCTGCACTACTCGCGATTGGACGCCCGGTTTTTTGGCCCAAAATCCCAACAAGAGAAAAAACAAACTCAAAAATAGGTGGCTCAAAAGCTACAGGCATTTGGCCAGCCGTTGCACGGTTTGTTGAACAGCACACAAGACAAATCTGGATAATCACGACAGCGGTGTTACTCGTGGCATGTATTGGCATTATTCAACTGCGTGCCGATGGCGTTGCACAAAGTGACCTACTACTTGGTGAGTCACAGGCAAGAGAAGGGCAAGAGATTTTAAGTAGGTATTTCCCAGCAGGCTCCGGTACACCTGCGCAAATCTTAGTTCCCGAGACGTCATTAGAGGCTACAGTTCAAAAACTTGATGAAGCCGATGGTGTCGCATCACTCGAAATAGCCGCGAAAGATAGTCCATCAGGCTCTATGCCGATTGGTGAAGCCGAACAAAAATTAAAAGAATCCATACGTCAAAAAATCATCGCATCGCAGGGCAACTCACCGGCGGTCGATACAATTGCCATGCAGGCATATCCATTCAAGAACGCAGAGCCTACTGTCGTAAATGACACCGTTCTCTTGCAGGCAACACTCACCGATAGTAGCGACTCAGAAGCCGCGCAGAATACTATCGCTCAGCTGCGCTCTTCGCTGCAATCAGTTGACGAGCGTATACAAATTGGTGGACTAAGCGCAACACAACTCGACACCAAACAAAGCGCCCTACGAGACCAACTGGTAGTCATCCCTGCGGTGTTACTTGTTATCACTGTTATTCTTGCAGTCCTCCTTAGGTCATTATTAGCTCCAGTACTATTGCTCGCCACTACTGTACTTTCATTTGGTGCAACACTTGGTATTTCTGCAATATTATTCAATCACATATGGCAGTTCCCAGGTGCTGATCCGTCGGTTGTGCTGTATGGATTTATATTCCTTGTAGCACTCGGTATTGACTACAACATATTCCTTCTTACGAGAGTACGCGAGGAGTCGCTTAAGATTGGCACAAAAAAGGGCGTGAGCGTCGGGTTAATTGTAACTGGCGGAGTGATTACATCTGCGGGGATTGTATTAGCTGCAACCTTTGCGGCACTGGCGGTTATTCCTATTTTATTCCTTGCTCAACTTGCATTCATTGTGGCGTTTGGCGTACTACTTGATACGATCGTAGTCAGATCCTTACTTGTACCTGCACTGGTGCGCGATATTGGAGCGTTGACGTGGTGGCCTTTCAATAACAGAATAAAATAATGTAGCTGCTATGCGGCGTATGTTTGAGTCGTGTCGAGCTTATTCGGATTATTATGTACTTTATCCCAATTAATTAAATGTTCGTCGCCAGCTGCCCGGTCAAATTCAGCACCGAACTCTTTAAAATGACGAACCGACCGCGCAATATTTCGCGGCAAGACTATACCGCCAATATGCGTATCTGGTATTTCATGATGATCAAAGTGAAGATGTTGCTTAAACTGCTCGAGGTATTCAGCCGTATCTGCAATTGGATTACTTGCCATATGCACCAAACTGACACCCTTGTGTACGGGTATGCGATTACCCATAGCTTCACCGCTCAGCAAACTTGGAACAGTGCCTAGCACCATGCCCGCTAGGTAGGCAGAAGATGTCTCAACAGTACGAGCCCGTGCGCGTAGATTACCCTCGAGCGCAAATCGCGCAAAAGACGGTACCGATCGTAATAAATCAGATGCCGGCCAGGCACCGTATCGCATAATATCTCCCACCCCCTCGAGTGCACGCTTACCGACACAAGGGTCAATCAATCGATAATGAACCACGTTTATGCCGGCATCGTGTGCATAGGGGTATTTTTTTCCACCTATCATTGCGCCGCGTGATTTACCGTACACCGCAGCAGTAGACGGTACATGTGGATTGAGCGCCAAGATTTTTTCGGTTATCGCCATGGAGGTTTCGGCACTAAATGATTGTGAAACATTTGATGAGGCCAGCGCTACGCGCCCTAGACCACGTAGCCCAGTTTGCTTACCCCCGCTAAACTCGGGCCCTTTTAAGAGTACTGGCACACCCACCTCACGAAGCAAGCGAGCCGCCACCTCATCATTCAAACCATGAATCCCGGTAGCAACCGGTGTATCAATATCAATATAAAAGTCATGTCTAGGCCCATCAAGTGGGCTATACAGAGCGTTCATGTAATCAATGCCAAAGTCCGATTCAGCAACATACAGCTGCTTTACCCCATACGCGTCCCCGCTATTGTCATATAGTGTTTCTCGGTCGCCCTCAGCCGCCACACGAACATTGGGATTAAAAATCGGCACAATCTCGGAGCCGATTGCAAGTTCTGGGTACTTCTGTTCGTCTTTCATCGCCCGCTCGAACAGCATGTCTGGTGTAGGCGCCGCATAGTTACGTAGTAGTTTAGCTGCTTTCATTATTACACCTCTTACTCTGTTGCTGTTGATGAGTGGTGATTCAAGCATACGCCCTGTGTTCCTAAAAAACAATAGCATTTTGAGTAACCTTAAGGCATAATAAAACCAGACAAATTTAGGGGGCATAGAAGTACTATCCAGCCATCGTTTATTACACGCTTTTGGCATCGACGCATTGCTGAGACGGCCGCATTTGTAGCATTGGTCATCCTTTGCTTGTTCGCGTTGCCATATATTATTCCCGATAGCACAGTTGCGTTACTGCTACCTGTATCGACGCTTAGTGGTAGCCTAGCAGCTGCTACACTCCTTGTATCTGTCGTTCTGTACTTTGTGACGCCGCGCCGTCGCCTATGGCTGGTCACATTCATCTTATATACATCGCTTACAGTAACGATTGCGAGCATTATCGCAACAACAGGCCATTCAAGCTCTCCTCTGATTGGGCTATGGATGGGTGTGGTAGTCTTTGCTGGAATATTTGGCTGGCTTGGCATAGGCCTTATCGGGCTTCTCCTAGTAGCACATAGCGCGCATCAATTCGTAACCGAAGCCTCAATCAGCAGTATTGTTATTGCTGTTATTGCAACACTGGCGTCCCTTGTCGTTAGTTTTATTATTTGGCACTCGAAGTCTGAGAAAGATACAAAACAAGACAAGGCGTACCGTGAGCTTGCTACAGAACTCAGCCACGAAGCGAATAAATCAGAAATTGTGATTAACGCCATCAATGACGGAGTACTCGCTGTTGATAAGGAAGGAGTAATTCAGCTCATTAATCCCGCAGCCACACAGCTACTGGGCTGGGGGCAAAATGATGCTATTGGATTAAGTTACGAATCTGTTGTCAAACTAAAAGATAAAGCTGATAAGCCAATCGCACCAGAAGACGACCCAATTGCTAAAGTACTTGGCGGCAACAGGGAAGTGCATTCAGAGGATTTCTCAATTTCGACAGAAGCTGGTAAAAAAATGTTGCTTTCAGTTGTTGTGTCACCACTTGGCCAGCCAGCCAACGGTGCCATTATGGTGTTTCGAGATATGACTAAAGAAAAAGCTGAAGAACGTGAACAAGCGGAATTTATTTCTACCGCTAGCCATGAAATGCGTACGCCTGTAGCCAGTATTGAAGGGTACTTGGGATTAGCGCTCAACCCAGCCACAGCCACAATCGACGAAAAAGCCCGAGACTATATTCAAAAAGCCCAGGCTTCTGCTCAGCATTTAGGCCGACTATTCCAGGACCTTCTAGATGTTACAAAGGCAGATGATGGCCGACTGAATAGCAGCCCGGTAGTAGTAGATACCGCTGCTTTTGTGGGTGATATTGCTGAGGGTCTTCGACCAAAAGCCCTCGAAAAAAATCTTCGTTTTGTGTACCAGCCACAAGTTGACGATGCCGCAGCTGGCGACCGAAAACTCATGCCGGTGTACTACGTACATGCCGACAAAGATCATTTGCGTGAAGTAACTTCCAATCTTATTGAAAACGCAATTAAATATACTCTTACGGGTGACGTAGTGGTCAATGTTGTAGGTGACGATAGCCACGTGACTATTAGCGTAAAGGATAGCGGTATTGGTATTCCAGCTGAAGATATCCCTCATTTGTTCCAAAAATTCTACCGCGTAGACAATAGCGATACCAGGGAAATTGGCGGTACCGGATTAGGGCTATACCTTTGTCGAAGATTAGCAGAAGTAATGGGTGGCCGCATGACTGTAGAGAGTGAATATAAGAAAGGCAGTACGTTCTCACTTGTACTGCCGCGTATTGATCACACCGAAGCTGTTCAGTTGAAAGAATCCACTCCAGCTGTAGTCAAACCAACTCAGCAGTCATCACCAGCTCAGCCCCAGATTTCAAGCGAAGCACCCGAGCAAGCAGAAGTGCAAGCACCAGTGGTCGCCCAAAACACTCAGCCACAAAACATAACGCAAACACAGTCTACTCCAGACAGCACTCCTCAGCAGCCTGTACAAGCACCGGCCCTTCAGAATACAGCCCAGCCAATACCCACCGCCGCCACACGACCCGGGCAAGACATCTTACCGAGACGACCCGTAACTCCACAGGCACCCAATATTCCACTGTCACAGCTAGAACAGAATAAGGCACAGTATACTTCTCGACCAGTTCAAATTCCAAACCGTGGTACAAGTAATATATCGAATCAACCATAAGGGCTATAGCAATTTAAAAACGAAGCGGGTACAATAGGGGCAATATGACAAAAATACTGTTAGTAGAAGACGATAAAAGTCTTCGCGAAATATACGGGGTGAGGCTACTAGCAGAAGGCTACGACATTGTTAGCGCTGGCGACGGTGAAGAAGCTCTTGCAATGGCTATCAAAGAACGCCCACAACTGATTCTCAGCGATGTAATGATGCCAAAGATATCCGGCTTTGACATGCTCGATATACTTCGTTCGACTTCCGAGACTAAAACAATTAAGGTTATCATGATGACCGCACTTAGTTCTGAAGACCAACGACAACGCGGTGAGCAGCTAGGCGCCGATCGCTACCTCGTAAAAAGCCAGGTTGGCATTGAAGATGTCGTGCGTACAGTGCACGAAGTACTCTCAGACACACAGGCTGCTGCTCCAGCTGGCAGTCCGAGCCCAGCCCCTGATGCAGAGCAATCTCCCCAAGTTGCCACAGCGGCAGCACCGCAGCCTCCATCAGAGCCTGCCACTTCCGCCCCGCAGCCAGCTCCGGCTGCCGCAGTTCCGGCAACACCAGCACAAAGTGCGCCAGCTTCCGCTCCAACTCCAGAACCAGCCGCAGCACCAGAACAATCAACTCGCCTGCCACAACCAACGGCCCCATTCTCTACCGCACGCCCAGCTGGCCTTGCAGACCGAATTATCCAGCCTATCGAGCGGCCTGAATCGGATGATGAGCCGCTGACCAGCCTTATGGACAGGGAACTAAATCAACAAGCAGCCCCGCAGCCATTTACACCACCGCCAGCTGCCCCTAGCGTACCTCCGGCTCCAACAGCAGGCGCAACTATGCAACCACCAACTCCTACTACAGGTATCCCAACTGAATCTGTCCAGCCTCCAGTACCGGCTGCACCGCAACCATCCGAGACACTACAATCGCCAGCAGACCCAGCAGGTACATACGAAGAAACACCGCGCCAATAATTCTGCTACTATACTAATACAGTGAGTAGTAAACCAATTCGTTTAAACAAGCATCTTGCACTATCTCTCGGTATTTCTCGTAGAGAAGCCGACGAGTACGTTCAGCGTGGGCGCGTACACATAAATGGCGAAATCGCCCAGCTAGGGAATAGTGTTTTGCCAGAATCTGAAATTACAGTTGATGGCAAGCCGCTTCCTGGCTCAACAAAGCTTGAGTACGTCGTGCTTCACAAGCCAGTCGGCTACGTTTGCTCTCGCAAGGCTCAAGGAGATAATCCAACAATATATAGTTTACTCCCAGCTTCTATGTCACATCTAAAGCCAGTTGGACGACTAGATAAAGATTCTTCTGGCATATTACTTCTGACTAACGATGGTGATTTTGCTCACCGTATGACGCACCCATCATTTCAAAAAACGAAATCATATATCGTTCAACTAGATAGGCCACTCGAGCCACTTCATCAACAAATGATTAGCGACTATGGAGTGGAGATCGGTGACGGCCCCAGCAAACTGCAATTAGAACGCACAGACGACACGCGCCACGAATGGCAAATCACCATGCACGAAGGGCGCAACCGTCAAATCCGTCGAACATTCTTAGCACTCGGCTACACGGTTACGGTATTACATAGGCTTTCATTTGGCTCATATACACTGAACAATCTTGCCCCTGGCACATACACAGCCACAGTGAAGCGTTAACCCCATCTGCTATACTCATATCATGCGTACAAGCAGAAGCGCTTTCACCATCGTCGAGCT
>JAAXIO010000032.1 GCA_012270305.1 Candidatus Saccharimonadota bacterium
CTCAATATTCATTCGCGTGAAGAGGTGCTTGAGTATGGACTCGAAAAATACATTAAAGCTACTCGAGAGAACATGGTACAAACTAGTAGCGAATGGGAAGATGTGATTGACCGAGTTGGCCGATGGGTTGATTTTAAGGGCGCCTATAAAACCATGGACAAAGAGTACATGGAATCAATTTGGTGGGCCTTTAAAACACTCTACGAAAAGGGCAAGATTTATGAAGGCGAAAAGGTGCTCATGTACTGCACGCTCGATGGTACGCCGCTTTCAAAGGCCGAGGTTACTATGGATGCCGGTGCGTACCAAGATATTACCGACCCCAGTGTGTATGTGAAATTTAAACTGGACGATGGCAGGCAGTTACTAGCATGGACCACTACGCCGTGGACGCTACCCGCCAACACAGCTCTCGCGGTGAATGCCGATGTTACCTATGTTGAAGTACGTCTTGAAGATGAGACATTCGTTGTTGCGAAAGACCTAGTAGAAAAAGTGTTTACCGATGAAAAGCACCAAGCGCTTACCTACGAAGTTACAAAAGAAATAATGGGGAGCGAATTAGTTGGTCTTAGTTATCGGCCCCTATTTATTGATCGCGGTGAGAACGCACATAAAATTTGGCATGCTGATTACGTAGAAACTGAAGCTGGTACGGGGATTGTTCACCTGGCGCCAACTTACGGTGAAGAAGACTTTGTATTAGCGAAAAAAGAAGGCTTCCCAGCCGTACACGTGATTGATCAAAATGGATTCTTTACGGAAGGTGATTGGGAGGGAAAGAACGTTTGGGAAATAAATAAACAAATCGCCAAAGACTTGAAAGAGCGCGGCGTAGTGTGGAAAATCGACTACATTCGCCACAGCTACCCGCACTGTCACCGTTGTGGCACAAAGCTTATGTACCGGGCACACCCAAGCTGGTTTATGGACATTGAAGGCCAGCGTGAGAAAATGCTCGAAAAGAATGAGCCAATCAATTGGTTCCCCGGCCATGTAAAGCACGGTCGATTTGAAAAAACAGTGCAGCAAGCACCAGATTGGAACATTAGTCGTGACCGTTTTTGGGCTACCGCTATGCCAGTTTGGAAAACTGAAAGTGGCAAAACAAAGGTTGTTGGTAGCTACGCAGAGCTAAAAGAGCTGAGCGGCGTGGAGTTAGAGAATTATCACCGTCCGTGGATTGACGACGTTACGTTTGAAATCGACGGCGAAACCTATACCCGTATCGATAAGGTGATGGACAGCTGGTTCGAAGCTGGCAGTATGCCATTTGCCCAGTTCCACTATCCGTTCGAGAACAAAGAAAAATTCGAAGCTAATTTCCCTGGTGATTTCGTTGTTGAATACATCGGCCAAGTGCGTGCTTGGTTCTATTACATGCACGCTATGAATGTGGCACTCTTTGGCGAAAACTCATTTAAAAACGTAATTGTTACTGGTAACGTGGCGGGGAACGATGGCCGTAAAATGAGTAAAAGTTATGGCAATTACACCGACCCTAACGAATTGATGGACAAGTTTTCAGCAGATTCGCTCCGCTTCTTGCTACTATCGAGCCCACTACTTAATGGTGAAGACTTTGCGCTGCAAGATAAGGAAGTGGGCGATGTGGCCCGGAAGCTCAGCATGATTTGGAATATGTACGATTTCTTTACCATGTACGCCGAAGTTGATGGCTGGGAGTTTGACGGCACACTACAAGATCCGCTAGAAAGCCTAACGAATCCACTCGATATTTGGGTGGTGAGCCGAGTGCATCAATTGGTTGCTGAAATCGAAACACACATGGATGCCTACAATATTCCAGATGCCATGAGCCCAATCCTCCCATTCCTGGATGATGCTAGTAACTGGTTTGTTCGCCGTTCGCGTCGTCGATTCTGGAAGTCGGAAGATGATGGTGATAAGAATGACGCCTATAGAACGTTACACTATGTGTTAGTACGGCTTAGTTATGCACTCGCGCCATTTACGCCATTCTTGGCCGAAGAGTTGTACCAGAACCTAACTGGCGACAGCGAGTCAGTTCATCTAAAAGATTGGTTGCCTGCTGGAGCAGTTAACGAGGAATTGATGGGTGAAATGGAGACAGTTCGCGCCTATGTAAATGAAGGTTTGAGCCTTCGCGCTAAAGCAGGTTTGAAAGTACGTCAGCCACTTACGAGCGTGATGGTTCCGGCTGTAGGTGAACTGATCGACTTTACTTCGATTCTTGTCGACGAATTGAACGTAAAATCTGTGCAGGTAGGTGACCACGTTGCTATAGACGAGGTCATTACGCCGGAACTACGCCGTGAAGGACTTATGCGCGAGGTAATTCGCCATGTACAATCGGTTCGTAAGCAATCAGGCCTGCAAATTGACGATCGTATTGTGTTGTCGCTTTCAACTGACAATGAAGAGCTGCTAGCTGCTATAAATGAGCACGAGCAAACTATTATGGCCGAAACGTTAGCTACTGAAATGCGCGAGGCCGACTTGGAGCAGCTGCAAGCAGTGAAGGTGGAGGGGACTGAGCTAGTTATTTCACTCCAAAAAGCATAACTGTTGTATTTTGTATGAGACAGGTGTATAAAAGGTACATATCTCGGGTTGAAACAAGCACAACAGGGTGATCATGACATGAGGTAGGCACTTTTCACACTGAAACAGAAGGGAAGTGACGACGATGACCGTTCGGTATGCTGAAGCGGTAGTTGCTGCAAGTCACATAGTTCACGATCAAGTGTGGTTCCGCCACTGGCGCGAGGGCCAGCGTGAGCTTCGACCGGGTGTGGTGATTGATGTCATCCGCCAGGTGCGTGTGAGAGCACGTATCAATGAGGAAGATCTGCCGAAAGAACTCTACGTTCTGTTGCAGGCTGCACGGTGTGCCCGCGGCGAGCACGCCACAGTTCCACTCTACGAGCTCGTCATGGCGCTCAGGGCGGTCTACTCGCCGCCTAGTGACGAGTCGTGAGGCTTATCTGTTTCATCAAGGGGTATCGGTTCGCCGGTACCCCTGAAACATGCCTAGGACTATTGACTTTTTATACCGTTTATGCTATTATGATTATGTAAACTTAAAAAAATAAACATATGTCATTATTTCACCGAATATTAGCATTTCAACCAGTCGATCCACTTGCAGATGGTCTTGGCGATGATATTGCTGCCGAACGAGCAGAACAAGAGCATTTTGAATTACACGAGCAGCTTGATGGACGGCTCGCTGATGATTGGGAGCAGATTCTAACAGACGCTCGCCACGACCCAGGCTTCAGCTTTGTGCGCGACGAAGAGTAACTATACAAAGTATAGTAAATGATGTTACACTGTATATATGGACAGAATTATTATAGATACCAGGGAAGATTTTGAATTTAACGAAAGTCATGTAGATGGGGCGATTAATATTTCGCCATCGGTATTTGCTACAGGCAAAATTCCACCAGAATTAGCATCAACACCAAAAGATACCGAAATAATTGTGTACTGTCGCAGCGGCCAACGTTCAAATACTGTTGGGCAAATTTTACGCATGCATGGATTTACAAACATTGTAAATGGCATTAACGAACAGCACGTTACAAAACGACTAAACGAAGCAGCGTAATGAACTTAACTGACGAGCAATTCGACAGACTCATTTCTCGGGCAATGGACGAGTTGCCGCAGGAGTACATTAAAGGCCTGAACAATGTGGCTATCGTAATGGCAGATAATCCTACACTAGAGCAGGTTCACAAGATGAAACTGCAGGGCAAGTTACTGTTAGGGTTATACGAAGGTGTACCACTAACACAACGTGGCAATGGCTGGAGCGGCATGCTGCCAGATAAGATTACGCTGTTCAAACATCAAATCCTTATGATCGTACACGACGAACACAGCTTGTTCGAACAAATTAAACGCACGCTATGGCATGAAATAGCGCACTACTACGGCTTAGACCACGACCGTATGCACGAACTCGAACACCGGTGAATGCGCTCATGTTTTGACATAATACGATAGGTAGTATAATAGACCCAAACAATAACGCTACATGTGGAGTGTAGCTAAGCGAGGAATCTTATGTCATTACAGGTACAGTCAAGTCGCTCCCTAATTTTTAGAAAATTAGTCGGGGCTTTTTTTGCGGTTTTTGCGCTGCTTATACAACCAATTGTTGCACTCAATATTCCTTCGGCTTTCGCCGCGACAACTGAAGAAGAAGTTCTCTCGCAGGACTTCGCGACTTATAATGGAAATGATGGCAATGCACCGACCGGTTGGTCATTCACTAATGTTGGCGCGTATACAACTACTAGTGGTGGAGCTACGCCAAACGCTCTTCGTTTAACTAAACACAGTACCGACACATTTGCGTCAGCCAAAGTAACGTATGCCCTAGGTGCTAATCAGCAATCGAAGTCTGTTAGCTTTAGTACGCTCCGAAATAGTGCTGCATCTACGTCTACGCTAACAGTAAAAGAGTCTTCCGATGGTGTGACATGGACTGATGCCGCTTCATACGCTGGCGACACAATATCTAACAGTTTAGAGCAAAAAAGTGTACAGCTTCAGCCGTATACACAACATATCGAATTTTATTACGCAAAGGACACCGGAAATGTGTTGATTGATGACGTGGTGGTTGTAGCAAATGTGGACACAACCCCTCCAACAGCTCCAGTTGCAAATGTACCTAGCGGATCATACGTATCTGCCCAGACGGTTACTTTGAGTAGTACGGATGCAGACTTTGGCTTGAAAGAGATTCGCTACACTACCGATGGAACGACTCCAACAGCCTCATCTACTTTGTACAGTGCACCGTTTGCTGCCTCTAACACACAAGTAGTTAAGGCAATTGCCTACGACAATGCAGGTAACGCAAGTGCTGTTTCTGAATATGTTTATAACATTGCACCAGCAGCGACCATTTGGAGGCAGGGATTCGAGTCGGATACAACTAGCTGGACACCATGGGGCGGAGGAAGCGTTTCACGAGTACAGAGCCGTAGTAATGGCATTCAGTCAGCAAGTGAGCTTTGGCACGCACAGGTAAACGGAAGCGCCTATACCAATTGGGGCAGTTATTCAGGCAGCTTCCCAACAGGCGGCTACTACACTGAACAAGACGTGTATTTAGATATGGCTCAGTCAGTGGGCCCTGCAAAACAAATCAGCTTCTCATCTGCGATTAATAATACAAGCGCAACACACCGACGAGACTTTGTGCTGCATCTTACGACAAGTGGAGCAACCCCTGGCCAATGGTTGGTAAATGCAAGTAATAACACACCTGGGACGTTTACAGGACCTGGTGTAGTGTCTGTCAACGAGACTGGCTGGTACACAATTCAGCACAAGTTCTATGATCTTGGTGGTGGAGTTTTGGCAGTTGATGTAAGCCTTATTCGCGCAGTAGATGGCTACGTAGTAAAAACGTGGACTTTATCAGATAATTCAGACATCATTGGCGTTACTGTTGGTGGCAATCGCTACGGTTGGTTCGTCATCAACGATGTTTCAAACTTGGCTATCGATAACACGCGTATTGGTCCGGCTCCTCAGCCAACAATTATCGATACAGACGGGCCTACGGTGACAATTGATGATCCTTCATCTGATGGCTACGTACGGTCACTGGATGGCAGTTATAAAATTGCAGGTACGGTGAGTGATGGATCTGGCATTGGGCTTGACCGGATGAAAATTCAAATCAAAGACACAACTACAGATACAGTGGTCGTGTCGCCAACCTTAGTAACTGATTATGATAATGAAGACTGGTCGTATGACGTTTCTGCTGGAACATTCGTGCATGGTCATTCATACACTATTACTCTTAATGCGTATGATGCGTGGAATAACCGTACTACTGAACGCCGTAAGATAAGTATAGATAACGTTAAGCCTAATGTATTTAGGATTGATACTCCAGCCGACTATGGAAGCGTCAGCTCTTCGTTCACCGTAACGGGCAAAGCCTTCGACAACGACTCTGGCATCGCAACTGTCCGTTACAATGTGCGTAATATTGATAGCTTTGATGGCGCTACATCAGGTGCTGCAGTGATCCCTATGACTCCTGTGGATACTTATGACACTGCAAGCGGAGATTGGTCGTTTGAAATTGTTGATCTGCCAGGAGGTTATTATCGTATTGCTGTGCAAGGCATAGATGAGGTAGGTAACTCTAAAGCGCGTAGTATAGATGTATACGTTGATACGGTTGGGCCTGTTGTCGAATTAAGTGACGTGTCTCGTAACAATAATGGTACATACACACTTCTAGGTTCTACAAATGAACAGGCCATGTCTGTGGCTGTAACCATTAATGGCGGCACTACGCAGTACGCTACAATAAACGGCTTGGCCTGGGAGTATGTGACGCCTCAATTAGGTGACGGAACATATCCTGTTGAAATAGTGGCGTACGATCAGCTTGGTAATGTGAGTGAGGTGTTTAACTACAACCTGGTTGCGTTTACTCCGTTCACACCGGTGTTCGAGCCTACTGTTGACCCGATTGCTACCAGTGGAGGCGCATCTTCTCCAAGTACACTCTCTACTGGCGTAACTTTTGTTCCGCAGGTGAATAGGGGTGTAGTTACTCCTGCCGATAATCAAGATGATAGTGGTGAAGTGCTTGGAACAAGCGACACCGCCGATGAGGCTGATGACTCTGAACCTGCTCCGGCAGTTGAGGCTAGCGAAGAGGGTTGGAAGTTCTGGGGTATGGCATGGTACTGGTGGGTGCTACTAATTGGTGCACTTGGTGCAGCTGGCTGGGCTGGCGCAAAGTGGTACCGCGCACGTAGCGAAGTATAATCATAATATAAAAAAGCGGGTGTGCCGTAAGTGGTGCGCTCGCTTTTTTTATGGTATTTTTTTATACTGAACACATTGTGAAGAAAAAAACACAACCGTCATTACATAAGGCAGTGCGTCATCACACGCGAATGGCGGTGGTGCCACACAAAAAGAACCAGTACAGGCCGCATTTGATACGAGTTCCTGGCCTAGTAGTAGTCGCCGTTGTGGTGCTGGCCATGCTTGGGCTATCGAATATGTTGAGTACAGGTAGTGTGCTGGGCGATACACCTAATATTTCTGTTGCCGGCCTGCTGAATCAATCAAATGCCGTACGGCAAACTGCCAATCGGGCGCCACTTGAGCTGAATGCAAAACTAACCCGAGCAGCCGAATTGAAGGCTGCAGATATGCTGACAGATCAGTACTGGGCCCATACAGCACCCGATGGTACTGAGCCATGGGCGTGGTTTAATGCAGTTGATTATTCATACCTAGCAGCAGGGGAAAATTTGGCACGAGATTTCACTACCGATCAGGGTGTGGTAGCTGCCTGGATGAACTCAAGAGAACACCGCAACAATGTGTTAAATGAGGGCTATACACAGGTAGGGTTTGCTACTGCTGAAGGCGTACTTGCGGGTAATGATACCACTTTAGTGGTGGCGTTATATGCCACGCCACTAGAGGCCAAAGATGGAGTAGTAGCAGGTAGCTTTATAAATACACCAGTGGGTACTGCTTCGATTATGACTCGGGCTGGGTATTACCTGCAGGCACTTAGCCCGGCTGTGTTGGCCTCTCTCGTGCTGCTAATGATAACTGCTGCGGTTGCATTTTTTGCACACGCGTACCGTAAAAAGCTACCAAAAGCATGGCGAACAAGCTGGCGCAAGCACCATGGTGCTTATACCGGCCTGGCAACAAGCTGTGCGCTTTTACTGGTGGTTCTTTTATACAGCGGCGGCCAGATATAACTTATCACCACCGCATGCTGGTGGTACACTAGTGGGTATGACGACTATCACGAAAGCTATTATTCCTGTGGCAGGCTGGGGAACTCGCCGTTTGCCTATAACGAAGACTATTGAAAAATGTATGCTACCCATTGGTAACCGACCACTCGTTGATTATGTGGTGCAAGACTGTTTGAAGGCTGGTATTACTGAGTTGTTTTTTGTGGTGGGCGAAGACAGTACGCAATTAGAGGAATACTACCGTTCGAATATAAAGCTGAACGATTACTTGAAGCGTAACGGCAAGGAAGACAAGCTAGCTATGGTAGCACCATTAGAAGGAGTGCAGCTGCATTTTATTACGCAGCCTAGCTACGGAAATTATGGCACTGCCGTACCCGTTGCCCTTGCGGCTGAATATATTGAGCAGGGGGAATCTGCCGTAGTGCTTATGGGTGATGATTTTATATGGAACGCAGATGGCAGCAGTGAAGTGGCTCGATTAATCGAGGCCACACCACAGGGGGCTTGTGGTCTACTGGCTGCCCAGGTGCCGATAGAATCAGTTGGCAAGTATGGGGTTATCGAAATGGATGAAGCGCAGAACTATACACGTATCATCGACCAGCCTTCGCCAGACGAAGCACCATCGAATTTAATCAACATCTCAAAATATGTATTAACCAAAGAAGTGATTGACCGTGCAGCAGGGTTGGCGCCTGCACATAATGGTGAGTATCAACTGCCGGATGCCATTAATGGGTATGTGGCTGACGGTGGAGCGGTGAAAGTGGTGGCTACCCAGGGTGAATACCTTGACGGCGGTAGCGTTGAGGGCTGGCTGCACGCAAATAATGTTGTTTGCACACAGGCGTAGCATGATTGCTTTGTTTATTTAATTATGGTATAAAATACATTGGAACACTCAGTCCCCGCCATGTACGAGAGGATTCCAAGATGCACGGTTTCACTGTTAAATTCGACGGCAGAGGCCGTAAGCTCAGCAACATCACGGTGAAGCGGACCGTGAAGGCGGTGTTCCGGGGCAATCCCGGCGCCGTCCAGATGATTCAAGGAGACTCTTCATCGGTGAAGATTCTCACCGAGAAGGAGCTGAGCCTGAACGAGCAGCACGAGGTGGCCGCTGGCCTTCACGGAACACTGAAGGTCGCGACTCCCAAGGCATCACCTGCGGTTCGCCGCATTCGTTCCATCTAGCCCGCACCCCCAGCAGTTGTAGCTCATGCTCCTGCGAGGGGGTGTGGGCTATAACTGTATAGGCATTGAAAAACCTCTCTGTATCTGTTAAAATCATTTATTGAACTAAGTAAAAACGAAGGAAGTTATGAAAGCAGTCGTGAAAGTAGCTGGCAAACAATATGTTGTTAGCGAAAAAGAGACCCTCCTGGTGGACCGCCTCCCGGATGGAACAAAAGAGCTCACGCTCGACGTGCTTATGCTTGTAGACGGTGACAAATCAACCGTTGGTGCCCCACTTGTGAAGGGTGCAAGCGTTAAAGCCACAGTAGTAGACGAAGAAGTAAAGGGCGACAAGTTGCGCGTGATTCGCTACAAAGCTAAAAAGCGTGTTCACAAAGAAATGGGACACCGCCAGAAGTACAGCCGTATCCAGATTGCGTCAATCAAGTAGTCTGTTTGGTGGCTATAAATCCTCGCCGAAACTTGGCGGGGATTTTTTTATTCTACCCGTGGTACAATAGAGACACATAAGGGGAATAAAGAAACAAATATGCCGACGGTCATCGCTGTGACGAATCAAAAAGGGGGCGTGGGAAAAACAACCAGCGCTATTAATATTGCTTTTTATTTGGCAAAACAAGGCAAGAAGACATTACTCATTGATTTTGATCCACAGGGCAATGCTAGTAGCGGGCTTGGAGTCGATAAGCAGTCGCTAGAAGACCTGACGATGAGCGAGGTGATGCTTGAAACCAAGCTACTGGCCGACGTTATAGTTGAAACAAAACAAAAGAACTTATACGTAGCCCCAGCAACGCCACAGTTAGCAAACGCCGAAGTGCAGCTGGCTGGCGTACAACGACGCTTTAGCCGCCTTAAAAACGCCATCGGCACCACTGGTGACAAGTACGACTACGTGTTAATTGATTGTCCGCCTCGTTTAAGCCTGCTTACAGTCAATGCACTGATATCGGCCCGCTACGTACTCTTACCTGTACAGGCAGAGTTTTATGCCTTAGAAGGCCTAGGCCAGCTGTTAGAAACCATGAAGTTAGTTCGTAAAAATATGAATCCAACCCTTGATTTAGTAGGCGTGCTGCCAACCATGGTTGATGGCCGTACCACGCTGAGTGGACAAGTGCATGAAGAAATTAAAAAGCACTTCCCGGGTAAGGTATTTAAAACAGTTGTACCACGAAACATTCGCCTAGCAGAGGCGCCGAGTCACGGAGTAGCAATTGGAGCGTATGACCGCTTTAGTAAGGGCGCAAGGGCGTATAAGGCAGTGACGAAAGAGATTCTAGAAAGGGTAGGTGCATAGTAATGGCGGCAAAAAAAGGCTTAGGACGAAGTTTTTCATCGCTGATACCAGATGACCTACTTGATGAATCATTTGACCCAAGCGCAGGTGATGACAATAAGGTAAGCGCACTTCTTACAATACAGAGAAGTCAGATTGTTCCCGATCCAGACCAGCCCCGCCGTATATTTGATGAAGCTGGACTAGCTGAGTTAACGGCCAGTATTACAGCGCATGGCGTGCTACAGCCTATTGTGGTTGTTTCGCAAAAAGATGGTACATATCAAATTGTGGCAGGTGAACGACGCTATCGGGCATCGAAGGCTGCGGGTAAAACAACAATTCCAGCGCTGGTACGCACGCTGAGTGCTCAGCATAAACTCGAACTATCGTTAATTGAAAATATTCAGCGACGCGACCTTAACCCGCTCGAAACCGCAACAGCATATGCAAAGCTTCGCGACCAATTTAACCTAACCCTCGAAGAAATTGGTATACAAGTAGGCGGTAAGTCTGTTAGTGCAATATCTAATACGCTTCGTTTACTGCGACTACCGAAACTAGTAAAAGAGGCTGTAGCTACGGGTGAACTTACTGAAGGTCAGGCAAGGCCACTTGTTGGATCGAGCGATGAAGTGGCAGAGGAAGTGTTGCCACTTATTATTAAAGAGCACTGGAGCGCACGCAAGGTTGAAGAATATGTAGCGGCATCTCGCCCTGTGAAAAAAACAGACGCTGCTAAAAAGCCACCTACACGGCCACTCGAGCATACGGCGCTTTCACAGCGATTTGGTACGCGCGTACTGACACAGCAGAAAGCGAGTGGCGCCGGTAAAATTGTAATTGAATTTACTAATCCCGATGACCGAGCACGCATTGAATCGTTACTCGGCGAGTCTTTATAGAAATTACTCTACTAGAATAGGCGAACTTTATCGAACGGGAAAATGCGGATGCTAACTGGTCCGACTACATCGTATAGCGGAATCATACCAAGGCCATTTCGTGAGTCGCTTGAGTAGCCTTCTTCACGGTGGTCGCCGGCCACAAATAATGTATCTTCGGGCACGATTTCATCTACTTCACCGGCAGTAAATTCACTTGGCTCGCCGTTGTTGTCATCGTCAGGATTGAAGCCAGTAATGTGTTCGTCGTTATATACAGTGAAGGAGCCATTTTTTAACACAACTCGCTCACCCTCAAACGCTATGACACGTTTTACTATGTATTCTTCGCCAAGCCCTGGCACAAAGTGAGGGTTCTTAAATACAATCACTTGTCCACGCTCAGGAATATACGACTCGTTCTGTAGTTGCTTAAAAGTAACTGGCAGTCGATTCACTATTAAGCGATCACCGGTATACAGAGTAGACTCCATACTTGGGCCCTCTACATTAAAGCTACGAAATACGAATGCATTAATAAACAGCGTGCCAATTAGCACGAGTATAACGAAAGTAATGATGCCTACAGTGTCTTTGAGCACTTGATGGCGATCCATAAAGCTTGCATTCACGTTCCTTACTATACACTACTGAGCTTTAAGCACGCTGAAGTTGCTCATGGTTTTTTACAACCCTATCGTTGCAATAATTTGGTATAGTGGATGAAAGATAGTATGCGAAAAGACAAATCTTCATCCATCGATGGCTTTGTTCCTCGACGTGGCCCAAGTGTAGGTGGTGCACGCACGCAGGAAGTCGGCCGGCCGGTTTTTGAAAAACGGGCTAGTATTGGGCGTGCTTCGCGACCAATCGTTGCTAATCAAACACCAGAGGAGTCTATAAGCTCGCGGCGAAATGCAGCCCTGACTCAATCTGATATTACTGATTCACTGTCTAAAATAGCCGATGAAGAAACAAAGCAACCGAAAAAGCGCCGTTGGCCATTTGGCCGCAAACGCTCAGCTTCACCAGCTGGGTCGCGAAAAAAACTGGTAAAGCGGATAGCAATATTGCTAGTAATTCTGTTGATCGGGCTCGGAGGCTTCTTAGCTTATAAGGTGTTGTGGGCGGGTGGTAATGTGTTCCAGGGCAACCTGTTAGGTGTGTTCCAGAGCCAGCCACTGAAAATGGACTCAAACGGTCGCACGAACATTGTTGTGTTTGGAACGTCTGAAGACGACCCTGGCCACGAAGGCGCACTGCTTACTGACTCAATCATGCTGGTTAGTGCTGACCAGAATAAGAATAATGCCTACTTACTGAGCATTCCACGTGATTTGTGGGTTGATTACGATCAGGCCTGCAACTCAGGCTACGCTGGCCGAATAAATGAGGTGTATAGCTGTTTTTCTGGTGATGGAAATGACGAGGAGGCTGGGGCCACTGCGCTGATGAAAAAGGTTGGGGAAGTGACTGGGCTTGATACGCAGTACTACGTACATATGAACTACAGTGTGCTAAAGGATTCAGTTGATGCAGTCGGTGGGGTGAGTGTTGAAATTGATAGTGATGACCCACGAGGTATTTTTGATGACAACTTCGATTGGATGTGTGGGTACCAATGTAATTATGTTAAGTACGAAAATGGCCCAACTGGGTTAATGGATGGTGATCATGCGCTAGCGTTAGCGCGTGCTCGTGGTGCATCGGGTAATACCTATGGGCTTGCTGGCGCAAACTTCGACCGAGAGAAATATCAACGTAAAATTTTGATAGCGCTAAAAGAGCGGGCAGTCAGCGCCGGTACCCTAACGAATGTTGGTAAAGTGACAGGCTTGATTGACGCGATGGGGAATAACCTGCGCACTAATTTTGATACAGCCGAAGTTAGGACACTTATGTCGCTCGGCACGAACACTGAGTCTAATCAAATTAAATCGCTAGTTCTTAATGACCCTGAGCAGCCGCTGGTAGTTGGCGCAAACGTCAACGGCGCGAGCGTGTTGCTGCCAAGCGCGGGCGAAGGTAACTTTACTGAAATTCAGGCCTACGTAGCTCAGAATATGTCGAACGATCCAATTGTCCGCGAAGGCGCTACGATTGCCGTAATGAACGGTACTGATACGATCGGCTTGGCTCAAACTGAGGCCGACGCCCTGACCGAAGTTGGCTATACGGTGTCTACTATCACGAATGCACCGACAACCGATTTCCAGAAGACAGTCATTTATCGGATAACCAAAGAAGGCGTTGATGGAACGGCGAAAAAACTCGCCAAGCGCTATGGTGTGACCGTTACTAAAGAAGCGCCTGATTTTACGGTTAACCCTGGTGTAGATATTGTTGTGGTTGTGGGCGCTTCGGCGGTTCGTAACTAAAGCCTATATAAAATAAAGTGGTACAATAGTGGTATATGGAGTTTCTTAAATCTGTTCGTAAACGCTCTTTCTTGAGTGAAGTTGCGTACGTACTGCTTAATATCATCCTTGCGGTAACATTACTCATTCTAGTGATAGTAGTGAACGTACCTTGGCCGGCCCTGGGCCTCGTGTTGCTAAGTAAGTGGCGCATTTTTGCGGTTCGGTCACGCTATTGGACTGCGAATATTCGCGCCAATTTAATTGACGTAATTGTTGGCGTAAGTGTTGTTACTTTCTTATATAGCGCTGGCGAGGATAGGGCAGCTCAAATTGGCTTAACCGCCTTATACATCGCGTGGTTACTCTTTTTGAAACCGCGTTCAAAACGTAAATATGTAGCCTCGCAAGCTGCGGTTGGGTTATTGTTTGGTATTGCCGCGATAGTGCAGATTTCGCCAGATTTACCATCTTCTGTTGTTGTGCTACTGTCGTGGCTCGTTGGATATGCTGCAGCGCGACATTTGCTCAGCGTGGAACATGAAACACACATTAATTTCCTTAGCTTATTGTGGGGATTTGTGGTTGCAGAGATTATGTGGTTGACCTACCACTGGACGATTGGCTATTCGATCGGGTCTACGTTAAAGTTGTCACAGGCAACTATTGTAGTACTTGCGCTTAGCTTCTTAGCTGAAAGAATTTACATGAGCTACCGACGGCACGAAAAAGTAATGTCGAGTGATGTACTAATGCCCGCTCTCTTGGCTTTGAGCGTAATTGGTGTAGTATTGTTCGTGTTCGGCGGCGCTGCCACAATTTAATTTTAGATTTAAGGTATTTTTTAGGTGAGGAGGATACATTATTGTCATGAGTGATTCAAATAAGCCTGTTATTATAACTGAACCAAAAAAATATGCCGATGCGGCCAATGCTTCAACTGACACGTCAAGTGGTGCTGTGAACGGAACACCGGTTGTAAAAAAGAAGGCTACGAAAAAGGCATCGGCTAGCTGGTTTGTAGCGGCAGTTGCTATACTACTGATCGGAGGAACGGCTGGATATGGCGGTGCATACTTGCAAAACGAAATGCAATCTAGTGCAACACCGACAGTACTTACTAGTTCAGAAGAGGATGGTAATGCAACTGTGACTGCCAATGAGGAGTCGATTGCAGCAGTTGCGAAAGCAGTGTCACCAAGTATTGTCTCAATCATTACAACAACAGAGCGAACTTCTCGGTTCTATAATCAGTCCTATCAGCAGGGCGGTGCAGGTACGGGTATGATCGTATCGTCGGATGGCTATATTATGACAAATAAGCACGTAGTTGACGGTGCTAGCGATGTATCTGTAGTGATGCAGAGTGGTGATACGTTTGAAGACGTTCAGGTAGTGGGTGTCGATCCACTGAATGACGTAGCGTTCTTGAAAATAAAGGATGTTACCGATCTGCCGGCGGTTACCTTAGGTGATTCAAAGACAATTCGAATCGGTCAAGGGGTTGTTGCAATCGGTAATGCACTTGGGCAATATCAAAATACGGTAACCAGCGGTATTGTGTCGGGAACTGGCCGACCAGTTGTAGCATCGAGTGGCGGTGTTTCGGGTGATAGTGCCGAAAGCCTTACTGACTTAATTCAAACCGACGCAGCGATTAATTCTGGTAACTCCGGCGGCCCATTGTTGAACTTGAAGGGTCAAGTAATTGGTATTAATACAGCCGTGTCGACTGAAGGTCAGGGCATTGGCTTTGCAATTCCGATTGGGGCAACGAAGGGTATGTTGCAAAACTTAGTTGAAACAGGCAAAGTGGAGCGGCCATACCTTGGGGTGCAGTATGTTTCAATAAACGCCCAAGTGCGCGAAGAATATGATTTAACAGTCAATCGTGGTGATTATATAACAGCGACAAGTGGGCGAAGCGTGCAATCTGGTGGGCCAGCCGCTAAAGCAGGTATTCGGGACGGCGATATTATCACGGCAGTTAACGGCTTTAAGGTGGGAGAGATTGCTAGTGTGGCCAGCTTGGTATCCGAGTACCAACCGGGCGATACAATAGAAGTGACGCTACTACGAGACGGCAAAGAGCGAACTATTAGTGTAACGCTCGGTATCTATCAACAATAGATAGTTATTTGGCGAGCGTAAGGGCTATGGCGTATTCTGTGCGTCGTAGCTCTTTGAATTGTAGGGGTTTCGCAAAACTTGCAATGGCATCAAGCTGTTGAGGGTCGGCTTCGAGCAATAGTAGCGTGCCATTTTTACCGCGTGTCGCCACCTGTTCAAGGCACCGCTTAATGACGGCCAGGCCATTATCATCTGCATACAAGGCTTCATCGGGTTCGCTAGCGAGCTCTGGTGATAAAAAGTCCCATTCTTTATTAACGTAGGGAAGATTTGCGACTACGACATCGGGAGTGTATGGGTAATTAAGCAAAATATCGCTTATGAATGTCTCAACGTCAGCACCAAGTGTTTGTGCGTTTTTGGTAGCTACGCTGAGTGCATGCCGGGATATATCGGTTAATGCCACCTGTAGCTCTGGGAATTGTAGCTTCGCAGTAATGCCTAGGCAACCGCTGCCGGTTCCAACATCAACCAGCTTTTTAGTAGCGATACCTTCGAGGGGTGCTGTGTTAGGAAGTAGCTGGTGGAGTAGCGCAATTAATTCTTCTGATTCAGGCCTAGGAATCAATACGCTCGGGTTTACTTGGAACCTGCGCCCATAGAATTCTTTGTGGCCAATAATATAAGCAACTGGCACGCGATCTTTACGTAAGTCAATTCGAGCATTGGCGATGTCCTCGTTGCGTAGCGTAAGCTCCTCATCGCCATGGGAGTGAAGGTAGGTTCGTGATCGTCGAATTGTGTGCGCTAAAATAATCTCAGCATCCAGCCGCGGGGAGGGGAACATAGCGTCGGCTAGCTCATTGGTGGCATCTCGAATCCAAGCACTGATTGTCATATGTATTATATTATCCCACGGCTTGCATAATACGCAAAACATTGACAAATAAACATAAGTGTGATAGGATAATCTCATGAATCCAGAAAATAAAAATAATATTAAAAATTTTGGACAAAACGACCCCGAAGCAATTGCGCGGGCTACTACTGGTATTACCGATGTAAGTGATTCTCTGGCACGAGAGCGTCAAGCTACTCTTGAGTCGGGTGGCAGGATGCGTAAGATGCTTGTTGGTATAGGTACCGTGGCAGCGGCTTCATTCTTATTACTCCCGCGAGCCGGCGGTGAGGCAGAACCCGTGCAAACAGATAAGACATATACTGAGCTGTCACAAGACAGTGCAAAAGTGCCACTCGCCCCAGACGACACGGTGGCTGTGGATGGCATATCAATCGAAAAGGGAAATCCTGCAGCCAATACTGCATCGGAGGCTATTTTAAGTAACCCAGCTGTAACGGAATACCTAATCGAAAACCCTGATCAATCAACTTCATTAACCGCCAGTGCACTAACCGTTCCAAGTGCGAGTGAATATGCGGTGGTTGAGCGCGATATCGATGGCGACGGTGACGGTGATGCTGTTGCTGTAGCAGTTGATTCTTCGAAGTAACTTGTGATCAGGCTTCAGCGTTTTGGGCTTTGAGCTCGCGTTCGTAGGCAGCCAGTTTTTCGATTAAATCATCGATATCGCCGTTCATTGCACCTGGCATACCACTACGTGAGTATCCAATACGGTGGTCGGTAATTCGATCTTGCGGATAGTTATAGGTACGGATTTTTTCACTACGATCACCGCTCCCGATCAAATCTCGGCGTTCGGCAGTAAGTTTAGCGTTTTCTTCATCTACCTTAATTTGGAGGAGCCGTGAGCGGAGTACGCTCATGGCTTTTTCTTTATTCTTTAGCTGTGATTTTTCATCTTGGTTACTTACGACTAGGCCTGAAGGCAGGTGAGTAATGCGCACAGCTGAATCAGTAGTGTTAACTGATTGACCACCATGCCCACTGGCACGAAAGATGTCGATACGTAGGTCTTTTTGGTCGATCACCACGTCGGTTTCTTCAGCCTCTGGCAGAACAGCAACAGTTGCGGTAGAAGTATGGATTCGCCCTTGAGATTCTGTTGCGGGTACACGCTGCACTCGGTGGACGCCGGATTCAAACTTAAAGGTTGCGTATGGTGGCAAGTCGCTGCCCTTAATCTCGATAATTACTTCTTTGTAGCCGCCGTTGTCTGAACGATTCTCGCTCATGAGTTGGGTTTTAAAACCGTTTGACTCGCAGTAGCGCAGGTACATACGCAGTAAATCGCCTGCGAAAATG
The DNA here is from genome assembly GCA_012270305.1 of Candidatus Saccharimonadota bacterium. Classification (GTDB taxonomy): domain Bacteria; phylum Patescibacteriota; class Saccharimonadia; order Saccharimonadales; family Saccharimonadaceae; genus UBA1020. Next base: position 17,778 of record JAAXIO010000032.1, read on the forward strand.
GCTGCCTCGTCGCCACCAGCGCCTGCGCGAATTTCCATAATAACGTTCTTATCGTCGTTCGGGTCTTTGGGTGTGAGCAGGATGAATAGCTCTTCATTTAAGGTTTCAAGTTGAGTCTCAAGTTCGGGAATCTCCGCTTTCGCGAGTTCAGCTAGCTCATCGCCGCCAACCGATAGTTCTTTAGCTTCCTTGAGTTGCTGTTCAAGGGATTCACGGAGCTTCGCTTTTTCTAGCAAACTCTCGAGCTCTGTAAGTCGACGGTTTTTACTTGCAAAGGCTGAATCGCTAAACGCATCGGGGCGCGATAAAAACTCGGTCAGTTCTGACTTTTCTTGCTGTAATTCATCGATGTTTAAATTAATGAGTGGCATAGATACTTTCTATTATGTCATATAAAAAGACTGCTCCGAAGTTGAACTAGGGAGCAGTCTTTTGAGTAGTGCGCTATTTGTCGCTAGATTTTTTAGCGGCCTGAGCGGCTTTCTTCTTTGCCTTGTTAGCAAGTTCGTTTTTGCGAGCTTCTGCTGCGGCGAACTTAGCCTTGAAGCGATCAACACGACCTTCGGTGTCGATGATTTTTTCCTCACCGGTAAAGAATGGGTGAGAAGCGCTACTGATGTGTACCTTTACAAGTGGGTATTCGTTGCCGTCTTCCCACTTGATGGTGTCGTCAGTTTGCGCAGTGCTTTGCGTTAAAAACGCAAACCCAGCCACATCGTCGCTGAATACGACCGGGCGGTAATTTGTAGGGTGAATACTGCTTTTCATAACCGTGTAATTGTATCTGTTTTTTGGTGAAATGTCAAAGGGTAGAATAGTATGGTACACTAAACACAACCATTAATAACATATCGAAGGGCATCGAACGTTATGAATTATGTAAAACAAAAAGGCTTTACTATCGTCGA
>JAAXIO010000024.1 GCA_012270305.1 Candidatus Saccharimonadota bacterium
TCATGCAAGCGGTAGGTAATGAAATTACTGCCAAAAACCCAGAAACAAGCGTGCTTTATATTAGCTCAGAAACCTTCGTAAACGACTTTCTAGAAAGCATCCGGTTTAAGAAAAAAGGGTTTGCTGATAAATATCGCAACATTGACGTGCTGATTGTAGACGATATGCAGTTTATTGCAGGTAAAGAAAAGACCCAGGAAGAGTTCTTCCATACGTTTAACGCGCTACACCAGGCAAATAAGCAAATCATCATCAGTAGCGATAAGCCGCCACGCAACATCCCTACGCTTACGGAACGTTTACGTAGTCGTTTTGAATGGGGTATGAGTATTGATATTCAAATGCCAGACTTTGAAACTCGTTGTGCCATCCTAGAGGCAAAAGCTGCCGCTTCGTCGGCCGAAATTGGGCGCGATACTGTTGAATACCTGGCAACCAATATTAAAACCAATATCCGTGAGCTTGAAGGTGCATTGAACCAACTACTTGCCTACTCAGAAATGCGCGGTATTCCGGCCGACATCTCTACTGCCGAAGGTTTAATCGGTAGCGTGCGCCGGTCACGTCCGCAACATCTGACTGCTAAACAAATTATTGATAAGACTGCTAAACATTTTCAACTCGCGCCAGCCGAAGTATGTAGTGCCAAGCGTGACAAGCATATTGTAACGCCGCGCCAAATTGCTATGTACTTACTGAGGAGTGAGTTACACCTTAGTTTCCCAAGGATCGCCCAGGAACTTGGTCGCAAAGATCACACTACTGCCATTCATTCGGTTGAAAAGATTGAAAAAGCGATTAAGCTCGACTTTATGATTCGTGAACATGTAGCGGAAATTCGGGAAAACTTGTATGTATAGCGCCTGTGGAAACTCTGTGAAAAGCTACTGTAAAACTGCCTGGAAAACTTGTCAGCGACTATCCACAATAGGTGGCTCGCTATATCAAAACTACACACCACCCTATGGATATCTCCCAGTTTTACCCATTTTTGCACCCACCCACTCCCCAAGTTTCGCACATCCGGTTTTACTACATTTACCACTGTTAAACGGTAAGTTACCCACAGTATCCACACCCCCTACTATTACTACGAAAAAATTTAAAAAGGAGCTCTCATAATGGAAGTAGTTGTCACCCAAGAAAACCTGAGCTTTGCTCTAAGTAACACTAGCCGCGTAGCATCGAGTAAAGCAGGGTTACCTATTTTAAGTAACATTCTTTTGCGTACCGATAATGCAAGATTATACGTTGCAGCAACAAACTTAGAGATTGCTTCATCTCACCGCATAGGTGCGAAGATGGTAAAGCCAGGTTCAATTACGGTACCCGCAAAGCTCCTAAGTGAATTTGTGCAAAATCTTCCAAAAGAACAAATTACTCTAAAGGTGGAAAACAGTAAACTACATATTTCTGCCGGTAGCTCTTCTTCTGTAGTGCACGGCGTAGCGGATGATGAATTCCCCGAACTACCAACTATTGATGAAAAAGAAGCCGTTAGCTATACCCTTTCGGTTGATGATTTTAAAGATTCTGTATCGCAGACTATCATTGCAGCCAGTAGCGATTCTACACGTCCTATTCTTACAGGCGCCTATTGGCATTCATTTGATGGTGGACTGTATATTGCTGCTACAGACGGCTATAGGCTGGCGGAGCGCCGTATAACAGGCACTAAGAGTGATGTTTCGGCAGTGATACCAGTTTCGACCCTACAGGAGGTGATGCGTACCTTACGTGACGACGTGCAGGAGATTGAAGTGTTGTTTGACGATACTCAAGTAACCTTCCGTTTAGCAGAAGTCGAAATTACTAGTCGGCTAATTGATGGAAGCTTCCCTGATTATCGTCAGCTTATTCCGGCTACCACTGAGACAACTATGACGCTAAATCGAAGCGAATTTGTGCGTATGATTAAGATTGCGGGCTTGTTCGCCCGTGAATCAGGTGGCGGTATTACATTGGCGGCAAATACAGACAAGTCACAACTGAGCATTGCTTCAATCGCTTCAGAAATTGGTGAGAATACTTCAATAATGGATGTAAAACTAAGTGGCCAGGATGGTAGCGTTAGTCTAAACTCTCGCTATATTACCGATGCGCTCAGTGCTATGTCATCGAACGAGATTACCTTTGGATTTTCGGGTAAGCTCGCCCCGTGTGTATTAGCGGAGTCAAAAAAAGACACGCCATATAAGCATATTATTATGCCGCTAAAGAGTTAATCGGAATTTACCGATCGTAAAATATCAATTGGAATCTTGGGATTGTTTCCCGAAAAGAAAATAATTGATGGTGAGCCTGCTACTACCCATTCGTCGTTTTCTTTATTTAGGATGATAGTAAGTGTATCGGTATTTTCGCCATACTCACCACGCCATATTAAATCTGCACTTGCCCAGTTGCCGTAATGGTACATAGTTACATTACTCACCGAATAATTATTCGCTATAGCAGTATCGTATGAATTGATCACCTCTTTTAATATAGGTTCACTTTCTGCCAATAACTGCCGCAAATATTCCTTCGAATAATAGGGCTTAATTGTAACCGACTTCGGTTCAGTACCTATCTCTACTGTTCTCTGGCTAGACTCATAGTTTCTTATACCTTCAAAGTGTATAGTGTAGCGGCTATTTTTTTGCAGCCTAATACTAGAATCTTTATCTACAGAACTGTGAATTATTCTTTCACCATCTTTAACCTGATATGAAGAAATATTTTCTACACTTAGTTTGAGCGTGGTTGTATTGGTTATGTAAAAAAGTAGAGCGACTCCTATCACAACAAAAAAACCTATCGCCACGAGTAATAACTTTTGTTTAGCCATGGAACTTCTCCTGATTTTTGATTGGATTTACGAAATCACTAAAAATAATCTCGGTGGTTGTAAGGTCTACTTCGTTATTTTGTAGCCATTCCAAGGCCTTTTGTCGGCTTTTTGGTGTAGTGAATGAAATCAGTAGATATGGTACGGTAGTGTCGTCTCGATTAAAGCCGTAATCGATCTTGTATGGCCCCGCAATGTCACTATATGGAAGTTTATTAATGATTGGGTAGTCACTGCGTATATTTGCGCCTCGTGCATTCGCCTTAACTCCTGCAAGCCCTTCTCTTTCTAAATTATCTTCTTCAGCTATCTCACGTGCTTCATTAGAATTCGGTCTTGGGAGGAGCGCGATTTGATTTATTTCATCTGAAACTGAAACCTTTACTTCATCAGCTATCCAGCCATCTTTTTCTGCCTTTACCGTATATTCGCCTACGGAAAGATATTGTATGCCTGATGCGCTTCTATTTCCGTTGATAGTGATAGTTGAATCGTTTGGGTGAACCAGAATTTCAACGGGAACTTTACCAATTCTAGGAAGGATTACTAAAAGAAAGTACAACAAGCAAACACCTACAAAGATAACGCCGCTTAGTACTATAAATTTTCTATTTATCACAATCACCACCTATCTATTTCAAAACATACCAGTTATAATTTGGGTCAGCAACAACCTCGTATCCAGCCATAGGTGCTCTCCATGCCGTGCCGCTTGGACTATAGGAGGAAGAGACTACTTGTGTTTCAAAGCCAGGTTGCTTGCCGACAAACATGTATGTGTGCCCGACTCCATCTCCACCATACGTAGAGCTAATCGCTATAGCGCCAGGTGTTAGATTTTCCGTGGTAGGATTCTCAATCTTCTTATATTTACCACTTTCAATAAGATGCTTCTCTTGGGATTCTGTGTTCCCACCAAGTCCATATTCCGGGTCAACACCACTATCTTGCATGACTCGAGTGATAAATCCACCACAGTCGACACCGGGGTTAATTCCTCCACCTACATACTTACCGGCTCTTTGCGCAGCTTCGACAGATTTTTTATAAGCAGGAGTTAGTTTTGTGAAATTTGGTTCGTAATATTCTGGCCAGGCGTAATTGAGAGCGGTTTGTACGGCGTTACCAGCAGCTGCACCGTTGCCTACTGAATCGCAACTACCAACAGTTGAACCGCCAACCGATCCCGGACTGGATGTAGACGCACCACCACTAAATTGGTTTAGTGCGAGTTCGGCCGCCTTATATCGCTCGGGGTAGTTTGGCTCACCCGCACCTTCAATTTTGTCTTCAAAATAGTTAACTGCTTCTTTTACATCTGTTATTTTTTTAAACTCTGGAATGCTAAAACTACCCTTAGTAATAGGCGGGTCATTCTGAAGATGCGCCCACACAAGATCAAGTTGCGTGGAAAGTTCATGCACCGGCCTGCTGCTAAGGCCTGCTTGCTGCATTAACCCGATTATTTTCGATCCCGGGGTCCACTGAATAAGTCCCCATCCAGCTGTTAATGGCTTAGGGTCTTTTGTTCGTTCGCCGTATTTCTGAGCATCAGAGGTGCCATCTTGCACGTTTTCTGGATCAAACCTCGATTCTATAGCCATGTTACCCATAATCCCGGCAGTTTGCACAGGTGATAAACCTTTGGTTATAAAGTAGTTATATATTTTTTCGTCGTTCTTAGACCCAATTAACGACGTTTCGGAAGCTGACGGAGCTTCGCAAATACACCCACCGCCATCAACGACACTTGCCGAGCCGCCACCTGATCCATCGGCAGATAGTGTGGCAAAGACAAATGGGTGGTCGGTTCTATTTGCCTCTTTTGGAATATGCCACTGCTTTTTGGCGGTCATATTTTTTGTATAAAATATGTAATCCACTGCTACACCTGATATCTTCCCGAGTGAATCGAAGGTTGATTGCATGTTCACTTTGGCTAGCTTTTTACGCGGCCCATAGTCGTTGTCATCATTCACTTGAAAATTAAAGTCACCGGCAATCATGACGGGGCCGAGGCCAGACAACTCCTGTATCTTTGCGGCGACAATATCCATACCCTTGCCGTAGATACCCTGCCGTTTTTCACGTATTTCGGCGCTAGTTTGAGGCCACTTATTAGGGTTTACCATATGGTGAATCGATACGACTGATGAAGTACCGCCGTTACTGTCGCGCAGTACCACCCAGGTGATTGCACGGCCAAAGTCCCATTTATCTGGCCCGGGTTTGGTTACGATTACTTCACGCCCGGCTTCAACTTTCGACCATCTGTCTTTTCGCCATAGCACGGCGGTTGACCTTGCTTGGTTGGTGGCTGCGGTTGTTTTGTAGAATGAGCTATCTCGGTATCCCTCATACCCATTTGGCGTAAGTTGATCAACACTTCGCCTACCGGTTTCCTGTAGTGCAACAAAATCGGGACTGTCTCTTACGAGTGTTGGGATATCTTCGGTAAATTGTTTAATGTTTCCAGTGGCAATTGTAATATCACCTTTTGTGCCGCCGGTCGATGTAATACTTGATCCGGACGAGCTAGGCGAACAGGCGTCACCGGGCTGGTAGTAGTAAATGCCGTTACCTATAGAAAATAGTTCATCTAATGCGAACAGCGGTGTTGGCGATAGAGATACTGTGACAATAGATAGTGACAGTATCACTCTTTTTAGGGTGAATACTCTCAATTTTGACAAGAACTTTATCTTCCGCATGACGAACCTGCTTTACTAGCTAGCTGTGTAAGATTTATCGGACCGCCTTTGTCGAGTGCTAAAAATACATCTTGTGGACATATGTTTTTGTTGTTAAACGACATGTCTAAATGCAAGTGACCTCCACAAGAGTTGCCTACGTTACCAACTTCCATTATTTGTTCACCTGCCTCAACGGTATCCTTAGTGGTTACCGCCTGACCGTGTGCGTACGCAACTAAGAGCTTACCTCCTTGAATATTCGATTCTATCATTAGACCTCCGTTATGGTCTGGATTTGGTGTACCTACGCAGGTTCTAGAGGACCTACCTAACGGTCTTTTTACAACTTTACCTCCTGCTATTGCGTATACTGGCGTACCGTCGGGTGGTGTGCCGATATCTACAGCAATCCCATCTGTATTTGGGCTTGTGTATGTACCTGCACCACCGTGGGAATCTAAAAAGTCCGCTCTTGCTTGAATCCACCATTTTTTATCGAATGGCCAAGTGATATCTCCAGATCCACCCGACCCCTCAATGGTAATATCTGCATAGTGTGAATCATGTACATCACCACCGTAGTCACGGAAGTAATCATTAACCGAAATGCCATCTGACAGATAGATGTGGTCTACAGTGTTTTCGTTACCTGGGTTTGGACACTTTTTAGGCCGATCATTTGCTAAGTCAAAGGCATCATTCATGTCAGCGTCTTTGGTTAAAATGCAATACGTTAGGTTTTCTGGATTATTCCCGGCAGTAGTGTTCCCTTCAGATCGTAGCGAATAGCCGGAGTTAAAATCACCCGGGAAAATAATCGGAATTCCTTTATTGAGCGATTTAATAAACTTTACGTGTTGGCGTGCATTTTGCAGCCGTAAGTCAGCATTTTCAGGTTTTGCTGGGTCATGGGTGTTTAATACATACATTTCCTGCCCAGATTCTTTATGACGTAGTAGTACATATGGTGCTTCTAATTTGGCACCATTGAAATACTTTAAGTTTGGCATCATGCCACCCTTCACTAGGTCAAAATCGTCTTTATTATAGACAATAGGGTTTACTGATCCAGCTTCAGGGTACATTGCGTAGCGTACTTCTACTCTGCTCGGATCGAGCGCGGCCGCACTCCAGCCGTCATTAAATTCTTGAAACCCTATGATGTTTGGTTGATTCTTTTCGAGGGTTTCAACCATTTTTTTAATCATATCTTCATTTGGTTTTGGGTTGCCACCCGCATTAAACGTGGCGACGCGCAGGTCTAGGTCTTCTCCAGTTTTTCCGCTAGATGCAGCATTTGTTTCGTTAGAGCTGGCAAGTGGTGCGTCTTCTGGGAAATCATCATCCATGCCGGCGCGGATGGTTGAATCAAGGTAATACAACCTAAACATTCTATTCTGGCCGTCGTTGCCTCCACCCGTAGTACATTCTTTTCCGTCACCCAAGCTTGTGTCAGACAGAGCGTCACCAATAGAGGTTTCTCTGTCGATACACTTTTGTATGTAGGCTGCATAGTCACCAACTGGTATATCCTCGGTGGGTGACTTTAGGTATAAATAGAATTTTTTTGGTTCACCTGTTTCAGGGTCAATAATATACTCACCCGTTGCCGGGTCGATCCTGAGTTCGTATCGAAGCATGAAGTCTAACACCACCTCGGGATCAATGCTCAGATCCGATTTGGGAATTGCGTAGCGAAGATTACAGAATGGATCGGCTGCTAGATTAAATTCATCGTACTCTGGGTCGTCACAACTGTCATATTTATCAGCAGCTGCTCTGGCGGTGTATGGCGTGAGAATAGCTGCTACGCTTGATGAAACAAGCGAGCTAGCCGAAAGCATGGTTGAACCTATCGTCTGCATTTTTACGAGATTCGGCGTTAGGTTGTAGAGTATACTTCCCACAAAAGTATTTTTACTGGTTGGGTCCAATGGGCTGCGTGAATCGCGGTCTTCTTTAGCATACTTTGCAGCAATCTCGTTATTGTATTGACTGTACGATGCGTACACTTCTTTTGTAGCTACACCAAGGCCGCGCTGTTGTGAAGCCTGTGCATTATAGCCACCCATGCCGGATACTATGGCGTTGCCTACTTGGTTGCTATTTTCGTCGCCTTTTATCACTTCCCCTTTTGCCATGTCCATGAGTTTTGGTTGGAGTAAGGCAAACGCTACAGAAATAGTAACACTCACCGCGGCTTGTGCAACCGCACCAATACTGACTGTTGCTCCACCGCTGAAGAAAGCGGCAACTGCACCAAGAGCTGCTACTCCGAATACAAGTACTTGCCCTTGCCAGCTTTTAAGAAAACCGCAGGCTTTATCAGCAGACTTAACTGAATTCGACCCATCATCAGCGAAATACCCGGCAATATCTGCCATTAAACTGGTACTCACAAGTTGGCCATTAACATACTTACTGGTTTCGTTTTGCAAGGCTAATCCCTCAACGTATTTTGTTACATCCTCACCCTCTTTAACGCCTTGTATGTCTTTGGAGTAGTCGCCAGGGGTGAAGTTGTCGTCGTATGCTGTCCACTTGTAGCCTTGCGAATCGAGGGCGCCTTTACCCTCTGAATTAGTGTTGGTAACAAGCTTGCTCATATAAAAGTTGGTTTCTTCTGCCGTGGCGTCGCCATACTTTAGCTTGTGTGAGAATTTTACAAACTCATACCCATACGCAATAAGCTGTCGCTGCTGGTATATTTTAGCGGCAAACCCAGCAATGCGAATCATCGTCCATACGCTGCAAAATGAATCGGCGGCGCCAAGGCCAAACGCGGTAGATGTTAGCGCCCCTTTTAAAGCGGCTTTTGTAGCGGCTTCTTCTAGCGAATCTGCCAGAAGAGATCTTTCATTTACGAGATCGATATCCCGGTTTATCTTTTCACCATCTTCTACGCTATACGGGTTTCCGTTACTGTCTTCGTAGCCGGTTACTATATCATTACCATCTCCATCTTTACCATATACTGCTTTTAATTTCTCACCGTCTTCAGGGATATCTATCGTACCCGCTGCAGTGCGATTAAGATCTTCGTTCATGCTGTCTTGCGAACCTGCCTGTACACTACTGGTACGTCGAATACTGAGTTTCTCACGTACTCTACTTGCTGCGCCATCAGAAAAGCTTGCGTATAGAGGGTCGTACCCTTTCCGCAACGCGTTCCGTAAGCCGGCATTATTTTTCGCCCTATCTAAGAGTTGATCTGCTGGTATCGAATCACCATTGAACACAAATGCGGTGGGCTTAATGCGTCCAGGTATAACCCCTTTGTCGTATTCAACCGTAATGCCTGCTTTTTGCAGGCGCTTGTGTAGCCCACCACCCTCACGCATTGTTTGGTATTTACAGCGTATGGAGATCGGATTACATATACCACTTGTTAGCTTATCTTTATATTTAGTTTTTAGGAATGCGGCGGATCTAGCGTCTACTGCCGCCAGTTGATCATTAAATTCATCGGTGAGTGATTCGGTAAACTGCTGAATAACGAGAGCTGGTGATAGAAAAATAGAAATAAGCGTTGGTACGCCAACGATAAACCCAATAATGCCACCGAGTGGACCCTTCTTTTTGATGTTCTCTTTAAGGGTTAGCTTGCGGGTTTTAGTGCCACCGCCTGTGCCGGTATAGAGCCCTTGCTTAGCCTGCTCGGCTTGATTAGCGGCGTCGATATTTTTGGTAGCGTTATTCGGGTCGTTTGCATACGACTCTAATTGATCAATACCAGCATTGACGCCGGCATCTTCGCCGGTTTGTTGTTCTTGTTTGGCAAGCGAAGCAGCCCGTTCATTCTGCGGGTTATATAGCTCGTCGGTATTTTCGAGTTCTTTTAGTGTTGGCATCCTCTACCCCTCACACTAGGGATTCATATCAATTATACACTGTACTCACCAGGGTTCATATAACCTGGCTGTGTGGCGCTGGCTGGTGCTTGCGGTGTTTGTTCTTGCGCGGTGCCGGCTGCTCCTTTGCCGGTGGTAACAAGCTTTTGCTCAGTTTGACTCGCTACAATTTGAATATGCACGTGGTTTTGCCCAGCAAAGAACAACCCTTGACCCACTGGGAAGTTCGCTAAACGTTTTCGTTCCTCTTCGGTTAGCTTGAATACATCGGCTAATACATCAACGGCACTCGATGATTGTTTTAGAAGAAGCTGCATAGAGCTGTTGGCAACAATCGCTCGGCCCATCTGGCTTCCCATAAAGTCTTCCACGTCTTGTGTAATAGTAGTGAGTCCTAGTTGATACTTTCGAGCTCGCTTTGCCAGGCTAAATAGGAAGTTGGCTGAATCGTCATACTTCATCAGTTGCCACGCCTCATCAACAATCAACATACGTTTACGCTGATCGGTACGAGTAATATTCCATATATGGCTCAGTACAATGTACATAGCTACGGGGCGAAGTTCATCTTCAAGGTCGCGAATATTAAACACCACCATATTGTTGTTAATGTCAATATTTGACTGCTGGCTAAAGATACCTGCGAATGTTCCAGTAGTATACTTACGTAGCCGTTGGGCCAGTTGCGGCCCTGTGCCACCCATATGTAGCATAGTGTCGTATAGGTCGCTAATAGTTGGTGGAGTTGAGTTATGAGTTAGCGGGTCGCTGGTAATACCTGCGCGCGCATAGGTATCGATTAACCCCTGATCCAGGTCGGCAGCTTCTGCTGGCGTAAGACCACTCATAATTTGCCCATTGGCGGCGGTTTGTGAGCCGCCTAGCATTAAACGGAATAGTCCGTGAAGCGTTACGAGGTTGGCTCGCAGCGCGTCATCTGCTTCTTCGGTGTCGATCACGCGCGGTAGATCAAACGGATTAATGCGTGTATCTGAATTAAGGCTCAGGCGAATATAGCTTCCCCCCACTGCATCGGCAAGCTTTTGGTATTCGTTTTCTGGGTCGATAATGAGAATATCAGCACCGGTCATCATACTACGTACTGCTTCGAGCTTAACGGTAAACGACTTACCAGCACCCGACTTTGCAAACACCACCATATTGGCATTTTCAAGGCTAAAGCGATCAAAAATAACTAGCCCATTATTATGCATATTAATACCGTACAGAATACCTTTATTATCGGTGAGGTCGGCGGAAGTGAATGGGAAGCTTGTGCTAATTGCGCCGGTGTTCATGTTGCGGCGAATCTGCAGCTGGTCAAGCATTTGCGGTACGGTTGAGTTTAAGCCCTGCTCTTGTTGGCTGCTGGCAACCTTGCTAAACACTAACTGTTGTCCGAAGATAGTTTCAATTTTATGCTGCACGAAGCTAAGTTCGTCTAAGCTATCGGCGTATAGAGTGATGTAAAGCCCGTACCGAAAGAACCGTTCCGAGCCAACTTGTAGCTGGTCACGTAACTCTTCTGCATCTTGAATGGCGGCTTCAAGCCCCGGATCACGCGTCTTACCCTTGTCTGCGTTATACGACATGCTGGCTTCAAGCTGTGTTACCTTCTTACGTAGATTGTTTAGTACTACCTGGCTTTCAACTGGGTATACAAACATGGAAATATCGAGCACTTCATCGATATTAATAATGCTCGAAAGCCAGCCAGTATAGATTTGACGCGGGTAGCCGTATACGTACAACGTTCGGCCATATTTTGTACCCAGTCTAAAATGGCCCGAGTGGATTTCGATACTACTTGGAGCAATTAAGTCTCGGAGCGTAGTCACGCCTTTTAAGAAGGCCTGCTCTACCTCTTGTTGTTCGCGAGCTCGTTGCTGAGCTGCAATATCAAGTGGGTCGGGTTTTTTTGCCATTTTAGGCTCCTCCTCGTAAGTTCGGACGATCAGCTGCACCGTCGCCCTTTGTAACGTACGTACTGGTTACGGAATCAAAGTCACCCAGTGGCTGACGCACGGCCGTATCGGGGTTGTAGATATTGTAGTATAGCTCACCTAGTTCTTTGGTGTTTAACTGCACGCTTTTTACTCCCATTTGGAACAAGCCGCTCATTACAGCATCTACGCGGTTTTTAATCTCTTCTTTTGCTTTATTGTAGGTAGCTTCGTCTATCTTTATCGTATCTGTATTTTGCTTGGCGAATAGTTTGCTAAAAAAGCCTTTGGTTTGGTTTTTTACGTCCGATATGTCGCCTACCGGGAAGTACGGAACAATAATAAAGAAACTTTTATCCATAATATTTGCTTCTTGGCTGAGCGCATCAATGAAGTCGATGTAGTCATCCATTAACACACCCAAAAGCATGTTATCTTGATTACGGCGAATTCCCATCAGCCTATCAATATAAGGGCCAATGTCAACGCGCTGCGAGCGAATAAAGATTTGTACTGGGAAATATAGTGAATTAAGAAAGTTTTGGTAGCTGTATTCCACGCCTTCACGCTCGCGGCCGCTCATTAAGTCGAAGTTAATAGACTTACAGGCAATAACTGCACGAAAGCTACCATCGCGCATAACGGCCATATTTTCACGTATTTCGGCCACCTGCAGAGTGTTCTGTGTAGTATTTGGGTTGGCCGGTGGTTTTTGCTGAGCAGGTTGAGAGCCTTGAGCAGGCTGAGCACCCAAAGGAGCGGCCTGTGGAGCAATGGGTGGCTGCTGTGGCTGTGTAGGTGGTTGCATTTGAGCAGGTGTCGCTTGTTGTGGCGCGCCGGGCATCGCAAAAGCATTCGGATCAGCTACTGGCCCGGTGTTTTGCGGCGGCATGTTCGGTTGATTTGGTGGCATTAAGAGATTACGTTCGTTCCCACTCGTTACGCCGGCTTTGTCTAGTGGAGTGAGATAACCACTTCTTGCTCAGACAATTCTTCACGTTGCCTAATGCGGTTCGCTTCCCTTGCGATTGTCTCCACCGATAAGTCGGGATTGTTTGCAAGGTTAATTATATCAGGCGACAGCTGCTTTTCGCTAGGCTTTTCAGGTTCTGGCTGTGGACTAGACTGCGTTGGCTGCTGAGATGGTGGTGCTATTACAGATTGGTGCATGGTTGGATATGGATTGAACGAGACTTTCGGATCGTCTGAAGTTGTTGGTGCTGTTGGCGTAGGAATTGATGCGTACGGGTTGGTAATTTGTGCAGCTGAATTATTCGCTGCGTTTTGTGCTGGTTGCTGGGTGGCAGGTGCTGGATTGGGCGCGTTGCTGAAGTTTGCTGACTGTGCCCTAAATTGTTCCAACATTGCTTGGTGTCGTTGGTTGTTGGTTTGGTCTAGGCGCGTTTCAAGCTCGTGGCCTACACCCGTGGATTCGTCGAGCATATCGGGGGCCGACTGGGCATCATAGAACACGTCGCTACTGATGGAGCTATCAACCTGGGGCATTTGGCCTTGTACACCGCGCACGGCCCAGCCTCGACTATCTACAATTTGCGCCAAGTAGCTTAGGCGCCGTTCGGCTTCATCCTCGGATAGTTCTTTAGTTCGCTGCACTTCCACCACTTTTGGTGCAGTTATTTCAACCAGTGTCTGCGCGCCGTCTGGGCTCCACATTCGGCGGCGCGGTTTTAGGTAAAACGAAATAATTGCCGCCAGGTACGTTTCCATCGGCTGGTCTTTACGGAGCGGTAGCGCCAGTGCTCCGAACAGTAGCATTACCGGGATAACGATAATGACTAATGGTATGAATAGTTGGTATAGCACCCAGCCTAAAAAACCCGCCGCAGCAACAATAATCAAATAAATAAACTGCCGAAAACTAAATGGCCCGATCAGCTTATCGTCGGCTTCAACATCTTGGGGTACTTTGTAGACTGCCATTAGTAAAATTATAGCACTCTACATCTTAAAACACGGTATCGTCGTTATAGTGTGCGCTACTGGTTCCGCCCCCATTGGTTGCATAAGTTCCGGAGAGTAATTCATCGTAAAGTAGAGTTGCTTCCGGCTTCTCGGATCCCATATATTGTGGATCGGTGCGCATTTCTGTGATTTTCGCCTGTAGATTGGTGAGCTCGGATGCAGACAGTTCGCCATTTCTCGCCATCTTGTGTATAGATTTAAGCTCATCAGGGTTCATGCTTGCAACACCCTTTGCAGATAATTTAGTGCCTACGCGTTTTTTTAACTCTTCTCGAGGCGACATGTGAGCGACAGTGCCACTTGAGTCTTTACTGCCGTAGTCTCCTGTCTGAAGAGCACCGGCCGATTGGTCACCTAGTGCAAATGGGCTATCTTTCATATCATGTGCCATTTGTTTTTGAATGCCATGCATAGCTTCTGCATCGTCCCCGCCTCGCCCACTGTGGGCTATTTCGAGCGCTTTCAAATGTGATCCTCGGTGCCCTCTAGACATAACCATACCTGCAGCGGCAGCTCTCCGTTCATGACTGGCTGATTTATCAGCCATGACCTCAAGAAGTTTTTCATTGGACATGCTGGACATGGATGTTTTTTGGCGCCCAACTTCTTCGTCCCACTCTTTGTCCGCCAGTGCTGTGCCTGCCGCAGCAAGCCTATCTCCAAAGCCGCCACTCAGTGAACTGTTATTAACTCTGCCCATAACGGCAGCAGTTGCATTTCTTCTCCAATTTAAGGGGTTTTTGTTACTACCTGTCTTTTGGCCACCTCTAGATAACGCTCGGTTGGTTGCCTTTCGTTGCTGCCTGTATTGCATATACTGACCCGCTGCACTTTCATTAAAGCGAGCCTTTCCCTTAGCAGATGCACGGCTCTGTGACTTATCGGCCATGCCCTGCAACCTCGCGCCAATACTTCCTGCCCCAGCCATGGCACCTTTTAGTAAGGTTGGCACAGCAAATAGTGGAATTGCCATAACGCCAAGCGCTACGATTGCGAGCAGTTGGCTGTCTTCTTCTCCACTAGTACCATCGGCGATACGCATTAATATGTTAGATGCTAAAGTACTAGCCCCAAATACAACAGCGATGATTGGATACACTAGTAGCATTGCGCTTAAGGCTTTCCACCATTTCTTAAACCATTGCTCGGTATTTGGTAGTAAGTACGCCACAAATGCAAGTGGCGCAATAACTACGAGTATAAGAATAAATGCTTGGCGTGCCACAAGTATCAATAGAATTAATCCTAGGGCCAAGAGTACAGTCGGAGCGAGCACTATGGCGGCGATAAGAAGCACGGTAACGCCAGCCGCAAGTAGTCCGGTCATAACATTAGTCCAGGAGCTATCATCGGCCGTCGCGGATGTTACCGGAGCGATATTTTCGATGAACGAATATAAACTTGCGCCAGCGATGTTACTTACATCTACCAAAACCTGGCATATGAATAGCGAAAGATTCACCAGAATAGCTGAAGCGGCAATTTTTGGAAGCAGTTTTTTAATACCGTAGTTACTAATACCTACACTAGTAATTTGTGAATAAATGATTATTAAGAATGCAATGACAAACGCGATATTCGCCAAATCCCTAAAGCGTGACCATGCATCTACCGTAGCTTCATCTTGAACAAGTGACGGTCGGATTTCGAGCAGGTTCTGTAAGAATCCAAACGCTTTTTCGTTTGCATCCGCTAAAAAGTTCATCACTGGGCATATCATCCAGCCTATGCCGTCGATGGCGCAAGAGGTATTTTCATCGGTTGCATTATTGCCTGTTGCACCTGGATAGTCTGCTTCTAAACTTGGGTTTTCAGATTCGGTTTTGCCGATAGCTGCAACCGCGGCATTGGCGGCGCTATTTTTTAGGTTTTGAGAGAATACATTAAACGCTTCATCTTCGAAGCAATTTTTTAGTAGTTTTTTATAATTCTCTTTGCTTTCATTTGTATCAAAGAATTCGTTTAGCTGAAAAGTAGCTAATGCTGCACCGTTACAGGTGGTTATTGCTTTTCGATAGCGCGCGATGCAATCATTATATGCGGTCTCTCGTTGACCACCTTGCGCAGGTACACCCTCAACTTCGCTCTCACACTGCGATTCGAATCTATCTTTAAAACTACTAATCAATGCATTGTTGGTTTTTGTTTTAATTTGCTCTAAACGATAACGAGATATGCTGATTGTTATCGCTTGGTCTTTTTTCTTGTACGTACCATCGGATAATAGTGGGCTACATTTTGAGTTAACAACTACACTGCCGCCGCCTCCACGCTCCTTGGTAAGATATTCACCATCAACATATCCAATGGCGTTAGTTTGTTTGTCTAATGTAATTGTAGACTTACAGGAAAGTGACTTACTCTCATCGGTCGGCGGACATTCGCTGTTGTTCGTCGCTCGCGTGCAACGCACCTGGCTTTCGCCGGATTGAACCAACACATAGACTTCATTAACCGATGTAAATGTCGCGCCGTCAATCGTACCATTTCCCTCATCATCGGTACATTCTGCAGTGATAGAGTTCGCATCCGTAGATAGTTCAAAACTACAGTATTCGTCTAAGTATGCAGCCGATGCGGTATCGGTCCGCATTGTTGTGCCAAAGAGCACGGCGATAATAAGAGCAAACCCTAATAACATCACGCGTTGAGCTAAGGGTGTGGTAACAAAAAATAATCGTTGCATGCTATATGCAACGATTATCCTACAGCTTATTTATATGTACAAGTAGTGTTTATGCTTATACTAGTTTGTCGACTGCCACTCAAGTATACCTTGACTGTTTAGTACTGGTACCAATGGGGCGCCATACTGAAGCCCGTATCGTGGATCCTGCTCTACGTAGTTTGCTTGTGTTTGCTCAACAATGTGTAAGTTTACCTTGCCATCAGCATCGGGGATATAGCTTGCTGGTTTGCTGAACGTTCCTGGGTCGCAAACTTTGTAAATTCCATCATCTTCACCGCCAGTGTATTCGCTAGGATCACATAGCTCAAACATATTCACCGTTGGGTCATCACTCGGTAGCTGATCGATTGCATACTGTAAAATTGAGCGAACTTCAGGGTCTGAGGTTATGTAGGAGATGTCCGCATTGGCGTCACGATACAAATCGTACATGGCATATGATGTGGGTATGGCGAGCGCAGAAATTGCAACTTCGTTACGCTGCTCTTCTGTACCCGAGCTCCAGATACTTAATTGTTCGGCATCTAACGGCCTACCGGCTTTAGCCTCTTCGTAGCTGAAATCTACAAATTCATATAGTGGTGTCTCAAGCTGAACCGTATTCGGTTCTACTTCGAGGGCAGATTCGTTCTCTCCAGGTACCACGGGTGCGCTTACTGAAGGTTCGCGCTCGAATTCAGGAGTTGCATTGTTGGAACTCATGGCAATGCTACTGCCAATTCCTGCAATCACTGATGTAGCTGCCGACGCGCCAACTACCATGAGAGTACGCTTCCGTTTAGCCGGTAACTTCTCTTTTTTGGCTTGCTTTTTGCGGACTTTATCAATAGCCTTCTGCTCTTCAGGGCTCAAAGGATGATGTTGAAACCCTTGGTCGATAGTATCTGGGGCTTCAAGATATTTGCTCGCTTCTTCCAGTGGAGTCTCGCGGTATTCACGTACCGGACGCTCCCTCCCCAATTCTTTCGGTAAATCACCTGCGTGGCGACCTTTTTGTTGACTGTCTGAGTTTGGGAACTGCTCGTGACTCATAGATGTGGTGTTCCTTTGCGGCTTATGTGGCGCATTAGGGATTAATAAAAGCGATGTGCTTATACTTTATTACTATACACCTTATGTTTAAAAAAGTCAAGTAGGTAGTTTTGACGTCAAGAGTTGACAG
>JAAXIO010000003.1 GCA_012270305.1 Candidatus Saccharimonadota bacterium
CGATCGGTGCTTCGCGTCATTATTTGGCTGAGCATGCCAGTAGCCGCGATCACTTTCTTTACGCGTGGCTACGTGATTGGGTTTATTAAGAATGAGGGCGACGTGTTGATGGCTGGGTTGCTAGGGGCACTTGCGAGTATTATATTTTTCCGTTCGGTATACTATATTGCTGCACGCAGCTTTTATGCTCAGCAAGATACCAAAACACCACTCTATATTTCGTTCTTTGCCATTGGTCTTAATATAGTGCTTGCTATTTGGTTTACATCAGTACTAGATATGGGTGCGTATGGCTTGGCGCTAGCCCAGTCAATCATGGCTGCAGTTGAAGTGGTCATTCTGTTCGCCGTTATGTCGATACGGTTGAACGGGTTGTTTAATGCAGAGTTTTGGAGCGGTGTGTGGCGCATGATTTTCGCGACAGGTTTAATGTCGGTTGTAACGTATGCGTTAGTCGTCCTTATTCCATTTCAGGTTGGTGCTAATTCAAGTTTTTATGTAGCATTTCCGAAATTTGCATTTATTGCAAGCGTGAGCCTAGCTGCCTATTTGCTATTTAGCAGGGTGTTACAGTTAAAAGAAGCAAAGCCAATTATTGCAATGGCTGTGAGATTTATTTCCGGAGGCGTAAAAGTATGACGAAGAACAATATCAGAAATTTTTGCATCATTGCCCACATCGATCACGGTAAGTCAACGCTTGCTGACAGGCTACTTGAAATAACCGGTACTGTGAATAAAAGGGACATGAAAAGCCAGCTCCTGGATAGCATGGATTTGGAGCGTGAAAAGGGGATTACGATTAAGTTAGCTCCGGTGCGAATGCAGCATGGTGAATATCAACTAAATCTTATTGATACGCCCGGGCATGTTGACTTTAGTTATGAGGTGAGCAGAAGCCTTGAAGCATGTGAGGGTGCCATTCTAGTAGTCGACGCGAGCCAAGGTATTCAGGCTCAGACACTTGCTAATGTCTATCTTGCAATGGAAGCAGACCTAACAATTATTCCGGTACTTAATAAAGTAGACTTGCCGGCTGCAGATGTGCCGCGAGTGAGCGCTCAAGTGATTAATTTACTTGGCTGTGAAGAATCTGATATTTTAAAAATTAGTGCAAAGACTGGTGATGGGGTGCCTGAAGTGCTATCTGCTGTAGTAGATAAAGTAGCCCCGCCGAGTGGCAATAGTGACGAAGCCACGCGAGCGCTGATTTTCGATAGTTACTACGATGATTACCGTGGCGTTATATTGTACACACGAACAGTAGATGGCTCAATCAAAAAAGGTGACACTATAGAGATGCTAGCAACCGGAGCTCATGGTTTGGCACTTGAAGTAGGTGCACTCCAGCCAACCATGAAGTCTACCAACTCACTGGCTACTGGTGAAATTGGTTATATTGTTACCAACTTAAAAACGACTCGAGACGCTAAAGTTGGCGATACTATTACTGTTAAGCGACACCACTCTGATTCACCGTTGCCGGGTTATCAAAATGTTCGTCCATTTGTCTATGCTGGGTTTTTTCCCGTTTCGAATGAAGACTATAACGACTTAAAAGACGCCATAGAAAAACTGGCTATGAGCGACTCTGCTTTGCAATTCGAACCAGAAAACTCACCTGTGTTAGGCTTTGGTGTTCGCATTGGATTCTTAGGCTTGCTTCATATGGATATTATTCGTGAACGTCTTGAACGCGAGTATGATCTTGATTTAGTGGTAACGAACCCTAGTACTGACTATCAAATAACCATGACGGATGACGAAGAGCTGAGTATAAAATCTGCTTCTGATTTACCGCTCGTGACAAAAATTACTGAGATTCGTGAACCCTGGATTAAGGGGGAAATTGTGGTGCCAACGGAATATATTGGGGCAGTGATTCAGTTGATCGTATCGAAACGTGGACTCCAGAAGAACTTAAGTTACATAGATGAACGTGCCCTGATTAGTTTTGATGCGCCCCTAGCTAACTTACTTACTGACTTCTATGACCAACTGAAATCTGTTACGAGCGGCTACGGGAGCTTTAACTATGAACTTAGTGGGTATCGCGCAGAAGATTTAGTGAAGGTTGATTTTTATGTTGCAGGTGAAATTGTTGATGCACTAAGTGTGATGGCTCACCGCTCTGAAAGCGTAAGCTTAGGCCGCGAGACAGTTAAAAAGCTCAAAGAAGTTATTCCGCGCCAAAACTTTCAGGTAAGTTTGCAAGCCGCAATAGGTGGGAAGTTTATCGCTCGTGAAGATGTGAGTGCCTATCGTAAAGATGTTACCACTGGCCTATATGGGGGCGACGTTTCTCGCAAGAAGAAAGTTCTCGCAAAACAAGCCAAAGGTAAAAAGCGCATGAAGCGGTTCGGTAAAGTTGATATCCCGTCTGAGGCATTTACCGTTATGCTGAAGCGCGACTAATTTTTTAATTGAATTGTTACTGTATCGAGCAATGTTTGTAGAATTTGGTGGGTAGACTGTGCAAGCCCAGGCCAGAACCAATGTGCTTCCGCTGAGATAATATATGTAGCCCAGCCGGAGCCAATCACGCTAAAAAATAAGAGAATCGTGATAGCGGTAATTGACTTAATATATGTAGGTACACGGCGAAAACTGAGACTAAAAGCTTGAATCAATACCGCACCGGCGAGTGGAAGTAATGGTAGTAAGTAGCGTCCATTAATCGCAACGGGCACGCCTGTTTTTGAGTACGAGCCATATAATTGATAGATAAGAATACCACAGTATAACGTAGTGAGAAGAACTGTTAGTGGTAAGAGCATAGATATCCTGCGATTGACTAACAGTTGGTAGCCAAGAAATAGAGCACCTATTATGGACAAGATAATAAATCCATTGAGAACAAGTAAAAAAGGTTGCTTCGTTTGGAAACTGTTTGACTTGCCGGCTACAGCAAACGTGAGTCGCTGAGCCATGCCTGGTAGCCAGTCACGAGTAATATAGAGTGGTATTGATTTTGGCTGAAAGTTTGAATCAAGGTTTTGTGCGAGTTGTTGGTTTCTATTCCATGGCCCGTATGCAGTACATGCTTGTTTAGAGAATACATCATCACATTTCGGGAATGGAGTGCCGTAGCTTATAAAGTTTGTTACATAATGGGCAGAAAAGAAAATACCGAGCATGCCAAATATAATGAGAGTTATTTTCGCGTTTTTTGAAAGTACTTTCGTGCCTGCGTAAAACCGGTGCAGTAGCCGACTGAACGGCTGCGATAGCTCATATCGTGTAAATAGAACTAACGCTATAGTCCATACAAAGAAGCCTACCGCCAGTGGCAGGAACGCGTTCTTGACTGGCAACCCAATCAATACGAAGAGCGCTAGAAGCCATGTTTCTTTAGCTGGAAATTGTTTG
>JAAXIO010000023.1 GCA_012270305.1 Candidatus Saccharimonadota bacterium
ACCAGCGGTTGCATACACGTTTGTATTCAAACGAGAACCAGTTGAACCACCATATCTTTGAGAGGTATTAGACGGGGCGGCGGCCACAACAGGTGCCGGGGGGGGCTTTACTCCATCTGGTATAAGAATTTGTTTACCTGGGGTTAGTCCACCTAAATCTAGGTCGTTCACTAGTGTAATACGAGCTGCATCAGCATTGTATTTGGTAGCAATCGAGGCAACTGTGTCACCAGATTCAACTTTGTACAATACACCACTTTGTGGCAGAATCTTAATTTTTCGTCCGGGTTCAACAGCATCACCATTAATATTGTTTGCCCATCGTACCGTATCGGCAGACAAGTCATATTTTGCAGCAATCGCTGGTACCGTGTCGCCATTTACAGCCGTATAGGTAATAGTCTCTGTGCGTGTACTATTTGGTTCAATAATTTGCGGCTTAGTAATAGCCGAGGTGTCAGTTTGGGCCAACTCGCTTTTTGCAGTGAGTGAAATTGAGGCGTTTGCAATATTAGTAGCGATCGGTAAATTAGCACGCGAAGCTAAATCGGCTGCAACACCAGTTGCCACAAGCTCATCAACCGACGGTGCAACACTGTCGCTTGATGAATCAGTTTGTTGGTTCGTTACCGCTACCTGGCTACTCACCCGTTGAGGTGATTGGTATCCGATAGCAACAACGGCAATAAGAAGCAGGAAAGCACTCGCATAGGTTGCGATTTTACCAGCAGACGGTGTTGAATTGTGTTTGCCAACCCGTTTGTGTGTTTGTGCTTGCCGAGGCAACGCAGTGGTGGATGATACCAAGCTTCCACTTGAATCAGTATGATTACGAATTATCGTTCTCCTGCCACTCGGATTACTCCAAGGGCGATTACCAGTACTTTGTCTTTCTTCTCGCAGTAGAACGGGACACTTTCGATCGACCTAATATTAGTTAATAGTAGTTGTTCTCTGAGTTCCGTGTCCGTAACGACAGTTCCGGGTAACGCTCATTTACTAGGGGCTACGACATTCCACTCGCAGAAGATAACTTTATGAGACTACCTTTAGTGATGCTGAAATCCCGTAAATGTGCTTGTTTTATAATAACAATGCTTGCATTAGGTGTCAATAGATTTTTTAATATACACTTTTTAAGATATGTCAACTATATGATTTGACACTTTTTCTCACAACGGTCACGAATGTTCTTTTCATGGCCTTCCAGTGTGCGACTAAAGTAGGTTTTATCGTCGTCGCCACTCAAGAAGTACAAAAAGTCACCCTCTGCTGGCTTTGCAACAGCGATAAGTGACGCTAAGCCCGGTGTTGCAATTGGGCCTGGCGGCAAGCCAGGATAGCGACGCGTATTATACGGTGAATCTAGGTCAACACTACGCGGCTGGCCGGTTTTGTCAGCAATATACTGATACGTCACATCAGAGCCGAGCTCCATATCGATATCCAATCGAGACTGAAACACTTGCGATACCTGTGCTGCATCCTCTGCAGTAGCTACCTCGCGTTGAATAATGGAAGCTAAAGTAATACCTTCATATAGCGTAAAACCTCTTTGTTTGTATAACTCTACGAGGTTTTGCTCCTCAACTACGCCTGCATAGTACTCAAATATATAGTCCAAAATTTCTTCAGGAGTAGCGTTGGCGCTAAAGTTGTAGCTTTCTCCGTAAATGTAGCCTTCAAAATCAGCCGAATCTGGCTTGCCTGCAAACAACGGACTGTCGTACTCAGCGGATAATGCTGCGTCAACTGCGGTTTCACTATAGCCAGCGTCAAGCAATACCTGACGATGCTCAGCTAATGTCCCACCGGGTAGGAAGGTGATTGAGAATGTGTCAGTTGTACCAGAGGTAAGGTGCTTCACGATAGTTGGGACGTCTTCATTTTTACCCAGTCGGTACGAGCCAGCCTGCAGGGCACCGGCTTGCCCAGCAATCCGCACATACCAACCAAACGCTGTCTCACTTCGAATAAGATCATTCGTCTTTAGCAAGCCGGCAATTTGTTCAGGTCCAGTTCCGGCGTCGATTGTGATTTTCACTTTCTCGTCACTATCCGGCTGCACTGCGTGTAAGTTTTGGCTATACCAAATATATACCCCAGCAATCAGGAGCAGCGCCGTTACAAAAAGTGCGATCGCCACACCGAATAAGCGCTTTAGCCATTTCGATTTCTTCGGTGTTTTTACCGACAGTGACCCAGCCTCGTCCGAGAGTGAACGTGGTCGGACCGCATTGGTGCTCGGCGGGGGAATAGACGGTGATTCGGAAGGTGTGTTCACCGTGACACCTGACGACGGTTGTTGCCGCACTTCAGGTTGCGCAGGTTGATTTGCGTAAGTCACTTCACGTGGCGTTGGTCGCTGAAATACCGGCCGATCATTACGCTGAGAGCGCGGTGATTTAATATCATTCATAGTCGTTGCTCCATATAGTCTTGTAAGATTATCGCCGCAGCTTCGCTGTCAATCTCACCTTTTTCATATACCTTGCGCCGGCTCGAGAGTCGCTGCTCGGCGATCACACTCGTCAGTGATTCATCTTGAAACACTATTGTTGCATCGATATCTTCAAGTTTTTTTGCAAACAATTCAGTCACTGCAGTCTGCTCGGTTGCTTCACCAGATTGATTTCGGGGATAGCCAATCA
Source organism: Candidatus Saccharimonadota bacterium (assembly GCA_012270305.1). GTDB lineage: Bacteria > Patescibacteriota > Saccharimonadia > Saccharimonadales > Saccharimonadaceae > UBA1020. Next base: position 2,652 of record JAAXIO010000023.1, read on the forward strand.
CAACTGTATCAATCCTATTAGCAATAACCTGCTCGGCTATAGCTGCTACCTCACTCCCATCAACGGGAATATGCTCTTGCGGAATCGCAATCCGTACAGCAGTGTCGGCTATAGCCACGCCAATACGTGCGGTTCCGATATCAAGCCCCAGCAGCTGTTTACTTTTTGCCATTAACGTCGAAACGAACCGTTACCTTTTTCTCGTCGTTCGGCACCGAACTGACCCAGAATGGGAAGTAGCTGACATCTACATCCTCTACGCCACGAATTGTCTGCAGGGCTTCTTGAATATCTCCACCCTTCTTTCCGAGCGCCTGTTTTCGGATTTGGTCTTCACTCAGCCGAGGCCCGACTTTCGCTGTAGCCACTAACGTCAACGATGCACCCTTATCAGTGTTGGTAATATCCTGAAACTCAGCTTCATCTTTTCCGTTGTTATATACGAACTGATTATCACTGTCTTGCAGTTCTTCCTTGAGGTATGCGTCTAGGAACGTACCGATCTCTGCCGCACTTACGCCGTATAGGCTATATGTCACCTTCGCACTTAACGTCGACACTCCGTCAGGTGCTTCAGCACCAACATCCGGTGCAGTAGTAACCGCACTGTAGCTAACTCCAAAGCTGCCTTCAATATACTTCGCGCCTTTTAGTGAAGATTTTAACTCATCCTCCATGCTCTTATTCTCGTCTTCTACAAGGCCCTCTTTGGCCTTCTGCACGTCACCAGCGGTAACCACCTTCGCAATCTTATCCGTACCACCAGAAGTAGGATCATCAAGCGTAGCAGAAACATTATTTGGCGCACCAGACAAACTTCCACTGGCGGCATTGTACTTTGCACCCTGTTCGGCGGCAGTAACGCTAACACTTTCTCCTTGGTAATTTGAAATACTTAGCGTTACAGTTTCGTCAGTTACGAATACAACACCAGAACCAGCCGTTAAACGCGTACCCGCAGGAATGGTCACTCCGTTAATTGCCGTGCCGGCATCGCTGGTAGAAAAGGTCACCACGCCTGTCGCCTTATCGCCGACGTTTTTACTGCCCGTTGCAGGAAATTCGATTTGTCGATCTTCAGACTTCGTAACCTTTATGGCTTTTACAGTTGCTTTCGCAGCGTCCGTTGCCGCACTATCACTTACAGTAATCGGCACATTGACTGATGAATCGTTCGTCTTTGCTGAGACGAGTACCGTCGCCCTTGGCGCAAATACAATAGCCCAGATTAAAAATGCAATAAGTGCAACCCCGGCAACAATAAACAGAATCATTCGCTTACGGAACGTATTGAAGTCTGGTACTTTTGAGGTCTTGCTTTTCTTGGTGCGCGCTGGCTTGACCGGTTCACCATCTTTCGGTGGCTCGGCTAAATCAGCAATAACACTACTAGGCACATCAACAGGCGACGCTTCATCACTAGCAATTTTTTCGTGGATTCCAATTGGCAGCGCACTCCCATCTATCACATCGTTCTCATCGTCGATTTCAAGTGCCGCAATCGGTGCAATTTCTGGTTTCGACTGTAAGTTTTTTGCAACAGGCAACTTAGCCGATGCAGCGAGGCTACTAAGGGCATGGTTATTCGTAATAAGCACTAATCGTTTTTCGCTCTGCCGTGCGGCACGCTCGAGCAAGCGTAAATTTACAGCAGACTGCAATACACCAATTCGCTTTGGCGGCACCAATGCAACAATCTTTTGCTTCGAAGCTTTTACTTTCGAAATTATGGCAGTAATGTCATCTTCGACATCAATGTAGATAACGTCTTTGTTCATCTGTTATATACGGAGTATCCGGTTTAATTTTTCTTTGATCGAACCATCGTCGGCACTACCCATCATTGTATCATAGCCCACTCGTAGCAATCCCATAGCAGTAATAAAGGTATGGTCAGTCACATTACCTGTCGCGTCTTCAATACCCACTACTTCTTTTGGTGAAATATGATGCACGCTCGGCCGCTTCGTAAACGGTAGTTCTTTGTACCACTCTTTGCTCTCAAGCGCCTCTACTAACTTCTCAAGGCTCGACCCACCGCCACAAAGCAGTATTCTATTGGGGAGATGATCGACTGAATCAAACTCACTCAAGGCAAGCTCAACTCCAGCTAGCCATACGTCGATTGTTTTATCGATGGCTGTTTCGGCATGCTTTTTAATACTTGGCTTAATTTGCTCATGTCCAAGATTAATCTTGAGCTTTTCGGCATCTTTATAGGTTAAATCCATCTCGCTCGCAATAGTACGAGTGAAGCTACGGCCACCAATACCGAACATCCTAGTTCCTTCAACACCGCCATCGTTCACTACGGCAATATCGGTCGTACCGCCCCCCACATCAGCTAGCACTGCGGTAAAGTTGCTCGAGGCGTCGTTCCCGAGCACACTGCGACTTACCGCAAACGGCTCGGCCGCAACCGCCACCAACTCAAGCGCTAACTCATCTGCCACGCGCTCCAACGCTCCAATGTGAACCATTGGGGCAAACGCAGTGTATATCTGCACGGCAACATCTTTACCCTGAAACCCAATAGGATTACTCACTTTGTAGCCATCTATATGAATACTAACCAAAGCGGAATTTACCAGTTTTACTTCAACTTCTTCGTTACCAGTTTCAAGTGCAATCTGTTTTTGCGCCTTGCCCTGGGCTCGTTCTTGCACTTTTTCAATGATGAATTCCATTTCAGACACATCCAGCGGACGGTCCGGCTGCGGACGGCGGTAGCGAATAGTATTAGTAACGCCCTTTACTAGTTCGCCGGCGATTCCAATCACCACACGCTTTGCCTGTAAGCCTGCTTGCTCTTCCGCATCACCTAGCGCAGCTTCACAGTTTTGCACCACACCAGCAATATCAGCAATTGCACCTGAATGCATATCACTCACATCTTGCCACCTGCGACCCACACCTACAATTTTTAGTTGGTCATCTTCCATTCGGGCAATTAACGCTTTTACAAACTCCGTTCCAATATCAAGTGCAACAATATGCTGCTTGTCATCTGATTCTTGTCGCGCCTGCGTAAATTCACGAAATTTTTGAAATACCATAAGTGTTTCCATTATATACCAGTCACGAAGTCATCGCCAATAGATATGTATTGATTTTTCACTGCTTTTATGTTAAAATAGAAATATATGAAAGAAATCTTTCAGCGCAGAATGCCAGATACTGCCCAACCAGATAGTTTCCATGAACAATCTAATGTTGCCCTTTTAGAGCTTGCTGCAGACCTACCCCAAGTAATGGCAGAATTTACCACCACTCTTGAAAAATCAAAAACACGGCCAGCAAAAGAAATCGATGGCTACTATTTGAGCGACCCAACCCAAACTATTTTCTACGCCTATCCTCGAGAAGTAAAAGAGTATTTGGATCTATACGGATGCACCCCAGAGATAGTAAAAATTTCCAGAGGCATGGATACCGCCACGCATGGATCATTGCACCAGCTTGCGATTGAGATCGGCTGCGATAATGGCAGCTTAATTTCAATTACCTGCCCTGCGGATGCGCCGCTTGATGAACCCTATGCCTTGGAGTTTATAGATAATTCAGAATACTCGAGTCGTCGTTCTTGCACCCCAGGCGAAATAAGCACATTGCTATCATCGATCGTCCTTTCACCTGATCAACTATCAGATGTGGATGAGCGACGAAGAAATGGTGAAACAGTAGACGATATCAATCCACGATCCCCTTTCTTTCAGCAATCACTCAATGCTCTTTTAGAAGATAAAGCCGATGACTTTTCATCATCACAAACATATCATCTTACACTAGACCAGAGCGGTGAAAATGATGGCGACGTTCAACCCTCGTTCACACTAAAGGTTGATCAGTATGCCAACGGAGCATCCGCCTATGATATTTCTGTCACAATGGGTTATGTCGACTCTACTTTAGAGCAAGAATCCCAACTGCACACAATGCTTGAAGTTCATGATGACGGCAGTCTAGTTTCTATAATAAGTAGCGGTACCACCGTAGAGCGTTCTCATGAAGCAACAACTCATCTACAACTTGATTCGGCAACGGTTGCCTCAACAGTCATCGGATTACTCTCCGTTAAATCACAAGAGATTAACGCTAAACAAGTACTGCTTTAATACGGCGAACGCCCGCGCTTGAGGCTTCCTCTTTGGTAATTTTGAATTTTTTACCATCTTCAATTAGCTGCAGCGTATGATCAACATGCGGACCGCCGCAAATCTCAAAACTAAATGGCCGTTCGTTTTCTGGTGCATGCTGGTCTTTCATACTATATACTTTTACGGTATCGCCGTAGCGATCACCGAATTGACCCAACGCACCAAGCGGCCCTGTTGCTTCTTCAGTTGGATATTCGGCAAAACTAATTTGTAAGTCTTTCGCGATTTCACGGTTCACTATTTCCTCAACTTGATCAAGCTGTTCTCGAGAAACTTTAGAGTCATGACTGAAGTCAAAGCGTAGCCGTGCTTCATTAATTTTACTCCCACGCTGCACCACTTGGTCGCCCAATACATCACGCAGTGCCTGATACATTAGGTGTGTCGCAGTATGATACTTCTTGTGTTGTAAGGTCTGGCCACCCAACCCACCTTTAAACGTACCCTTAGCCGCCGTTTGGGATCGGGCTCGTTGTTCTTGCATCTTATCGTCAAACTGCTGACGCCAATCGCTTGGCAGTGTAAAGCCCTGCTTCACCGCTTCTTCGGTTGATAACTCTACAGGAAATCCATATGTATCATACAGCGTAAATAGACTCGCGCCGTCGATACCCGAATCTGCGAACTTCTGCAGCTCTCTCAGTCCTTTACGAAGCGTCTGGCGAAAGGCTTTTTCTTCTTTCACTAGCACTGCTACAACGTCATCTCTTTTTTCGGCTACTTCCGGGAAGTCGCCTACGTATAAATCAGCGATTACTGGCACAATTTCTTGCATAAAGTTCTGCTCGATACCCAAATCAAAGCTATAGCGAATAGCGCGTCGCAAGAGTCGGCGCATTACATAGCCTTGCTGCTTGTTACTCGGCACACAACCATCGACTGCCATGAACGTGGCCGCTCGTAGGTGGTCGGCGATTACGCGCATACTTTCAGTATGACTATCGTAGTCTTTGCTACTTAGCACTTGGAGTTTTTCGATAATTGGCCACATCAAGCTTATCTTGAATACATCTGGATCGTTCAGCTTCGCAGCAGCAATTCGCTCTAAGCCAGAACCGTGGTCAACATTTGGTTTTTCGAGTTTTTCAAACTGCCCTTCGGCCACTTTTTTATAGGCCATAAACACATTGTTGCCAATTTCCATAAACCGGCCACAGTCGCAGTTAGGATGACAATACTCACCGAACTCCGGGTTATGTGGAATATCAAATTCATAGAACATTTCACTGTCTGGGCCACACGGATCACCAATTGGTGTGTTAGCTTCATTGCCGTTTCGGCTCCACCAGTTTTTACTACCGTCATAGTAGAAAATGCGCTCGCCCTCTTTCATTCCCCGTGCGTAGCCGGCTTCTTCAGAGCCAAGATCCGCTTGCCCGCTCGATAAACCCTTTTGAGCGAATAATGCCGACCATACATCGGCCGCTTCAGTATCTTTCGGAATTCCGAATTGTTCGTTGCCGCTATAACATGTCACATACAATTTACTTACGTCGAGCTCAACAACCTCAGTCAAAAACTCCCACATCCACTGGATTTGCTGCTCCTTAAAGTAGTCGCCCAAACTCCAGTTACCAAGCATTTCGAAAAACGTCGTGTGCCGATTGTCGCCAATATCTTCAATATCCTGCGCACGTAAGCATGTTTGTGAATCAACTAATTTGTTACCCTCTTGGTGAGGCTGTCCAAGTAAGTAAGGGATAATGGGCTGCATTCCACTGCCAGTAAACAGCGTTGTTGGGTCGTCGGTTAAAATAAGTGGCGCCCGTGCAATAACAGCATGCCCACGTTCTTCGAAGAATTTTATATAGGCATTACGAATTTCTTGGGTGTTCATATCTGTTAATTATAGCAAACCGATGCCCATTCGTCTCACAAAAATAAATGAGCGAGTCATGACTTTAGCCTATGCACCGCTCGGTGGAGATTCATCACATGATGTTGACGTCGTTGTCGTGATGTTTGATGTGGTATATGAATGCTTATAGATATCTTGATTTATACTATAGCCGCTTGCATTACCGCCAACCGATGTATTATTACATAAGTAATAGTTTGTACCGTAATATGCCGAGCCTCGAAAGCCCAGTCTTCTATAGAGTCCATCCGTAGAAGGTCCACCATATTTACTATTCCACGCTGAAAGCACATAAAACGAGCCGTCACTCGCATACACATAACAACCGCCATATCCATTTATCCCAGCTCCAGTAAAATCACTTTGCGGCAGTGGGCTACTTGATACCTCGCTGATATCGGGTATCCAGTTCTGGGTTTTTTGACCATCACTATCTGTAGCACCTGCGCAGTTAGCATCTGTATATACATTGCCCATCCCACCAGTTGAAGGGTAGCTTCCTTTTAATGAGTGGTACGCTTGAATTAGTCTGTCCACTTGGGCAACCGCTTGTCTTGTTGCAGCATTCTTAGCCCTTGATTGAATCCCGTTATATGCCACGACTGAAATTGCCGCTAAAATTGCAATAACCACTATAACAATCAGTAGTTCAACGATTGTAAATGCTCTTGCGTCTTTAGTCACGGGCTACTGTTTCCTAAGCGTTATAGCAGTCTGGTACCATGCGGCGGATGCAGTCCCGCCGTTACCACCGTCGTTTTGGGTCCATAGCCGCGCAGTTGTGAAGCCGCTAGGGATAGTGATACATCCCGATAGCTTGGTCCAAGTTGAGGTTGGGGCGAGTGCGCTCCCACCGCGAAGCCAACTATTACTCGAGCCCATCACCATTAGCCCGATTGAATGAGTAACCGTAGAGCTCGTCGTTGCCGCCCAGCCAGACGTGCAGTACACCTCGCCTGCAGATACAGGGAATATATTAGAACCTAAGTTATCTCGGCTCGTTTGTCGGCTAACGTACCCACCGGGCGCACCAGCCGGAACACCGCTATCAGTTGAAAGCAATTTTATCGCAGCGCTATGTAAACTCGCAGTTGAATTCACGCTTCCGTCACAGAAGTAGCCGTTAATCGCCACATGTCCGTCGTCTGGACAATATGTAGTACCCCCCGAGTGACCATCGTATGGACCCTTTGTCGGTGTTTGATCATCACTATTAGAATTATGTGGCTGCAAACCATCAATCATAACTGTTACACCATAGGTTGAATTAATGCCAGTTCCGCTGCGAGTATATTGAAATGTCTTGCCGCCGCTATTCGCCACTCCGACAGTCGCTAAGTTTGCTGGATACCCTGCATTTGCAGAATAGTATGTTTCAAGCTTATTAGATACCGACTTGAGCTCAGCAATGGCAGCATTCTCCCTGGCCCTATCTTGTATGCCGTTATAGCTCACGATTGTAATCGAAGCTAGTATTCCAATCACTGCGATAACAATCAGCAACTCAACTACAGTAAAAGCGTGGTTTTTTAGCATATCGGAACTCCAGATCCCCACCAGCCGCTCACAACGTTTACGCCAGTTTTACAGCTAGCTTTTGCGTTATACAGCAAGTACACACCGTATGAGTCATTGCCATTTCTTACGTACTGATACAAGCCGGCATCAGTCGGGGCGCTTGTAGCATACGTAGGAACGAGAAAGTTATTATATACGCCCGTAACACTACAACCAGAGTTGTTCGATCCGCACGCTTGCGGATACATTCCATTGTCAGCTTTATATATTTCAAGTGTTTTTTTCATTGAAGATATTGCTTGGTCGGTTGAAGCGTCCCTAGCTCTTGCCTGTATACCGCTGTACGATACCACACTGATAGCGGCGAGTATTGCGATGACGACGATAACAATTAAAAGTTCAACGATAGTGAAGCCATTGATGCCCTTATGCATACACCCATAGTAGCATAAGCGCTACAGCACCTATACGACTATACCGCCACCTACGCACTCATTGCCAACGTACAACACTGCAGATTGGCCAGGAGTCAAGGCCCGCTGAGCCTCGTTGAACCTAACAGTGTTGCCGTAAAGTTTTGCCGGGACAAGTGGGGCTCGATGGCGGACACGCACCATAATATCAGCCTGTTCATCAACTGGTTGGTTAATCCAATGAATACTTTGAAGATCTACACTTTCACGCCACATAGTTTCGTCCTGTAGGTTACGTGAAACATACACAATATTTCGCTGCATATCTTTGCCCACTACGTAATACGGTAGGCCCCCACCAATCGCCAATCCGTGCCGTTGCCCGAGGGTATAGAATATTGCTCCATCATGCCGTCCGATTGCATTACCAGATTGTTTATCGATTACATCGCCCGGTGTAGCAGTAATATACTGACTTAAAAATTCGCGCATACCTATTTGCCCAACAAAACAAATACCAACAGAATCTTTCTTTGCCGCCGTAATTAAGCCACGAGCTTCTGCCATTTCACGTACCTGTGGCTTTGTGTAATTACCGAGTGGGAATAGGGTTTTATCAAGTGCCTGTTTTGTTACTCGATACAAAAAATAAGTTTGATCTTTGTTATCATCTTCGGCGAGTAGCAATTTACCGCTCTCTGTACGGGCATAGTGCCCAGTTGCAACATACTCAGCGCCTGCAGCTAAAGCTGTCTCCAGGAATAATTTGAATTTAATTTCTTGATTACACATAATATCTGGATTTGGTGTACGGCCCTCGGTATATTCAGAAATCATATAATCAACCACATTTTGCTTATACTCTTTTTCAAAATCGAATACCGTAAAATCAATCCCCAAATGCACCGCTACACGCTTTGCGTCGGCAAGATCATCTGCCCATGGACAGCGCATACCAGGTAAATCTTGTGTCCAGTTCTTCATGTACACACCCGTTACCTTGTGCCCTGCTTCAACCAAGAGCGCTGCAGTGAGAGACGAGTCAACGCCGCCACTCATGCCTACATACACATTACTCATCGGCTCTCACCCGCATAAAACGCACCAATTTTTACCAACTCACCAATAGCCAACCACCAACCGCGCGGTGTCACCCACCACAGCGGCGACCAGTCAGGATCGTTCGATGCAGGGCTGTTAATGATAGTAATCCCATCACCGGCCAAGGCAGTAAATTCTAGGTTGGCACGTCGTTGATGGTACGGTGAAGTGACCAAAATGACCCGGTTCATACCTGCACCAGCTGCCGATACTAACAGTTCTTTGGTGCGCTCGGCATTTTGCTTTGTAGTTTGTGCGAACGACTCTACTAATATAGCCTCTTCGGGCACTCCAGCCTCAACAGCTTGAAGCTTCATCACTTCTGCATTGCTCGGACCACTCGTATCGGCAGCAGCTCCAGATACAATTAGTGTGTCTGCCCAGCCGGCGTTATATAATCGAATCGCTTCATCGGTACGGGTAGCCGTGTTTCCGCCACTAATCACAACAATCGCATCGGCTTTCATGCAGCTGCTATCAACGTTCGATACATCGCTACACTGCCTCAAATCATCCGGTGTAAGATACACGCTCACAAGCACAATAGCCATAACCAGCAGTCCAATAATAACGAGGAGGGCGTTACGCATGCATGCGCTCCATCTCTTTTTTAACGTGTCGTATGATAATTTCAGTAGCCTCAGCCACCGACTTCTCGCTTGATAATTTTCCTAACGTTATCCGCAGGCTACCATCGGCTTCGGCATTACTCATACCAATGGCTGTGAGCACGTGAGATCGCGTTCCCTGATTTGCTGCGCAGGCACTACCCGTAGCCAGAAATACCCCTTCAGTCTCAAGACTAAACACCAGCCGCTCGCCATCAATTCCAGGTAAAGAAATATGTAGCGAGCCTGGCAAGCGTTTTTTTTGATTTCCAGAGAGCAGTATCTTTTCGCCAAAAGTATCTACTAACTTTTGCTGCATTGTGTCACGCAGTTCCATCAAACGAACCGATTCAGATTTACGCTGCTTATGTGCAAGCCGTGCCGCTTCAGCAAAGCCAATAACACCAGCTACATTCTCGGTGCCGCTTCGTAGGCCACGCTCTTGCCCACCACCAAGAACCAGCGGTGAAAGTCGAACCCCCGGTTTACACCACAGTAATGCCACTTGTTTTGGGCCGTATATCTTGCCAGAGTTTAGCGTGAGCATATCGACGCCAAGTCGCGCTACATTCACGTCTATCTGACCAAACCCCTGAGAGGCGTCGGTGTGAAGATAAATTGGTCGACTATCTCCTACTTCCGCTCTTCTTGCACGTTCAGCTAATACCACGGCGGCGATATCCCGAAGAGGCTGGATGGTTCCAATTTCATTATTTGCCAACTGCACGCTCACCATCTCAGTATCAGACCGAAGCGCTAACTTCACGGTGTCAGCACTAATTGTGCCTTTTTTATTTGGATTAACCAGAATATGCTCGCGAGACTCAACGGCTCTTAAAACAGCATGATGCTCAATACTGCTAGAGATAATATGCCCCTGAACAGAATGAACCGCTAGATTAATCGACTCGGTTGCGCCAGCTGTAATAACGAGCTCGTCACCCTTGGCACCGATTGTTTGAGCAAGTATATGTTTTGCATCCTCATATTCTTTGCGAATGGCAACCGCAGGAGCGTATGGACTTGATGGATTATAAAATTTTTCAGAAAAATACGGCTGCATAACAGCAAGTACACGCTCATCTATAGGTGTTGCGGCTGCATGATCAAGATAATAGACTGGTTGGCTCATTACCTTCTATTATATCAGCCGTTTAGAGGCTCACCACTGTTCGGGTCACGGCCGTACACCGAGCGCATCACTCGTTCGTAATAAATCGCCACAGCCTCGAGCAAATTTTTTAACTCAGCACCTTCTAAATAACTATATTTTGCCCCATCTTGTGCTTTTAGTACCTTATCGCCTTGAATTTCGTAGCGAGTAGTGTGTGTAACTGGCTGACCCTTCTCATCCTTGTACTGCTCATACCACATGCACGTTTTATCATCTAAGCAAAAAAATTCCCTGTGGTGCCCCGCTGGAATAGGACCAAACAACTCGCGACCAATTTCACTCTCTCGCTGAATCAACTGGCGTTCAGTCACTTTTTTGACAGCAGGCTGTTTTGGCATTTTTAAGTATGCGATATCATTTGTATCACCTACTATAAGCGTGACTGCTTTTTTTAGCATGCTCATTACGCCGCCCTGTCAGTCCCTTTGCGGTACATGTCAAAAAATCGAACACTACGTGCCGGTACAATATCAATCTTACCTTCAATTGCAGCGGTACGTGTTACTGCTAAGTTATTAAGCAGCTGAGCCGTTGCCTCAATTTCACTTACTGTTTGAAGTGTTTCACTAAGTGATGCGGCTACCACCGCCTGGCGAGCCGCTTCTCGTTCTCGAGTTTGCTGGTGCTCTTCACTCCCATAACTCGCCAACTTAGACGCTCGAAAATCAAGCTGGGTATTATCATCAAACCGGCTGCCTTGACGGTAGTCGTCTAATGTATAGACGGGGGCTGGTTGTTCACTCACGTGCGTAATATCTCCTGTTATTCCAAACAGATTAACAATATAGAGTGTTGGTGTTTATGTACGTTCCCAGTAATTTATAGTGAGAACAGTGTAGAGGCGTTTGCTGATGTAGCTCGTGCGAGGTGTTCGAGTTCTACCCCACGCATAGCAGCGTGATACTCGGCCACATTCCTCACAAACGCTGGCTCATTTACTTTACCACGATATGGGACAGGAGTCAAGAACGGCGCATCTGTTTCAAGGAGCATTTTTTCGAGAGGAATGGCCTGCCACATTAAGAGTTTGTCTTTTGCAAAGGTGGATATACCATTTACCCCAATATAAAGCCCTTCAGAAACGGCTTTTTGCATGTTTTCTGCCGTGTCGGTAAAACTATGAAGCACTCCTGTTAGCCCTGTGAAGTTACGAAAGATTGGCCAAAAATCTTCAAACGCCTCACGTACGTGAAAAATTACCGGTAAACCAGCGTCTAGTGCAATCTGTAGCTGCGCTTCAAATGCAGCAATTTGCGTTTGTCGCGGGCTATGAGTATAAAAATAATCGAGCCCAATTTCGCCAATCGCCACCAGCGTAGCGGGGTTTGCTTTCGCAATTAGCATAACCACGTCAAATCCATCATTTGAATCATGAGGGTGCGCACCAACTGAAAAGTAGACATTTTTAAGACGAGAAGCAAATTCAGCCGCTTCACGCGATGTACCATTATCCGTACCTACACAGATGAGCTTTTCTACCCCATTTTCAAAGGCACGTTCGAGTGCCCCATCGGCATCTGGGTAATTATTCTCATGAATATGACAGTGTGTATCGATTAGCATGCCGTACGCTACTTTGCTGGAACTTCGGTTGGCTTTCCTGTGTGCTGCTGCATTTTTGGAAATAGTATATTCGGTGCGCTCGCAACTACGCCAGACTCGAAGGTTGTATGTATGACACCTGAAGTGGTTGGCATGAATGGCACGAGCAAATCAGCAATTTGCAGCAAGTTACCAACACAGTGACCCAGTACTTCCGACAAATGCGGCTCAGCGTCCGGGTCGGAATCTTTTCGTTTTGCGATCTCCCACGGCTTCACATCATCAATATACTTATTCAAGGAACGCACCATTAACCACACATCGTCAATCGCTTTGTTGAACTCCAGTCGCTCAAAAGCAGCGTGGTAATTTCGCATGTCGTGCTCGCCTA
>JAAXIO010000036.1 GCA_012270305.1 Candidatus Saccharimonadota bacterium
TTACTTTTTCAACCACTGCAGGCATACGGGTCATACCACCTACTAGCACCACTTCATCAATGTCACTAGCCTTTACATCTGCATCTTTCAGTGCTTTTTCTACTGGCTCTGCTAAGCGGTCAATCAAATCTTTTACTAGCTCTTCAAGCTTGCTCTTCGAAAGTGTATATTCGAAATGTTTCGGACCATCAGCATCTGCCGTAATGAACGGTAGATTAATCTCGTACTGCGAAGTGCTTGAAAGTTCCTTTTTAGCCTTTTCAGCTTCGTCTTTAAGACGCTGCATAGCAGCCTTATCGCTCTTAAGGTCAACGCCTTCTTCTTTTTTGAACACTTCAAGGAAGTGGTTAACAATACGGTTGTCGAAGTCTTCACCGCCCAGGTGAGTATCACCGTTAGTAGAACGCACTTCAAATACACCGTCACCGAGTTCTAGGATTGATACATCGAAGGTACCACCACCAAGGTCGAACACGGCAATTTTTTCATCTTTTTTGCTTTCAAGTCCGTATGCCCGGGCAGCTGCTGGTGGTTCGTTAATAATACGCTTCACTTCAAGTCCAGCAATTTTACCAGCATCTTTCGTTGCTTGGCGCTGAGAATCATCGAAGTAAGCTGGTACAGTAATAACTGCTTCGGTTACCTTTTCACCCAAGAACGCTTCGGCGTCTGCTTTGATTTTCGTAAGGATCATTGCAGAAACTTCTTCTGGAGTGTAGTCCTTGCCACCCATTTTTACCGCTACACCATCGCCTTTTTTAACAATTTCGTATGGCATAATGTCGTGATCTTTTTGCACTTCATCATCAGTAAACTTACGACCAATGAGTCGCTTCACGCCATAAATTGTATCTTTAGCGTTGGTAACACGTTGACGTTGAGCAACTTGCCCAACCAGACGCTCACCTTTTTTATTGATAGCTACAACACTTGGCGTTGTTCGATTACCTTCAGCATTAGCAATAACTTCTGGCTTACCTGCAACCATATAAGCAAATGCGCTGTTTGTTGTACCAAGATCGATGCCAATAATTTTACCCATTGTAGTAGTCCCCTTTCATGAGCTAGAAATAAGAGTTTTAATCTATATCTATTTTAGCACTCCCCGCAGCACAGTGCCAAAACTATTTCTAGTGTAAATAATTAGCACTCATGTGTCAAGAGTGCTAATTATACATGAAGAGAAGGTATTACTTAATGCTCTTTAGCCATGTTTCGGCTTTCTCTTTGGACTGAAAAAACTTATATTGGTCGCTATGTCCCGACAGCCGAATCATAAAGTTAACCACTGTCTGAAGAGCTACATTCTTACTCATACCGGTTATCGCGGTAGGGACAGAGCCATTTTTCATAGAATCAGTCGCTACTTTACGTGCTTCGGTGTCGTACCCCTGATTATCGCTCAAATCAACAAGACAAACCGGACGCTGCCCTTTGGCCTCTATTGCTTTAACTTCCTCTTGAAATTTTGCTATTGCGAGCTTTATATCACGTGCGTCAGGCCTGCCATGGGATACTATGTAAATGATATTTCCTTTTGGATATACTTCTGTACCTACGGGTGTCATAGCCGAAGTATAACACAAAAGCGATTTCACACTCTGAACCCAAACTAAGTGGCCAGCAAAAGGCTCTGCGTTATAGTCCGGCTCCGTTTGAAGACCATAGCCCCCAGCCGCGTCGATTACCGTTACTGTCTTGTCTGTAGTCTAAATTAGCGTTTGCCAGCTCCACCGATGGGAGCGGCCCAGTTGGCACTAAACGAATTATTTTATATGCAGTACCATATGCACTCCAACAGTATGCATAGTATCCACCAATGCCATCATCGGGGATACGCGGGATACTTGAAATATAGGTTGGGGCAAGCCCCGGAATATTCAACGTATTGATGGGACCAGCCGTTGTATTTGAGCTTGTGGTGCCGCTATAGGGATAATGACCGTTTTCTGCGTAATACAGCTGCAGAGCTTTATTAATTGTTGCTATATCTTGCTGCATAACACTGTAGCGCGCTCTTTGTTGTATCCCGTTATACGCAACAACAGAAATTGCCGCCAATATAGCTATGACCACAATTACTATCAACAGTTCTACGATTGTGAAACCTTTATTCATATTCGTACGAATAGCCATAGCGCTAGTTCGCCCAACTAGCCCAGGTTGAGCTTGCGTTATCGTACCCAAGACTGCCGCCGTTTGACCACGTTTCACTTAAGAAGTCACACGTTGTTTGGCCGTATAACGTAGAGCCGTGCTGCGACACGACACCATCGACGTATTTGTACTGCCGCCCGGATTTCGAGCGTGCACTAAGAGCAAACCTGTTTGTCGACTCGTTGCGACAATAATATAGATTATTTTGGTCGACTTTATAAGAGCCTTTGCTAACAGTCAGGCCCATTGCCTGTGTGGGAGCTACTGCAACACCATTTACAACTGCTTGTGCTGCCATTTTTTTACCTAGATTCGATAAATCGGACTGTACAGCCGTGTCATTCGCTCTATCTTGAATACCATTGTATGCAACAATAGAGATACTTGCTAAAATTGCGATCACCACGATGACAATTAACAACTCAACGATAGTAAACCCTTGATTCTTCATTAGTTTACCTTCACGTAATAGTTCATACCGTACGACGTATCCCAGCTGGCCGCACCAGAACACGTTCCATCAACGTCAGAGCTAGTTTGCGGCAGCGTCTCAAGATGGGCGAAATAAAATGTACCAGCCCCACAGCTATACTTCATATATGCAAAACACCCTACTCCACTACAAGAAGTCAATCCACTCGGATCACGTAGCTCCTTTGATAAGTAGCCGCCAGAAAGCAGGCATGTATTGATTGGGACGTATGGCCCTGTGCCGTCATAGTCATTTGCCAACCAACCACTACCACTGCCATTTCCGCAATTAAGTTCAGCGTAATCTCCCTTGTCAACAGAATATAATTTTGTGGCATTCGATAGCTGTGATAAGTCTGACTTACGGGCCGTATCCCTAGCCCTCGACTGAATGCCGTTATAGGCAACAATAGAAA
>JAAXIO010000018.1 GCA_012270305.1 Candidatus Saccharimonadota bacterium
GGTATGCACTACCTTGTTTTAAATAGCTTCTATACTTATTAATAATAAATAGTGAATAATCGATACCAACAGCCAGCCCCAACATCACCGCGAGCACTGGCGTGGTTGTGTTGATGGTAATAACTTGGCTAAGGCTAAACAATCCAGCCATACTAACACCAACCGCAATAAGCGCACTAATAAGAGGCATTCCTGCTGCCACCAGTGAGCCAAATGTGATTACCAGAACCATTAGGGCAACAAGTACACCCACAACTTCACCAGGCCCAATAATTTCACCGGGCACCCTACTCAGCAAATCACCGGCCACTTCTATTTGTAGCGATTTAGATCTGGTTTGACTTACATATTTTTCTACGAGCTCAATCGTCGATTCATCAACCGACCCAACCCCTTGTTCTAGTTGCACCTGCGAATAGGCAATGTCACCCGATGCCGCGATAAACTGTTCGTTGGCAAACGGACTGACTGCCGTGGTCACACCATCTACATTGTTTACGTCTGAAACAAGGCGTTCTATCTCTTCCTTAAAATCAGTTATAGTACTGTCATTCTTGGTGTGGAATACAATTCTTCCTGTACCGCCCCCGCTACCTTCAAACAACTCATCAGCACGGTCGATTGCTTTTTGAGCGGCAGTACCTGGAATAGATATATCAGATGAGGTTGGTTGCATAAATGTAGCCGCCAATACCCCTAACAGTCCTAATATCACTACCCATCCAGCTATAAATCGCCATGGATGCTTATACGCTAGAGCACCTAGCAAGTGTAAATACTTTGCCACTCTTTTATCCCCTTACATTTATCTACTTACCTACCAGTATACCGTAGGCTGCTACCAAGTTTCTACATTACGCCTAAGTTTAGTATTATGATCTTATGACAGCCCTACCAGCAGGTACAATCCATAACAAAGTGCCAAACGATTTAACAGTGGCGCTCGAAAAGAATAACGCAGTACTTGCGGCCTGGCACGATATTACTCCACTGGCACGTAATGAATTTATTTGTTGGATAGAAAATGCAAAACTGGTGGAAACACGAGCTCGGAGAGTAAAGCGAACCTGTGAAGAATTAGCCGATGGCATGCGTCGACCGTGCTGCTGGCCGGGTTGCATCCACCGCGAAAAAAATGGGAAGTAGCTTCTAGAACTTACCGTCGGCTATAGCCACTACGCCTACGGTGGCTGTTATTTCGCAGAATTCGCTTCTTATAGCCGCGTAGCGCAAATATAGTTGCGGTTATGAGTGCGATTAGCGCTACAATACCGCCTATAACAGCAATAATCACACCAACTGGTACTATCCAGAACGATTGCTTAATTTCGATGGTCTTATTCGAACTGCCGTAGGTAAATACTGCGCTTACGGTGTAATTACCAAAATCATCAAGGTCTTTGAGCGGAACTTCCCAGCGTCGTGAACTATCAGGTAGCACCATTTCACGCGGATCGTTATCGTTAAAGTCAGCTTCGTATACAACGTCATCGCCCTTAGTTACAGATATTTTGCCAAATGGACCCAATTGCACATTGCCGTCGTTACGGAAGCGAGTAGCTACCTGAATATTGTCTGGTGTGGTAAAGAACGTGCCGGTTTTACCTTTTTGCTGAATCTTAAAGTCAGTAAGTTCAAGTTTTTCCACAGCGTCACCTGGTACCGTCATCAGAATCAATGAAGCAACGCTAGCGCTCAAATTCACCTGGCCACCATCTTCTGGTGAGCTTGGTGCAAACCGAACAGCGCCAAAGTAGCCACCAGCCTGAGCATCTTTTGGTACTTCAATTATTACTTCAATGGTTCGCGACTGGTTAGCTGGAATAGTGAAATCATCGAGCGGCTTCATGAAGCGCTTTAAACTATGCGTTGGGGCAAATTCGTCTTCGTCGAGAATTAAGGCTGGCGTACCACGCTCGTCTCCAGCAATAAAGTCGTTTTCAATAGGATTAATAAATATTTCTTGGTTAGTGAGGTTCGTTACTGTTACCTTTACCGCTCGTTTACCGCCCTGGCTAATCGTAATATCGCTTCGAACTGGCGACACTTTAAGTGTATTTGGTGCATTGTTTACAGCACCAGCTGCTGTAGGTAAAAACGAGAGAGAAAAAGTGCTCAAAACAGCTAATGCAATAAGCATTCCTACCCTAAATTGAAGCTGTATTGGTTTGATCACACTATTCCCTATTTATGTAATTACTTCTTAGTCTAACAGATGTGCTTACGTTTGCAACTGTTTATTGGAACTGCATAAAAAGTACCCTGCCTACACGGCAGGGTACTTGGGTGAGGTATAGTCTACTAAATTTAGAATGTACCAGTTGCAATCAAGCTAAGGTCGGTTGCATAGTTACCCGCTGGGGTGTTTACGTTTGCACTCGCACCGAAGTTAAGACGCATATTCTTGTTGTAGGCAGGTAAACTGTTCGTATTCAAGATTGGGTCACCGTAGGTGCTGGTTACACCGGTGGTGTCGCCGTCATCAAAGTTGAATAGGAAGTCAGTGCCGTCATAGATTGATCCGCCCGCAATCTGGAACGTACCACTTGGCGTAACTCCGCCCGGGTCAGTGTCTGAGAAAATCTTCATACCGAAAGTAGATGATGTACCAGTTACAGCAGTTGCAGCCGGTGCAATGTCACACACAGTTTCACCAACACGTTTCAAGCCACCACATTCGTTATTGCTTTTTAGGGTAACTACCGCTCCGCTAGCTGCGTTGGTAGATATTTGCGTAAAGATATCGCCTTCGCTAATAGTGCCTGGCTGCAAGGCGACTACACCACCAACATCTTCACCAAGACGAAGTACTGGGGCAGTTGCATCAGCACTTGCGCAGTTAGCGGTAATGGTAGCACCAGATACACAGAACTGAAGTGCTTCAAGCACGGCACCAGATACACTTGCTGTGTCGGTAATAGGGATCGCTACACCACCATCGTCTACATATGTGCCAGGCGTGGTTGATGTGTAGGCATCTGCAGTTGTGTCGTTTGCGTACGTAAGAATACGTGCGTAGATTGTACCTGCATCGTCTGGGTTAGTAATATCATCGAGGTCAACAGTTATCGCTGTTGATGCGCCGATTGTTCCGGTAACTACCAATGTATTAGCGTCTAATGCGCTCACATCGGTAAAGCCAACAGTACTTGAATTCGCGGCACTAGCGCTAAACCCAGTAGGCGGCGTACAAGTTGAACCAATTAATGGTGATTCATCACAAAAATCAATCACGAATGCCCCTGCAGCGCCCACAGAAGTAAACTTCACTTGGTAGGTTACAGGCGTTGCTTGCGCAGATGAACTACTTAGTTCAACTGAGCGACTTGTTATTTGGTCTGCCGACACTAATGTTGGCAAAATCATAGCTAATAAAAGTGCAATAGCACCAGCTATATATCGAGCTTTCTGCCCGAATAAAACTCCTAAGGAACCCATATTCCTTCTCCTCACATCCACTTTTTAATTTGTATTTGTTTTGTTATGAGTAACGCGTTTAGTATGACTGACTGTGCTTATGGTTGTCAACCTTTTTTTACGTAGGTTTTCCACAGGCGAACAAATTACTTCTGTTGCAGTACATCACGCTCTTTGAGCATTTTGTTACGAATCGACGTGAGCTGGCTCATACGGCCTAGCCAAAAGGTTGGCAGTAACAGCCCTAATGACACAGCAGTTGGTGCCCACATAATTTCTTGCGTACGGGGTGCTGCCTGCTCACTATCGCTATCACCGCCCTGAGTACCGCTTGCGCCGTCTACCTTGCCATTCGACACTGCAATTAGCTGCAAAAAGGCGGTCACCCCATTGGCATCAGTTACACGTATATTGACTTTATAAATACCTGCGCGCTTGTAAACATGATTAATAGTCACTACCCCAGCCAACGCCTGGCTGCGCAGCTCAGGCTCGGAACCATCGCCCCAATCAATACTAAACGCATATGGCCCGGCTCCTCCGCTTAGCTGCAAGGGCCAGCTAAGGCTAGTGTTTACGGCTGCAGAGCGACGACCGTATGAGCTAGTTAACGTGACCAACTCACCAAATGCCGTAAAGTTCGTGTCGGTATATCGAACGGTCACTTTGTTCGACTCTGGACCGGTTTGATTTACTTCATCAAACACCAAAGCTGTCAGTTCGTTATCACCGGCAAATAGGCTTACCTGTAAACTAAAGCTACCATTATTACACGGCACGGCACCCACCATTACGCCGTTGTTATACACCTGAACAAGTAGGTTGCCAGGGCAAATTCCACTCACTGTAATTGGTGAACTAGAGAATGACGCTCCGTTACCAGGAGTGGTAATGCGTGCGCCAGTTGTTGGAGGCGCTTTCGTTTTTGTCGCCTCCAAACCATACGAACCTGGCTTTGGATCAGGTTCGGGGATTGGCGTAAGAGCCGAAGCCGTATCGCTACCGAGAAGCAAAAGTAATACAGCAATAATTAAGAATAATCCTACAAGAGCTGTGTTTAATATTTTACGTGTGTGTAGCATAAGCGTTACATTTATTGTAGCGAGCAAAGCTACATTTTAAAAGTTTCGAGTGACTGCCCGGCTTAGCGACGGCGTGACTTACGCTTTGGCTTACCGCCGTATAACTTAGCTTGGATAGTACGATAGGTTTTCGTAATGTAGTAGGCTATCACAATCACCGCGATAGAGAATACGAAGATAAACCACCATGGTAGATACCAAAATCCGCCAGCACCTGTTATTTCCTGTGTACGATTACCGTTCTGGCCATAGAAAAGATCAAGTGATAATGAGTAGTATCCAGGCCAGAGCCCTGGGTTGTCGCAGGTTTTCGCTTCAGTTCTATTACCATTGAAGTCAACTTGAGCAGTCGCGAGTTTTATACATGCACTAAACGTACGTTCTTGTCCAATCAATGCCAAAGACTGATTAGGGTTAACATTATCGATTCTTTGTTCTTTTCCGAACATGTGTTTAATTGTAATTGCGCCAACCGGTGCCTCTGTCACATTACCATTGTTCTTCAGTGTATATGCAACATTTTTAGGAGGTGTAGTATTAATAAATTTATACTTACGCGTTTCACTGTTGTATGCACCGAATTGCTTCAATTGAAGGTCCTCGTTAACATCACCAGCAACAGAAGCGAACACTAGCGTTACACCAGAAGCACTAAGCCCTACATTACCACCATCAGATGCCCCTGATGAGTACACAATCGCACTGTAGTAGCTACCAGCACCTTGATTGGCTGGCACAGATAGATTTAATTCTACGGTCTTACTTTGATTAGGCTGTATCACAACCGATTGCGGTACCGACAAAAATGGCTTAAGTGACCAAGTAGTTTGTGGTGCATCTTCGTCAAGCATAAGCTTTGGCGTGCCTCCATCGTCTGTATACGTAAAATCTACAACCCTAAGATTGAGTTCAAGTGGCCGTTCAGAGTCTATATTCCGAATAGTTAAGTTATCTGAGATACCCCTACCAGGAGTAACGTTATAGCTCTTCTTGGGCGTTATACTTAACGCAGCTGACGAAGAAACTGCATGAGCAGATAGCGCAGGCATTGCATAGGCGGCCCCAAGAACCACTACAGCAAGTGCTGCAAAGATGATGCTAGTAAGGCGTTTCATTATTTTTCTATCCTCTTTTTGTTACTATTATGCTAAGTATAAGCGTATTGTACCACTAAAAACGCCCACTGGCTATGTAGTTAATCGTTGTGCTATACACACCCGGTGGTAGGTCTGCACGAGAATTTAAAATGTAACTTACTGTGTATTTTTTCATCAAACTCACGTTGGGTGAAAATGCCACTACGTCACCGTCTACGAACTTATACTTATCTGGAATACTATAGTCTGGCGACGCCACCGCGTTGGCGTATTCACCCTCCGGGTTTTCACCAACCACAGGGTTAGCGTTTGCCACAAGATTCAGTCCAAACTGATTCGTGCCAGGCCTACTTTCAATTGGTACCGGCGAGCCATCGATTACACTTGTACCGGCACTCACTGAACCGCCGTTCGCAGTAATAGCGAATCCGCCGCTTGCATTAGTACCTACTGCCATTTGTGAGCGAGCTGTGAGCGTTGAATTCGGGCTAAGCTCGCCCATATTACTATAGTAGATATCATTCGTACCGGTACAGTTGTACTCTACCTCTTGTGCCAAACAGAATATGAGCATAGGTGGTACCTGCGTTTGGATTGTAATACCTGTTTGCGTCTGGCCTTTCACCGATCCAAAGTCAATTTGTGGCCCTGTGGCGTTTTGGCTGGCGTGGCTGCGCAATCGTATAGAGAACGAAATATCGTTGTTAGTAGGGTTCTTTATGTTTGTAAATGTGTACGATGATGGCGTATTAGCCGTAACCATTTGTAGTGGCCTACTCATTACTAAATGGTTTGTAGACTTTTGTGTAATAGAAAACCCAGTCTCGCCCGCTTGTTCTGTTAACTCAGCATTTGCAACCGACATGCCTGGTGGCGTGGCGCACGGATGATACGGGATAGGATCGTCGCAAAATAGCAAATCTACTGAGCCAACCGATAGTTGACTCATGTACTGAAATGAAACTGTGTAGGAAGTTGTAACCCCAGGTTCTGTAGAGAGCATATACAAGCTGCGTTCTTGAAACCGCATGGCCGCCGATGCTGGTGACGCGAACACCATAATTGCAAGCACCATAGACAGCAAGGCCTCTGGCCCAGCGTAATGCAATGCGTGTACAATTTTGTGCGCCCTAAACAACCTGTGATGCATGCTTGCTATTGTACTAAATTGCTAGTGGTAACGGTAGCTACTGGATAATGTAAGATTTAGTTTTTATATGAATAAAAATAATTTGGCTGTAGTACGGAAACACCTTTATCTACATAATAAATAGGTATGCCCACTAATACACTGATAGTCTCGCGAGAATTAATCAACAGTAGTTACTATCGCCTTCACTCCAGACGTAGAGCCTACTCCAGGAACTAGATCATTTGAAGTCGACGTATAGAAAATTTTGTCACCACGAGCGTTTAAGTGCGAAAACCACGGCCCTACGTTATGTATACCCCTCTCAATCCCACTCGCATCAATCGTAACAACTTCAGTAGTTCCTGCGTCAAGGTCTCTTAAGTAAAGCTCAGGCGCATACAGTGCCGATGGATTAACTAGATCTTTATCATTACTACCAAATAAAACCGACCCACCATTGCTAACACTACCACCCGTACTGCCGGTCGTGGATACGTCTCCAGAAGATGTCTTATCCACTAGTAGGAATTCTTTATTCACAAGATCGTACCTAAAAGCATGAGGCACACTGCCTGTAACCTCGTCTTCAGTAATATTAGTTGCATTTGACCACACTATGATATAGCGACCATTGCAGGACATAGATATCGGGTTAACCCCCCCGTTAGCGAAATGTGTTAGATTCGTTATCGAAAAACCATCCCTAATATCGACTAGGTATACGTTATCTTCTCCATCATCGTATGTTGTTAGATTTGTTGAATTCGATCGAAAAATTATTCTAGATCCGTCACAGCTAGAAAAAATATTATTAACACCTCCTCCAAGTGAGCCATTCGCTACTTCTCCTGACAAAGATTCAGTAATACGAATCACCTTGCCGGCGTGCATATCTTTAACAAATATATTTTGAGAGGCTGCAGTTGAGCTACCTAACAGATTTGTTGCATTAGAATCAAATACAACAAACCTCCCGTCATCAGATACTCTCGGAGTTCGCAATCCTGAACTTGCATTAGCGATGATACCAGTAGCAGACTGATCAACGAGTGTATTTATACCAGTTACAGTATCACGCAAATACACATGCTTTTGGCCGTTAGTAACCGTATGTGTTGTGACAATATTACTCGCAGAACTTGAAAAAACAATATACCTACCTGACATACTTGTTGAATAGTCATATTCACTAGACAGTGAGAGTGGTGTGTCATTCGCAAATTTAGTCACTAGGCTTGTAACATTGGTTGATAGGTCACGTTTGTACACTCTCCTGCCCCCAGCTGGAATACCATCAACTAGATTTCCTGAAGATGAAACCCAAAACGCAAATTCTCCGTTGTCAGACAGTTTACCATTTAGAGCGGTTCCGTTCGCTACAGTTGATCCGCTATAGTCGAAATTAACCAGAATGTTGTTTCCGGTTACGGCTGCGCTCGTGAAATTAGACATTAAGGTACTTATAAAAAAGCTGAAGGCTGTAATTCCTATAAATAATCTTTTTTTATAACGCATTAATACCTCTTTCGATTTATATAAACATTATCATTTTACTATATACCTAAGCCGGTATCAGAAAAATAACCGGTCTATATAGACCGGTTATTTATAAGATTCTACCGCCCGCTACCGATAAGGGCAGCTATGTTCTCTACAGTGTCTTAATACTGTGGAGCAGCTAAGTAGTTAATCTTTGTAGTGTAAACACCAGCTGGAGTGTCCGCACCAATGTTACCTACGTAGCGCATCTTTGCAGTTGCACAAGAGATAACCTGCTCATCTTGTTGAGCAATTGGCTCAGGAACAGTACTACTTGATGGGAGGAACTTGAACTGAGCAGTACCTTGACCACCAGAACCGTTGTCTAATGTACCTTCAGCATCAGCGTAGTCCAAGCTTGCCGTTTGCGCAGCAAGTGCCGTAAAGTCGCGTCCGTCGCCAGAGTCAACTTCTGTAAGAGCCGATTGGCCAGTTACAGTGATGAACGGGTAGCTTGAAGGAGTGAAGTAACGAGTTGGGTCGTTTGAAATTGCTGCTAGGTATGTACTTGATAGCGTGTCACCGTAAGTACCACCTACAGCCGACACAAAGCCGAGTCCAAACTGTTCTGTTCCTGGCTGGCTTAGTGCCTTAACGTTCATAGGAGCGATTTCATCACCAACAGTATTTGCTAGTGTGTTACCAGAGTAGTACACAGTTGCACCGCCGGATGAGTTTGAACTGAGTCGCCAGTATGAATTAACATCCCATCCACGTCCGGTCTCAAGTGAATATTCTGCACTTGGGTTACCAAGGTCGAGTCGGTTGTTATTTAGTTGTTCAATCGATTCACAAGTACCGTGGTCGGTAAATGCGCCTTTTTCTACAGTGTCAGGATTTTGCGTACCCACCGAGAAGGCCATTGTTTCAAGTACCTTAGTAGTGATGTGAATCGAATCAGTCATCACGTTGGCAACAGTTACACCACCGTCAACGTTTGTTGTTTCGTCTTGCGTCGTGTTGCTATTGAAAGTGTTAATCTTCACGAAGAATGAGCCACTACCTGGGTTGGTAATGTAATGATCTTCAGAAGCAGTAAACTGGATCTTCACCAGTTCACCAGGCGCAATTGCCTCACCTGTAGGGCTAGTCAATGTAATGAAGTTGTTTTTACCCGTTAGACGGTCGTTGTCTGGGTGGGTAAATGAGTCATCTTCATTATTTGTTGCGGTCATGGTCCAATCGTTTGCGGCAGCCTGTGTGCCTTCAACACTAATTTGGAATTCACCTGCACCTGGAGGCAGTGTTCCCGATTGCGTGAACACATTCGCACCACCCGTTACATCAAGGTCACTTCGACCAAGCGGGTGAGCAGTTGCGTTATCTTCACGATCCGGTGTGCGTGCGTCACCTAGGTTGTCACCAGGCGCCTGGCATAAACCAGCTGCAGTTGTACAGTACTGGAATGTGAAACCACGGATAGTATCATTAGAACTTGCCCTAAAGGTAAACGTTTGACCCGTCTTTTTACCATTTGGACCCGTACCTGCAGGTGCGTACGTTGCTGGTGTGTCGCCACCGGCTGCCGGGTTAGGACTTGCGGTTGAGTATCCCGAACCGTCAGTATCCACATACCCTGGAGCCGAACTCGACAAGAGCAATGAACGCTCCGTCAAAGGATTCAACTCTGCCGCGAACACAGATGCCGTAGGGACAACTGCTGCTGCAACCATGGCAAACGCAGCGCCCAAGGCAGTACCGCGAGTCGCGATTGACTTGAGTGTATACATGTTTGTATATCTCCTATTTCCTTAAATGTTTATTTTTGCGTTCCTTATTTACATAAGGGTTACATGGGGCATTGTAGCATTAGCATCATGCCCTGAGCAATACTGAAGTAAGAGTTATCCACAACATTTTTTAAGACTACTACTCGTACTAGAATTCAGGTACAACTACGGCCGAGAAGTCGCCGTTATAATTCCCCGCAGGAGTGGCGCTTGAAATATTCACAATCATACTCACCGTATAGTCGGTTCTACCCGATTCGGTAGCGCTACGAGCTACTACTTCGCCATTTGTATACTTGAATAGATTAGCTGTAGCGTACGCCGGCTCTAACTCTCCGAAACTAAATTCGCTCGATGGTACCTGTACGGGGTTAGCCCCGACGCTCGGCACAGTATTAGCTACAAGGTTAATGGCAAACTGTTCGACACCTGGCGTAGAGGCAGTTGGTGACGATGGTGTGGCTAGTGTATGACCATTAAACCGAGGTGGTTCGCCGCTTATTTGCATGTAGTAGCCGTTACTTAGGTAACTACGCACTCGCACAACCATAGTTTTATGTGCGGTTGTTTCGGTGGTAAGTTCGCCTAAGCTCGACACACCCGGGTCGACAATCACTTCAAGCGATGGCTCACTTGGCGTGATTGATCCAAATTCAGCAGTGCTCGTTTGCGAGGTAGCACTACCGACCGCAAGATCGCCAATACTGGTGCGTGCGCAGTATTGGCCCGAGCAACTTTCGAGTGACGAACCTGCACCGAACTCCTGTTCAACTATTTGATAGTTTTCCGAGTTTGATGAAAGTGCTAACGCGGGAATCGATGAAAACACAGCAAGCACTGCAATTCCCAGCAGAAGTACACTAACCCCCAAAACTCTTCTTTTTTGCATAAGCTGTATGTGCATTATTATCTGCTAAGTGTGCCTATAACTCAAGCTGGTGCCCACTAGGGAAATATAGTAAGCTATATTTAAACATAAGCGACGTTTATATATGGATTCTGATAAGTCGAATGCCCCCGAGGGCGAAGATACCCAAGCAGCTAGCGCCAACCAGGAAGCGCCAGCCGATGCATTGAGCCGTACTCCCGAGGACCTCGAGCAAGAAGAGTCGGAGCAAAAAGCCGCAAGTGGCAGCAGCGCTCCCGACATTCAACCAGAAAAAGTATCGCCGCTTAAGCAGTTTTTTCGTAAAGTAAACGTATACTTTTTAGGCTTTTTGTTAATTGGTGCAGTCGCCGGCGTGATTACGGTGGTTAGCTATTTAAACAGTCAAAAACCTGCCCCGCAGGCGGTTATCGAAGATCAGCCGCTTACCCAGGAAGCACTCGAGGAATTATCGAACAGTGACGCTAGTGTTGGTGATACGTCGCAAACACTCACCATTCAAGGCAATGCTATTGTGTCGGGCGAAGCCTTGATGCGCGGTGACTTGAACGTGGCGGGCAGTTTTCAAACAGGCGGCAATGTAACCGCACCTGCAATCACTATCGCAGGCCAATCAAACCTTGGGGCTACTCAGGTAAATAGCTTACAAGTTGCGCAAGATTTTGCCGTTCAAGGCAACTCAACCATGCGCGACCTAAGTGTTTCGGGGTCATCTACATTTAACGGCGCAGTTACGGCGCAGCAACTGACGGTCACCCGGCTGATTATGAGCGGCACAGCTGAACTACAAGTTCCTAACCATATCAGCTTCACTGGTCCGTCGCCAACCCGGGGCGCAACTGGTGGCGGCCTGGGAAATGGCGGCTCTGCATCGGTTAATGGATCTGACAGTACTGGTACGGTAAATATACGCACCGGCACAAACACGTCAACCGGCTGCTTTATTCGCATAAACTTTAATCAGAGTTTTAATAAACAGCCACACGTTATTATTAGCCCGGTTGGCAGCGCTGCTGGCAAAACCGACTACTACGTGGATCGAGATCAAAATGGCTTTAGCATTTGTACCGCCAGCCCAGCGCCTGGCAGCCAAACGTTTGCTTACGACTATTTTGTAACAAACTAACAATAAACCCAGGGAAAAGAGCAACCGGTCCGGACGGATTTATTCCGGCCCACCGCGTGATGAGAAAAACCGTAGGTTTGTCTTATACAATCTATACGTCCATAAACACGACAACACTGTCGGCTTTTACATGCATGAGTGCACGTGATATTTTAATGGTTTTATTGCCAGCCGGACTAACGATAGCTAAATTACATGGCACCAGCATACATAAAAAATTGTGATGACGCGGTAATACGTCGAACGGGCCGGTTGCGTTCACCGCCGACACACTACTCGCTTCGCCTTCAAAATACACCTTAAACGGCGCGTACACCTTCACTTGCATGGTCGGCTTTCCGCTTCGTCTAGCAGGCGCCGATTCTTCTTTGGCCAATTCATCCGCTTGCGGTGTATCTACGTCAGCCATTAACTATCTTTCTTATCACCTTCGTCGTCTTTAGCACTGTCATTGTCTGCTGAGCTTTCTTGGCTTTCCGTAGCATCTGCTGATTCTTTAGGAGTATCAACATCCTCAGCTGGACTGGTGGCTTTTCCAATAATCTCTTCCACTCCGTCGAGTGTCTGCTCACGTGTCATATGTTCACCAGGTACGCCAGTTACCTTTTCCATTACATTAAATCGCTGCTTAAAGAACTCAATTAGTGCCTTTGCTTTGTTATAGTCATCGCGGTCTTCGGCAGATAACTCTGACTCGCCAATAATAGCGATGATACCCTTAAGTGATTCGTATTTTTGTAGAATTGAGGTTGCTCGCGTTGCAAGTTCATAGTGGCGCTCACCAACCACTTCTGGCGTAAGTAGGCTCGATTTTGATGCCAAAATGTTTACCGCTGGGCGAATACCCTGCGCTGCAACAGCACGGTCGAGCACAATTGTGGAGTCAAGCTCGTGCTGGATCATTTGCACAGCAGGGTCGGATAGGTCATCGGCTGGTACGTAAATTGTTTGCAAAGCAGTAATTGAACCGTTAGCGTTCGTCGCCAGGCGGTCTTGGAAGGTTTTTACGTCACTAAACACTGTTGGCTGATAGCCACCTTCTGCCGGGGTTTGGTCGATGATAGTCGACACCTCGTTTTTTGCTTGAATATAGCGATACATATTGTCGGCGAATAGCAGGACGTCTTTTTTGAGGTCGTCCCGGAAATACTCCGCCAACGTGATAGCCGCAAGGCCGATCAAGCTACGCTGCACCGGGTTTTCGTTCATTTGCCCAAAGAACATGGCGGTGGTTTTTAGAAGATCGTTATCACCCAGGGTTTTATAGAGCTCGTGACCCTCACGAATACGCTCACCAATCCCGGCGAACATACTAATCGCCCCTGAGCCTTCGGCCACGTTATTAATAATTTCCATCGTTAGTACAGTCTTACCCACACCAGCACCACCAACAATACCAATCTTGCGACCTTTCACAAATGGCGTAAAGAAATCGAGTACTTTAAGCCCGGTTTCAAGCACTTCATCTGGACGATTTTCAAGGCTCGACTCCTGGAAGCTTGGAAAGAAAATTGGGCGCTTAACCATGCGGTCTAGCACCTCTTGATCGAGCTGCGGCTTACCATCAATAGGGCGAGCCATAGTATCCCATACACGCCCAATCATTTCTTCACCAACTGGTATTTCAAGGCTACGGCCGCTACGCGTGACTGTGTCACCTTTTTTAATGCTGTAATCACCACCAATATTCAAACATAATGCCATATCACCATGCTCTAGGCTGTTAACTAATAGCGGGGATTTCTGCTCGTTATCCACGTACACCATTTCGTTCAAATCAGGCAACCCCTCATCGAACTGCACCTTAATAACGAGCCCCTTTAGCGTACGTACTACACCTTGTTTATAATCTGATTGCGGCTGATCACTCATACCTTAAGCCCCTCCCGCACGTATTTTCTTTAAACCAGCTAACGATTCTTTTAGCCGCGTGTCTACCAAGTTACGTTTCGCTCGGTTAAACTCTAAACGAAGTTCAGCGGCGTTGGCGATAGACCGCTCCTTGGCGGCTGACATTGCCTTAAATCGACTAGCCACTTGGGCGAGCCGACTGTCGTAAATAAACTGTGAAATTGTTAAACGGAGAATAGAGTTTTCTAGGTAGGCAGCTACTTGATACGAGCTTGGTTCAAAAATGTATGTTTTTTCGGTAACTAAATCTTTCCCAACCGTCGATAAATCGGCAGTTCGTCCTTTGCTAGACACAACTTCAGACAGGTCGACATCTTTAATATCTTGCTGCGACAAAGAGATGTAGTGCTGGTAAAAAATGCGGCTCTTAGCGTATTTTCTGGTGATATCCATAAGTGGATCAACGTTAATATAATCGTGTTCAGGCAGGTCAAAGTAATAGGTGTGATCGATATGCGCTTGTTTTAATTTTAAAGCACCGTGGTGACCAATCACCAAAACATCATTCTTCGTCTCATCGTAATGGTCGACAACTTTTTTTATAAGCCGGTTATCAATGTCGCCGCTCAAGCCTGCCTTAGCGGTAATAAGAATAAGCAGTTCTTTTTCAATTGGCTTTTCATCAATTTTACGCCCAAAATTAAACATCACATCAACACGAATTTGCTTATAAATATTCCATACTTCGTCAAAAAATTGGTTACTAATAAGTACTTTATTCTTGGTTTTAGCAATCTGCATACTACTAAGTGTTTCGAGCGCAGACGTTAGGCTTACGACAGATCGCACAGAGTCTTCCTCGGCCTTAATTTGCAAAGGACGACGCATCTACTTTTTTTCCTTTTCTTTATTGTCGTCAGCTGATGCTTCGGCTTGTTCGGCAGCAGCCGCTTCTTCGGCATTCTTTTGCTTATCAGCTTCTAACTTGGCCGCTTTTTCGATAGCAGCTTTTTTCACCTCATCGATAGTCATAACTTCGGCTTTCAGAGCCGCTTCGAGCTCATCGTAGTTACCATTCATGTCTTTATCTTCTTCAAGCTTTTTGGCGTAGTCGGCTACTTTTTCTTTTAGCTTTTTGACATCGATAATTTCTTCTGGCGCGCTGCCTAGAACAATACTTAACAAAAACTGCTGTTCAGCAAAGCTGTAGGTTT
>JAAXIO010000045.1 GCA_012270305.1 Candidatus Saccharimonadota bacterium
ACGCAGTACCATATGCACTCCAACAGTATGCATAGTATCCGCCATTGCCATCATCTGGGATGCGCGGGATACTTGAAATATAAGTTGGGGCAAGCCCCGGGATATTCAACGTATTAGTGGGCCCGGCCGTTGTATTGGCACTTGTAGTCCCGCTGTAGGGATAATGACCGTTTTCTGCGTAATACAGCTGTACCGCTTTACTGATTGTCGCTATATCTTGCTGCATAACACTGTAGCGCGCTCTTTGTTGTATCCCGTTATATGCAACAACAGAAATTGCCGCCAATATAGCTATGACCACAATTACTATCAATAGTTCTACGATTGTGAAACCTTTATTCATATTACTACGAATAGCCATAGCGCTAGTTTGCCCAACTAGCCCAGGTTGAGCTTGCGTTATCGTACCCAAGACTGCCGCCGTTTGACCACGTTTCACTTAAGAAGTCACACGTTGTTTGGCCGTATAACGTAGAGCCGTGCTGCGACACGACACCATCGACGTATTTGTACTGCCGCCCGGATTTCGAGCGTGCACTAAGAGCAAACCTGTTTGTCGACTCGTTGCGACAATAATATAGATTATTTTGGTCGACTTTATAAGAGCCTTTGCTAACAGTCAGGCCCATTGCCTGTGTGGGAGCTACTGCAACACCATTTACAACTGCTTGTGCTGCCATTTTTTTACCTAGATTCGATAAATCGGACTGTACAGCCGTGTCATTCGCTCTATCTTGAATACCATTGTATGCAACAATAGAAATACTCGCTAAGATTGCGATCACCACAATAACAATTAGTAGCTCAACAATCGTAAAACCGTTTATGGTTTTTCTCATATACAAATTGTAGCACAGCACATACAGTCGTAGTGAAGCGGCAGAATACTAAACTGTAATTGTTTTTCGCTTAAATAACAGCGCAGCGAGTGGCATTGCCACGGCTATTGCACCGATACACCAAATAGTCGCAAGCCAGACACTATCATCAACTGGTTGATTTAACATGAGGGCACGCACTGATTCGATTACGTGTGTAATTGGCTGATTTTCAGCAAACGGCTTTATCCAACTAGCTAACGTTTCGGTTGGCGCAAACGCCCCGGATGCAAAGGTGAGTGGAAATACAATCAAAAAACTCATCCACTGTACGCCCTCAACAGATTTTGCGAGCACTCCCATAATGGCGCTAATCCAGCTAAAGGCTAAGGTAAACAATACTAAAATTCCAATAATCGCCATCCAGGCACCAAAATCAGCATCTGGCCTAAATCCAAAAAGCAATCCAGTAACAACCATTACTACGGTAGAGATTGCATTCCTGAATACATCTGAAATTACATGGCCGTTAAGTACCGCTATGTTACTCATAGGTAAGCTCTTAAAGCGATCAACTATTCCGCGTTGTAAGTCATTTGCAACGGCGATTGAAGTTGTTGTAGAACCAAACGCAAGTGTTTGCACAATGATACCAGCCATTAAAAAGTCGATGTACGAAATATCATCCGGGAGCGCCAACCCAACCGCATTAAACACTGCGGTGAATAACACCAAAAACATAATCGGCTGAAAGAAGGTTCCGAGTAATTGGTCGGTGTTCCGCAAAATATACGTACTACTGCGTTTCACCATAAGCAAACTGTCGTACACGTTTGATATAAACTTCGGCCTACTAACAAACTCTAGTTCAACCGGTTGTTTCTGGCTCATGATTTTCCGCCTTTTTGATTGCTTTTGCCTGTTAGACTTAGGAACACATCATCAAGTGTTGGTTTATGAATTGCCATTGAGCTAATGCTTACTTTCTCTTTCGTAAGGATAGCCAGCGCCTGTGCCACGTCTTTGTTGGTATCATTAATAATTAATGTCACGGTTAACTCTTTTTTATTGCCATCAACGACTAACCTGCCAAGTGCTCGTTCACCAGCTCTGAACTCTGTAAGTTTTTTGAACGTAAGCTCCAAGCGGTCTTTACCTACTTTTGCTTTTAGCTGCTTGGCGGTGCCTTCAGCAATTACCTTTCCGCCATCAATCACTGCAATATTGTCGGCAAGTTGATCGGCTTCTTCTAGATATTGAGTGGTGAGCAAGATGGTTTTACCGTCTGCTTTCAGCTTATTAATAATATCCCACATAGCAATACGACTACGCGGGTCAAGCCCAGTAGTTGGTTCATCTAAAAAGATGATCGGTGGAGTTGCAATTAAGCTCACCGCCAAATCCAATCGCCTGCGCATACCACCAGAGTATGTCTTAACCGATCGTTTCCCTGCATCAACTAAATCAAACTGCTCAAGCAACTCATCTGCACGTAAGGTAGCGCTGCGTTTTGTTAAACGATAAAGCTGGCCCATCATTATAAGGTTCTCCCGGCCAGTTAGAATTTCATCTACAGCAGCGGATTGTCCAGTAAGACCTATCACCGCCCGCACCTTATCAGGGGACAGGGCAACATCGTGTCCCTCTATTGTTACGGTACCCGCATCGAAGCCAAGTAGCGTACTCATTATACGAACAGTAGTCGTTTTACCCGCACCGTTTGGCCCTAATATCGCCAGCATTGTGCCGCGCTTAACGGTTAAATTAACCCCACGAAGAACTTGGTTTTTACCATATGACTTTCTAAGTCCTTTTACCGTAATGGCTGCTTCTGAAGTCATAGCTCTCCTTAGCACTGATGAATATATTTTTAGTGTAGCACCCCGTTTGATAAATATGATTAGCTTCGCGTCACCTTCACCATACTTGGGCGCATCACTGCGCCGTCAACCTTGTAACCTGACTGGAGTTCCTCGGCAATCACTTCGTTCTCACCTTCTGCATCTTCGTCAAATTGCACTGCTTCGTGCAGGTCGGGATTGAATACTGTTCCGGCAGTCGCTTCAATGCGAGCACCCCCCATGTCTGCTAGTGACTTTTCAAGATTCTTACTCAGCGTACCCCCACTCCTATCCCAAGGG
>JAAXIO010000029.1 GCA_012270305.1 Candidatus Saccharimonadota bacterium
TGCTCTACAATCTTTGTATGAGTACGAGTTTCGTCGTCAATCAAATGATGAAAACTTAGACCTAAATGAAGTACTGTCACGCAACATTGAACGCTACAAGGAATCAATTGAAGACAAAACCTTCGTGCAGGAGCTTGTAGACGGTGTGCTCGACCACCAAGAAGAATTGGATGCAAAGCTGCAGCCTATGGCACCAGGGTGGCCACTCGATCAAATTGCTCGCATCGATCGCAACGTACTACGGATTGGACTCTATGAGCTGCTACATAAAGGCGGCACTGTTCCACCAAAAGTGGTGATTAACGAGGCAGTTGAACTAGCAAAAGCGTTTGGTTCTGATAATTCAAGTAAGTTCATAAACGGCGTACTCGGTACTGCCTATCGAACGCTTGTTGAGGCAGAGGATAAGCCGGATGCAACAGCCAATAACTGATAAATTCAAAAAGTATTTTAACCGGGGCCGTAAGCCCTCCATTCAAGAGATTGTACGCGAACCAACTGCTGGTGGGATTGTATTTCGTCATAATCAAAAGAGTGGCTTAGAGATTTTATTGATTCAAGACGCGAAAGATCGTTGGACGATTCCAAAAGGTCATATTGAAGAAGGTGAAACTGCGCAGCAAACTGCTCGGCGTGAAATTGGTGAAGAGGCAGGACTGCATGAGGTAGACATGCTAGGCTGGCTTGGTAAAATTCACTTCCGCTACCGCCGGATCGATAAATTGGTGCTCATGACAACGCAAATTTATTTGGTGCGTGCCAAAGGTGACACCAATGCGATTCAAAAAGAGGATTGGATGAACGACATTCGATGGTTTTCGTTTCACGACGCGCTTGATGCAATCGAATACGAAGACATCGGTAAGTTAATGCTACTTGCATCTAAACGAATTCGTCAGGAGAAACTGTAAATGTCGGGCATGCCAACAGCACCATATCAAGAGTTTGCGAAACGAGTACTCGGATATGAGTTTAAGAACATAGAGCTACTAATTACGGCATTAACGCACCGTAGCTATGTGAATGAGCATAAAAAAAGTGCGCGTGAGCACAATGAGCGACTAGAGTTCTTAGGAGATGCAGTGCTAGAGCTTGCCGTAACTGATTACTTGTTTACCAACTACGATGAGCAAGAAGGGATTCTTACGAGTTGGCGGGCGGCCCTAGTACGTACTGAGAGTATCGGTGAAGCTGGTGATCGACTTGGCTACGAATCGCTCCTTCGCATGAGTAAAGGTGAAAAGCAGGGCAGTGAGCGAGCGCGCCAGCAAATCTTGGCTAATTCATTTGAAGCAGTGATTGGTGCTATTTACCTGGAGCGTGGCTACAAAGATGCAGAAGCGTTTATAAATAAACACATTACAGCAAAGCTTGATACCATTTTGAAAGAGGGCTCTTGGCGAGATCCAAAGTCACATTTGCAAGAAGTATCTCAGCGAGTCGATGGAGCAACCCCGCAATATAAGGTGCTCGAAGAAGTGGGGCCAGACCACGACAAACTCTTTACTCTAGGTGTGTATGTAAACGGTGACCTAAAGGGCCAGGGTGAAGGCCACTCAAAGCAGTTAGCGCAACAAGAAGCTGCCAAAGCGGCGTTAAAAGCATATGGCGAACAGTAGCCACGCATAGCTTCCACCTCTTGACTTTTGGCAATATTAGCTGTACAATCAACCAAGACTGTAATAATAAATTTCTAATAATTTAGTAAGGAAGTAATTGTTTATATGCTCGCGATTCGCCTGCAACGCATTGGCCGAAAAGGCTACCCAGTATACCGTTTAGCTGTACAGGAATCACAGCGTCACCCATCAAGTGGCCGTGTGGTTGCTTACGTTGGAAGCTACAACCCACACACTAAAGAAGCTAACGTGCAAGTTGAAGCTGCGCAAAAATACCTCGATAACGGTGCACAGCCAACCCCACGTGTTGTAAAGCTTTTGAAGGATGCCGGCGTTACACTTCCTAAGTGGGTAAAAGAAGCCGCTACCGACAAGCAGAAGTCGATTCGTATGCTGAAAAGCTACGCAAGAATCAGCCAAAGGAAGAAGCTCCAGTTGAAAATCCAGCTACCGAAGAAGCTGCAGCCTAAGCTGAACTTCATCAAGACTCAACTCACCACCCCAGATTGGGGTGGTTTTGTTATGATACAATTAAATCATGAGAAGAGGCATAAACGGCTTCACGATTGTTGAACTCTTGATTGTGATAGTGGTCATTGCCATCTTAGCTGCTATTAGTGTAGTAGCGTATAACGGCATACAGACGCGAGCGCGCGACACGGCTCGTATTCAAAAGATTAAAGATATTTCAAAGGCGATTGAGCTGTACAAAGTTGATAACGGATATTATCCACAAATACAGGATGGCAACGGTAGTGAAACAACTTGTGGCTCACAAACTGAAAATTGGGGTCATTGTGATAGGAACAACATTTTGGCTACAGCGTTATCTCCCTACATGAAACTGGATCCGACTTCATTATCCAGTGCTACACAAGGCAATTACGGTTGGTATTATACAAGTCAGTCGGCTGATAATTGGCAGACCTATGGTATATATGTAACGATGGAAGGGGATGGAGGCCAGTCTGATGGTGGCTACCATGCTACTCGATATGAGATTGGTCCGAAGGTGGGCTATTGTCTTAATAGATATACAGGTTCAGGGGCGAATTGGGTATCGTACAATACTGTGTGTAGTGGTGGAAACTAATTTTTAGATTTAATGATCAGGCTCTATTTAAATATATTTGCTACAATAAGAATACGATATTAGTGAGACCAGAAAAGGCATGGAGGGCAGTGTGTCAACAATAGACCAGCAGTTTGTAGAATATATCGTTAAGTCACTCGTGGGGCATCCCGACGATGTGGTGATTGAGCGAATTATTGATGAGAAGGGCGTGCTTCTAACTCTAACAGTGAATCCCGAAGACTTGGGGCGCGTAATTGGTAAGCGTGGTATGACCGCGCAAAGCCTTCGTACATTACTTCGTGCGCTTGGCACAAAGAATGACGCTCGCTATAACCTAAAGATCGTGAACAACGACGATGATCGTGAAAACTATACGATTACATCAAATGAAAGCATAAGCCAGTCTGTGGATGAAACAACAGATGAAGCTGTGGAAAACGATGAATCTGATTACGCGAAAAAGTCACGAAAAGAGCTTGCCGAGCTCGATGACCTCGATATATAATCATAAGTAGTTCTGGATAACTGCGAGAACTACAAAAAGCTCTATGCGAGCAAACCTAAAGGTTTGAGAGCCTTATATGTGATAAGAACAGCCCATATTTGTGGGCCGTTTTTATTTCGATTACAAATACAATTACTTGCGACGCTTTTCGAGTTCGGCTGATCCCCAGGTGAGGATGGAATCTAATGCGGCATGTGCGGCAAGTATGTCAAATATGACCATCTTTTTATAATAGCATATATAGACATTATAGTCAATAGCTGCTACTCTAGTAACAATGAGAAAACTACAAGTAATCACACTGTTTCCTGACATGTTCACGGGCGTATTTGGTAGCTCGATGATGTGGAAAGCACAGGACGATAACATTGTTGAGTTATCGACGGTGAACTTGCGTAATTTTGGCATTGGACCACGTAAACAGGTGGATGATACGCCATATGGCGGCGGTGATGGTATGCTACTCAAACCAGAACCACTATTTGCTGCTGTTGAACATGCGAAAGAAATCGATCCGAGTGCGAAGGTCCTCCTGATGACGCCACGTGGTGTGCGTTGGAAGCAAGCTTTGGCTCAGGAATACTCGGCGACTGAGCATGGTTACATATTTATTTGCGGACGATATGAGGGTTACGACGAGCGCATACTAAACGTGGTTGACCAAGAGGTAAGCGTAGGAGATTACGTACTAACTGGCGGCGAGCTACCGGCTATGACGATTATTGATAGCATTGTGCGGTTAATACCTGGTGTGTTGGGCGGCGAGGCTAGCGCGGAAATTGAAAGCTTTACCGATGGTGAGACTCTAGAGTTTCCACAATATACGCGCCCGGAAGAATTTAACGGGATGAAAGTTCCCGAGGTATTATTGAGTGGCCACCACGGTAAGATCGCCGAATGGCGCAAAGAACAAAGTAAGAAGGCTTTGTAAAACGAGGCATAAGCCGAGCGAATCGAAGGTTCGGGGGAGGATTGGAGGGGTTTGCCCCTCCAACTGATAAAAGATACACAACATATTAAAAACGCCCAACTCGGGCGTTTTTAATATGTTGTGGTGGATGTCGTAGAGCGAACGATACATTTTTAATTGGAGTTTTTGTTTTTGTAAAGTCGCTGAACATGACTATACCGATACGAGTTCAAAAGCGCAAGCGTATTCATGAAAATAACAACAGTATACAAACGATAGTACCCAGGTATAATGAAGGAATGAGTGTTCAGGCAAATTATGGTGCGCCGCGTACAGCTAGCGCAAAAGTTGCTTCACTGACGGCTGCTGCAATGTTGGTATGTATGCTGCTTGCTCAACTTTTTAATTACGAAGATTTTGCCGTAACATTAGGAACAGTCTTGCCGTTTAACGACATCGTAGGTACAAAAGTACTTGCTGCTAGCATTGTGGCGCTAGAACTACTTGCACTACCGTATCTGCTCAGTATGTATTTGAGCGCACTCATGCGGGTTACTTGTGCGCTGGCGGCAGCTGCCGTTGCGTTGTTCTGGCTAATGATCGCCTTTACAAACGCTCATGCGAGTAATAGTGCGTTTTTCTCAACCACCATCGACTTACCTGGCGGCATAATTGCGGCACTATGGGCGGTTGTTTTGAGCGGATTAATTGCTGCCACAATATACGGTGACACTCGTGACCATAGCAACCCTCTTGAGAAAAAGCCTAAACTACGCTAGAATTTAAAGCTGTAACCAGAAATCGCAGCAAGCGTATTGGGGATTGGCCAAGTGGTAAGGCACCGGCTGTCTGAGGTCTTTGACCGAGAAGATTAAAGTG
Source organism: Candidatus Saccharimonadota bacterium (assembly GCA_012270305.1). Lineage (GTDB taxonomy): Bacteria > Patescibacteriota > Saccharimonadia > Saccharimonadales > Saccharimonadaceae > UBA1020. The sequence goes on from JAAXIO010000029.1 coordinate 4,989, forward strand.
AGTCCCGTACGGGACCAGTACGTTACAGAGCGCAGGTCTGCAAAGACGTAAAACTACCTGTACTGGGGATTGGCCAAGTGGTAAGGCACCGGGTTCTGGTCCCGTGATCGGGGGTTCGAATCCCTCATCCCCAGCCAAGCTTAAGCACTATCGAACTCCTTCGGGGGTTCTTTTGTTTTGATATAATTGACGCAATGAGTGAATTAATGACGGATAATCCGGATGTCAAGCTGACTAGCCCTGATATTGAGAGGGATGCATCTTTTGCTTTGGGCTGGTTCACCCAGGATGCTGGTCGAGATACTCTACTTAGCATGGGTAATGCTCCGCATAAAATTCAAGAACCAACTCTAGAGTCTGAGCAGGCTACACTCAGAGAATTTATTGACCTTGAACGGGACGGTATACAGAAGACCTGGATGATACGTTGCGGTGATGTAACGATCGGCGCGACGTGGATTGACCTCGTTGAAAACCATGGAGTGGATTCTCCTAGTGTTCATCTAATGATAGGGGAGCCTTCTTTCCGAGGGCAGGGTATAGGTGGCGCTGTTATGCGGACTATGCTGAATTACTTAAGTGAGAGTGGAGTGCGGACTGTGTATTCTAGGCATCTTACAAGTAATAAAGCGGTTGCTAGGTTAAATCAAGAAATTGGGTTTGAAAACGACGGTGAGCCATACGTAGACGAAGATTGATTAGAATGGCAGAAGATAGCGATCTCTCTGCCTGCTCCCTATTGAAATGTGGATTTGTCAGTTCGAAACATAGCCACTAGCTCCAGCCAAGACGCTTATGTTTAAAATGACGAGTTATCGTCATTTTTGTTTGCTATAATTACAAGTTAATATGGCAAACTCAATCCCAGATGTTAGGCTTAAATATGCATGGCTACTCGCTGACGCTGCCTCTACTGTAATGAATGAGAAGTATGGAGACGGGGCTCCGCTACGATCATTCGAAGACTATGAAGAGATTGTTCAGAAATATCGTGGATGGTGGGTTCCGTACAATAATGATATATTGCATGGGATTTGCGATACGCTATGTCTCGAGTTTAGACAGAACATTATTGATATAAATATAGCTCCGTGGTTTAGTCCAATCAGTGACCCAATGGTTATTGGGCCGGCATTCAATTCTCAAGATTCGCTTATAAATACAATTACACACGAGATGATCCATCGTTTAATTACGGATAATACAAGTGTAGTTTACGAACATGATTTTATTGGTGACTGGAAGAAATTATTTGGAGAGAATCACGACTGGAATACTTTGGTTCACATTCCTGTGTATGCAACAATGAAAAAGCTATACTTGGACATACTAAATAGGCCCGATCTTTATGAACTGGATATGAAAGAGGTAGCGGATAATAGGCCGTATGTCGATGCATGGTCGTATGTAAATAGTCATGATTATGAAGCGATAATTTCTAGTCTCGACATATCAAAATCCTCCTGAAACACATCCACTATCCCCAGCCATATAGAACATATACCAGGCGAGATATTCTCGACTTCATTCTGACCCCTGTTCTGGGGGTCATTTTGGTTGGTTTGGTTATCGTTATTTTGCATATCCTAAAATCTCCCTCGTTTGACCGCTATTTCGTGCGATAGCTTGTGCTAATTTGGTGTAAGTAACAGATACGGAATTATCTTTTAGACTGACTTTTTCAAATAGTTAGGTTAATATTAATCTTTTGTCGTCGTTTATGATATCGGTGTCCGAAAATAGGCGCTTAGCGTTCTGGGACAGCTTGATATTGGCTATACCTTCCATGTATTTCTCCTCGTATTTCTGGCTAATGCCTCCTTTCTGCTTTTGCAAATCATTAAGTTCACCAACGAACGACTCGTGCTTGCTTTGATATCGCTCGTTGGATATAAGTCCAGCAAGCTTATCGTCATACAGCATGTCATCCATCCGTTTAATCCGGCCTATGCGCTCATCTAGGGCTTTTTGTGTCTCTTCGGCATTGTTTACGGATAGCTGAAAATCATTCTGAAGTAAGGTTGTTAGCCAACCGATGACTTCGGGTGAAGGGCAGATAAGATCGTCGAGTCTATCATGGATTATCGCAAGTACTGCATCCTCCCGGATGAAACTTTGCTTCTTGCATTCCTCTAATCGGCGCTGACAAGATCCATGCAAACGACCCTTCTGCATCTGCCAGGTAACGTTCTTGCCGCAATGTTCACATGTCAGGAGACCTTTTAATATCGGGTTGTGTTTGCGGTACCTCGTCGGTCGTTTACGGGATATCTTGGCCTGGACGGCATTGAAAAGCTCATCGGATATCAGGTGTGGTTGCTTGCCTGGATATTCCTTGCCATCAAAACGAATGATTCCAATATAGAATGGATTGGTAAGAATACGGTGAGCATGGCTTTTCGAAAACGGTCGATCTTTGCCGGTTAGGATGCCGAATTCGGTCATCTTGTGGCGAATCGTTTCAATCGTCTGTTGGGGCTCCAGCATAAGCTGAAAAATTCGCTGCATCGATTTGTAGGTTCGTGGGTCAAGGTCATGTACTCGTTTACCTTCGCGTAGGACGGTCGTGTAGCCGGGAGGCAGAGCGGCGGGCATCCATCCTTGCGCTAGCTTCTCAGCCCAGCCTTTCATGGCTGCTTCGCGTAAATTATCGATGTAGTTCTTAGCAAGTACGACACGCATGCCCCAGTTGAGCCATTCCTGTGATCGTGAATTTTTGTGCAGGACAATAGAGTCTTTAACGAAGTGGACCTTCCGGTTTTCATCCGACGTCAGCCAGTCGTGAGTTTCGACGGCATCGTGGAGGTTTCGAACATGTCGATCCACCTTCTCAACGATAAGGTTCTTTATCTTTCTTTTTTCGATGAATCCCATCGCTTCTTTGAACACCTTCCGCTGCTCGGTCTTCGAGGCTGATTCCGCAATCTTGAAGGTCCTGAGGATAACGAGTCCGTTATTGTTGCAGTAGACAGTCCGGTGCTTTACTTGTGACTCGAGCGAAAAGCCTTCCTCTTCTTGGCCTTTCGAAGAAACGCGGGCCATGATGACGGCTAGCCTATCCGTGCTGTCCATCATCTTCACCTGGTTTATTGCGCTCTCGGGCTAAGCACTCGTAGAGGGGCAGTAGCTGTATTCCGATCTCCGTGGCATCATCGAAGGAGACGGGGATTTCGGATTTCGCCCCGAGGATAGAGCGGAGTCGTTCGGTCATATCGCTACTGGGAGCGAAGAAGTTTCCTGCTACTGACTTAGATCGATTCTCTTCCATATACCCTCCATACGAAAAGCATACCCGAGATGGGTACGTTTCAATCCGGCTAGCACTGAGCTTTTACTTGTCCCAGGGTCGCCCGGGCTTTGGTCGTTCTTTTAGTTCTTTATTTACTAAATTCTTGAGTTCTTTATCACCAGTCTGTGCGAGTAAATTCAGGACCAATTCACTAAGAGTAAGTCCGTGATCCTTTGCAACCAACTTAGCGCGCTTTCGCACGTCGTCTGTAACGCGAATCTGCATACTGACAATCTTCCTGGACATTAGCCCTAGTTTATCATAAAAGTATTGCTATTTATCTGCAGTATTACTTGGTGCTAGCCGGATTGTAAACGTACGATCTCTATATATAAATAGTATTACTAATTAAAATAAAAAGCAATACTATTTAAACATTTTGTATGACGATATTTACCTACAGTCGGTAGATGGTAAAACAGATGCCTCTAACAGATATATGTATTCACTAATTACTCTCTCTTTATATATACTACGTATAGAAGAGTGAAGGAATATGTAAGTGAGTAATGAAGAAGTAAAGCTTACCAATCAGCAGCAGCGTGTTTTAAGGCTATTATTCAAGTTCCGATTTGTATCTGCTGGGTTACTAGCTCTCGTTATGGGTATTCGTCGAGTTAGTGGTTATGAGGTTCTTGAGAATCTAGTTGCTAAAGGATTAGTCACTAAAGTATATGAGAATGACTACCGAATTCGTGGAAAGCCAGCTTATTACTACTTGAGTAAATCTGGTGTCACAACGGTTCGCAAGATAATGGATGTCAAAGAGTCGGTTGTCCATGCCCTGTATAAGAACGAGGAAGCGAGCGACGAGTTCATTGAGCACTGTCTCAAACTCACAGGACTCTACTCTGCAATCATGTCGTCCTTGCCCGATGGATCAGACATCTTCACCCGGACCGAGATCAACCGTTTCAACCAATTCCCAAAGAACCGACCCGATCTTTATATCCGCACAAGTGATGGGCATGAGGCGATCGTCATTCTCGTTGACGACAAGCCTCATTACATCGTTCGTAAACGACTTGATGAAATCATTACGCACAGCGAGGATGAAGGGTGGGAAGGTGACTACCTACGCATCTGTTTTGTAGTTAAAGACAATGCTGCCAAAAATAGTTTTCTGTACACCACCCATAAGAAACTTGAAGGCATGGGATTTGATGATAATGAGATACACATACTCGCCGCGTCGCTAGAGGCTACAAAAGGGGAATCACGGTTCATATGGTCGGATGCAATGGCTCCTAAGAAATCCGTGACCTTGATAGGGTAGTTTTATGTCTTGCCCGGGACGAGAGAACTGAGGAGCTAATACTCCTCGGCTAGCATGATGGTCAGATGACGGTGGCAATCGTCACTCAGCGGATCGCACCAGTTCTTCTGAGCCTCATCGTAGTAGTCGATTTTCCAAAAGAACTTCTGTCCTTCCAGTGAGAACGAACCAAAGTCATGCTCTCCGTACGGATCGTTATCCTCGGTGAACTGACTGTAGTGCCTGACGGCGTAGCAGACATCGTGTACGAAATTGCCGAGTGTCGCGATGCCACGCGTGACGGTGCAATTCTCTAAGGTGCGCCGGAACGCATCATTCCTCTGGGCGATGGTCGCTCGTTGCTGTTCGCTGTATTCGGTGTTCATAAGAACCCTCCTTTAATTCATGAGAGGGCTTCCTGCCTCTCTGGCGAAAGGACGAGGGATGCAACGAAGCGGGTCAAGGTGGAGCGCTCCTGCCGTTTACCAGAGAACGAACGACCTTGATGCGATTCGTGCACCCGTACAATGAAAAGACAGAGGAAGGAAGACCCCAGTTTATATAGCGGTAGGGGTGGTTTAGCCAGCGAAAGTATAATTATTATGATTTTTAACCATATATAGCGTGTTGGGAGTATAATACTACTCTATATGTATGCAATGACAATAAAACTAAGAAGCAAGTAATGATTGATTTAGGAGTACACCACTATGATGCGTAGAGTAAATCGAGTCGTGCTGCTACTCGGGCCAGCGTTCGTAGCTGCCGTTGCTTACGTCGACCCAGGCAACTTTGCTGCTAATTTCTCGGCAGGTGCTCAGTACGGGTATGCGCTACTCTGGGTGTTGGTAGCAGCTAATCTAATGGCAAGCCTCGTCCAATATCTATCAGCTAAGGTCGGTTTAGTAACGGGTATGAGTTTACCTGAAGTAATCGCCAAAAAACTCGGCCGAAAATCCCGAATAGCGTACTGGATGCAGGCTGAGGCGGTTGCGGTTTCGACCGACCTCGCGGAAGTCATCGGTGGGGCAATCGCCCTTAATATACTCTTCGGTCTGCCGCTGGTCCTAGGTGCGATCATTACCGGCCTGGTATCGCTACTTCTGCTATTCATTTACACCAGACGAGGACAAAAGATGTTCGAACGTATCATCGTCGGACTTCTTTTGATCATTCCGATAGGATTCTGTGCGGGTCTCTTCATTCAGCCTCCAGACATGGGTGGGATAGCATCAGGACTAATTCCACAGCTACGCGATGCCGACATGGTTCTGCTCGCCGCAGCTATGCTCGGTGCGACCGTTATGCCGCACGTAGTGTATTTGCACTCAGCGCTGTCACGTGACCGACATGGCAAGAGTGAAAAGCTGGAACTGAAGAAATTATTGAAGGCGACAAAGATCGATGTGGGGTTGGCGATGGTACTTGCTGGAAGCGTCAATATCTCAATGCTGCTTCTCGCCGCATCCGCACTCAGTGGCGAGCCGGGCACCGACAGCCTTGAGGGCATCTTTGCGGCGCTCGGCAACAATATCAGTCCTGTTATCGCCGGGCTATTCGGTCTGAGCCTGTTGGTCTCGGGTTTTGCGTCAACAACGGTTGGTGCTCATGCTGGAGCGGTCATAATGGACGGTATGCTCAAGCGTAGCATCCCGTTGCTCGTTCGCAGAGTCATTACGATCATCCCGGCTGTCGTCATTGTCGGATTCGGCATAGACCCAACTCAAGCATTGATTATTTCGCAGGTTATTCTGAGCTTCGGAATACCATTTGCTCTTATTCCGTTGCTCATGGTGACATCAAATAAGAAGATTATGGGTGACGCCGTAAACAGCAAACTTATAATCGTCCTACTCGGGATGATCACCGGCGTGATTGTAGTGTTGAACTTTGCATTAATCTGGCTGACATTTATCAAATAATAAACTGTTCAATTATCTTGAGGCATCGAGTATTAAGTATCAAAAATTTTGAGTTGACTATACCCCCGGGGGGCACTATAATGAAACTATGATAAGCGATATAAAACGACGAGCATTACACCGTTCCAAGATTCTTCAGGGCCAGATGAAGGGGCTAGAGAAGATGATAGATGGAGAGGAGTATTGTATGGATATAATCACGCAGTCACTTGCGATTCAGAAGTCGCTCGCATCACTTAATAAGTTAATTGTCGAAAACCATCTCAAGACGCACGCCGCTACAAGCCTCGCATCGGGCGATGAAGAAAAGCAGGCGGACACCATTACGGAATTGATAGGTTTATATGAACTTACGCATGTCCGTGGAAAGTAATTTGATAGTTGATACTTAATCAAGACATAGTTAGGTAAGTAGGGAAATATGAAAAGCCATATACACAATCATCATCACGCAGCAGCTTCAGGTACTCCAGATGAAATGACCTTCTGTCCTGTGATGCGTATACCCGTAAATAAGACCAAAGCTACGGCTCACGGGCTTGTACGTAACCATAATGGTAAGGATTACTATTTATGCTGCAATACGTGCGCAGGGCAATTCGATAAAAATCCTGAACAATATATCGATGACGAGGGTGGCACTGCTGATCACGCAATCGCTCAAACCGACGAAGTTTCTGCAGCAAAACACGACTCATCTCACGGCGAGCATGACCACCATGCTCATATGATGAAGGACGGCAAAATGAACTTATGGGATAAGTTCAAGATGAGTATGACCATGACGATGGGCATGGATCATTCGGGCATAGCTGGTCGTGAAATGGCAAAAATGATGGAAATAGACATACGTAACAAATTCTTTTTTGCGCTTTTTTTATCAATTCCGATCATCCTATATTCGCCACTGGGTGAAAAAATACTCGGAGTTCAGATGCCTCAGCCAATTCCAGCAAACTGGATAATGCTCATTCTCACGACACCTGTATTCTTCTACGCTGGCTGGATATTCCTCTATTCTTCCTACTTTGCTCTAAGGGATAGAGTACTTAACATGGCGGTATTGATTGCTGTCGGTATTTCGGCTGCATATTTTGCAAGTATATTCCTTACTTTCGAAGGCAGCATGGAGTCGTACTATGAAGCGGCGGCGCTCCTGATAACCTTCGTGTTATTTGGTCACTGGATGGAAATGAAATCTATGCGAGGCACAACGAATGCGCTGCAGGCCTTGTTTGATTTGGTGCCGCCACAGGCCCGGGTCATGAGAAGCGGCAAGGAGGTCTTCGTCGACACAAGTGAGGTACAGATAACTGACATTGTCGTTTTAAAGCCAGGCGATAAAGTTCCCGTCGACGGTGAGATTATCGAAGGTGAAACGGCCATAGACGAAGCACTTGTGACCGGCGAATCCCTGCCAGTTAGCAAGCAAGTAGGGGATCTAGTGACCGGCGGTTCGATCAACCAGTCGGGAACAGTTAAGTTCAAAGCTACCAAAGTCGGCTCCGACACAGCTTTAGCTCAAATAGTGAAGATGGTTGAATCGGCTCAAAACTCAAAGGCACCGGGTCAACGGATTGCGGATAAATTCGCAGGTTACTTGGTAATCCTAGCCGTATCGGCCGGACTGCTGACGTTTGCCGCGTGGTTCTTGCTTACGGGCAATGGATGGTTGTTTGCGCTGACATTTGCCATTTCAGCAGTCGTCATCGCTTGTCCTGACGCGCTCGGACTGGCTACGCCAACCGCGGTCGCAGTCGGAACTGGGCTAGGGGCAAAACATAATATTCTAATCAAAGATGCAGCCACACTAGAACAAGCATCAAAAATCCAAGCTGTCGTACTGGATAAAACAGGCACTCTGACGAACGGAAAACCTACGCTAACCGATGTTTCTACAGCCAAAGGTGTCACCAGGGAAAGACTTATAGGCTACGTCGCTGCTGCAGAAAGTGGCTCAAGCCACCCGTTAGCCCAATCGGTCATTAACGAAGCCAACCGGTTAAACATATCAATTCCATCGGCTTCAAAATTCAGTAATCTTGCCGGTCACGGGGTGGAAGCGGTCGTAGATAGTCACAACGTCTTGGTCGGGACTGCAAAACTGATGAAAGACCGCAAGGTATCCTTGAAAGGGTTAGAGTCTGAAATAGACAACCTATTGAACGACGGCAAGACACTCATGATCTGTTCGATTGACGGCAAAATAGCTGGTGTTTTAGCCGCATCGGATCCACCCAAGGAAACAGCGAAGCAAGCAATCCGTGCAATGAAAGATATGAATCTTGAAGTCGTTATGATAACCGGCGACAACCAGAAAACAGCCGACGCGGTCGCAAAGCAACTTGGGATAGAGAGAGTCTTCGCTGAAGTGCTCCCTGAGGATAAGGCTAGCTACGTAAAGAAGTTGCAGGCGGAAGGTAAGTTCACCGCTATGGTCGGTGACGGGGTCAACGATGCGCCCGCCTTGGCGCAGGCTGACATCGGCATAGCCATTGGCGCAGGTACCGATGTTGCCATTGAAACGGCCAAGATCGTCTTGATGAAATCAGACCCAGCGGATATCCTCCGAGCAATTCGTCTGAGCAAGGCAACCGTTCGGAAGATGAAGCAAAACCTCGGGTGGGCCAGCGTTTATAACATTGCCGCCATCCCAATAGCCGCAGGCGTACTATATCCCGCCTATGGAATTTCATTACGCCCGGAGATTGCTGCGCTATTGATGTCACTATCCTCAATCTTCGTAGCGGTAAATGCGGTACTACTTAAATCCGCAGAAAAAGACCTGATAGAAATATAGTAGCCCAATAATAGTCAGGAGAAGGTCATGAAAAAGTCAGAAAACACGGAACAGTTGCTAGAACATTTGCAGCCTAGCATCGTTGTAATCTTGCTCAGGATCGTCGCTGCGATGTTCGTCCTCGATACGCTCTATGCTTTATTCATCTTCGCGTTTTACGGGCTATATGATCTCCAGGAATGGCACGATTCGTACATACTCGGGCTCGTTCTGATTCATACCGTAAAATTTGTCGTTATCACAGCGATAGTCATCAAGCTATTTGTCGATTGGGCGAGTCGCGGATATTACCTCTCCGGCCATCAGCTGATAGAAAAGGTAGGGATTTTAAACAGGACTGAAATCACACATGAATTATCACAGGTCAAGGAAGTTGTGATTAAAAGAAGTTGGTTGGGGCGTAAGCTCAACTACGGAACGATCATCCTCACTCTAGCTGGCTCATCCGCTACGCAGGATGTCTACATCCGTGATGTGAAGGACGCCGTGGAGTACAAACGGTATTTCGATAAACACCTGCAGGTCCAAGGCTGGGTACGATAACGCCTGATGCTGCCTAATTATCTATAAATGGTAAAATAGAGTAGTGAAACGCTTATTTCGCGTAATAATGCCCATCTTCCTCGCCGTATTGGTGAATCTCTTGACATTGGGCGCGCACGGCTCTGCCATGGCGACCAGTTCGAGCCATCCAACCGGTGGAATGAACCACGGATCGGTCACCAGCCTGTCGTGTATTTCGATATGCACCGCCTCAGCCCACGAGAAATTACGGATCGTCGATAGCCAGAATGAAAAAGACGATGATGACCACACGCCTCCGTTCTACCTCGCTAACCAGCAATCAATCGCTGAGGCGTTCGACGAAAAACACTCCGGTCAAACTAGGGTTGCCGTCGCACTTAGACCACCACCCGGGCCCCCGAACTACGTGCTCAATGCAGTACTACTCTTCTGAGAGTAGCTGATTCTTTCGAATTAGCTTAACTTAGGAGATTTTTATGAGTAAACAAGCAATTATTGGTATCATAGCCATTATCATCCTGGTCGCAGGAATTAGCGTTTACGCCCTGCGCGAAACACTCTTCCAGTCCTATGCGCCCGATACGGCGTCGCAAGCCGACACCGCATCTACAACCTATAAAGAATATGCTGCGCTGAAGGGCGAGGCATATGACCAAAGCTTCCTCGCCAACATGATCGCGCATCATCAAGGTGCGGTCGACATGGCCAAGCTTGCACAAGAAAATGCTGGGCGCGCCGAGCTCAAATCGATGGCCGACGACATCGTCAATACACAGGAAAAAGAAATTGCCAACATGAAGGCATGGCAGTCGGCATGGGGCTACCCGTCAACATCAGCCGACAACATGATGGATCACTCCGCCATGGGCATGATGGACGACATGGCCGGAATGACTGCTGAGCTGGAAGGTAAAACCGGCGATGAGTTTGATAAAGCTTTCATCGAACAAATGATCATGCATCACCAGTCGGCAATCGACATGGCGGCTCCAGCTGAAAAGAACGCCTCTCGCCAGGAAGTCAAAGACCTGGCCCGTGGCATCATCAGCGCCCAGACGGCTGAGATCAAACAGATGAAGCAGTGGCAGAAAGAATGGGGCTATGAATCCTAAGTTCCTGTATGGTTTCATTGGAATCTTACTCGTCGGATTTGCAGGACTGGTAGTCGTCAGCAAGCAGTCAGAAACACCGCGCCCCGGCGTAGCCCATGCCGATGAAGGCAGGAATCATGTTGAGCAGAAGAACTACACTGAAGACGAGGTGCCAACATCTGGTGACCACGCCGCTCCTGTTGCCTGGGGAGTGTATGAAACCGAACAACGCGATGACCAGCTCATCCATAACTTAGAGCACGGCGGCATCGTCGTAACCTACCGACCGGATATTCCAACAAATGAGCTCGGTGAACTCAAACGATTGCTATCAAAGCCCTACTCGGAGCCTAAGTTTGCACCGACAAAGATAGTACTTGCACCACGCCCAGCCAACAAAGAAAAAATCGTCCTATCCTCTTGGCAGCGCAGCCAGTCATTGGATGTATATGATAAGAATCTGGTCATAAACTACGTGAAGCGTAACCTGGGTAAAAGCCCGGAACCATTGGCGCGTTAACATGAGTACGAAACTATTTATCATAGCGATCGGTGTCATCGGTATCGTCCTCGCCGCAGGCGTGTATCTATCCCTGAGTCAAAACGACTCGACCGCGCCCTCGACGAGCACAGGTAAGACCGACACGACCTATACCGCGAAGATGTCAAACTACACGATACAAAATCAAACTGTTGGACCATAATCTCAGGATCCGTCTACGACATAACGAGCTATATCCCTCGTCATCCGGGCGGCGATGAGATCCTTCGTGCCTGCGGAACAGACGCAACAAGTCTCTTCACGAAGCGCCAGACTAGCGATGGCCAGTCCGTTGGCAGTGGCAGTCCTCATAGTCCAAACGCCGAAGAGCAGCTAGAGAAACTTCTTATAGGTAAAGTGCGCTAAGTACATTTCAGCTGCATAGCATAATGCTCCGCAGTAAAAATGGAATGATGGATTTTCGCCGGGATCTTCGTTTTGGCGATCGTCATGTTCTCACCAGCTAGAGTTATGCGATATTAGGAGTATAATGATTCTCATTAAGGAGGTGGCGCGGAAGGCCTCTCCGTGCTTTATCAAAAAGTGTGATTCAGCTCAAAGTACATAGCAAAACAGTGTTGGAAATCAACGAAGAAGCGATGTCTATGATCCTCGGTATTTATCCTGACGAGCATTTGATGGAGAGGCCACTTTTTGCAGATGCCCTGGCTAGCGGAGAATTAAGTATATCCGCCCTTCGTAAAGAATGCGAGACGCTACTTATCCCATGGCAGCTCTTTCTGCTAAAGGAATCAAAGCTAAAACCTACCCTAGAGCGAATTGAAGCAAGACGAAAAGCAAAGTTTAGCACCAGACTAATTGCCAACCGTAGCAATGATGGTAGTGGAATTTCGTTGCGGATTGCTGACCGTGTCATCGGCTTGCAAGAATTTGCGTCCTCGGGGATCAATGAATCAAACGATTTTTGTGGAATGCTCATCACGCATCATAGGAGCAAATGGCCCGCTATAATAGCAAGTCATTTTAGTCTAGATCCTGATCGAATGAGTGGAAGGGGTAAAGAGACCGTACTCAAATACCTTATCAAGCAGACAGAGTCAAAAAATATTAGGGTATCTCGAGGTGTGCTCAGCTCATCAGTTAAGTTTTTCCCCGTTACGCGCCAGATACAAAAGACATATCGTCAATCGAGCGGTTTTGTAGTGCATGACGAGAAATTACCGTACATATTTTTGCCAGATGAGATGGGTAACAATGAAACGCCAGGTCGGCAAATCCTCACATTACTAGTACTGCTGGTACTGGTTGGTACTAATAACTACGACTATTATTTAACCGGCGACTTGGAGCTGCGTATGCGTCGCATTGCGATACTCAAGCAAGCTTTCGGTGTAGCAACTGAGATTCTTTTTCCGTATGGAGCATCTGATGTATACCGCGGCCAAGAAATAACGTATGACATATGTGAAGAGCTGTCGAAGAAATATATGCTGACACCGTCAGCTGTCATGGTTACTCTGAGACAGAGGGATGTGATTGCTTCTGATAAAGAGCTATCTATATTACTGGATAGTATTCCAATGAGTACTGGCGGGGGTGGACCTATGAATCAACCAAAGATAGAGACTGCTGTTAATAAATTATGCGGTATGTCAACGACGAAAGATATAGTCCAGGCATTGAATAACAAGTCTCTGACCTCTATCAATGCACAATATTTGGTTTTTGGAAGAGTCGATAAGTTACAATTTGCAAAATTCGCCGCGGCGGTTGGTCTATGATTGTTCTTGATAGCAATGTAATTGTCCACTGTATTGATGAGGGTATACGCGTTCCCGAGGGCGAATTAGTAGTACCCGACGACCTTCATGACGAGTATGAGGTGATGAAAATAAGGTACGGTAGCCATAAGGTACCAGCAGTCACGAATATTTCCGAATATTCCGATTATGACGATGTATATTATTTGCAGCGGTATGCACATTATTTAAACGAATATGGTGAAGTGTATCTTGCGCGTATGTCTGGGCTCGCTGACGTATCCATCCTTGCTCTCGTTGACTGCCTAGTACACGATTATGGCCGAGATGGGCAGCAGACATCGTTTGACCTCGGCTCTGAATTCACAAATATGGTCACGGTGATTACTGCCGACGTAACTTTAGCAAGTAGGCTTACTGCGGAGTTCAACGACAGCATCACATTGCTACACTCTTCTGATTTGTAACGCACTTGATTATCGGCAATATTGACCAATCTCAAATCAATCGAAAGAATGACTACCTATTTCGATTATCTATTAAGGCATTGATAAAAAACGACGAGGGACATGTGTTGGTTGTAAAAGAGGCTGGCCGTAATTGGTGGGATTTACCAGGTGGTGGCATGGACCACGGTGAAGCCATCGCAGAGGCGATAGCAAGGGAACTTAAAGAGGAAGTTGATTTAGAAGGCGACTTCTCATCTAGAATCTTAGCGGTTGAGGATCCTGCGTATCTTGAGGGAGTAAATCTATATCAAGTACGTCTAGTATTCGAAGTTTATCCTAGTGAGCTTCCATATCGAACGGGTGATGATTCTGATGAGCTGATGTACATTGATGCAAGTGAGCTAAAGAATTCTACGAGTGAGGTCGAGAGGCGAGTGTATCAGTATTCGGTAATGGCGAACAGAAATGAGTAAGGGCTTATGATTGAAATTGGCATCGACACACAAATCCTACCCGATATATTAAATGGTCGCAAAACAATCGAAGGTAGATTAGCTAAGGGCAAATTCTTGTACATCGATGTTGGCGATGAGATATCAGTTCGAGAAGATATCTACTACGATGGTAGTTTGTATAAAAGTACTGGCGGTGTTGCGACGCTGTGTGTAACGAATGTTTCTCGCTTCGATAGCTTTGCAGACATGCTAGAAAACATGGGATATAGGAGTGTTATTCCCAGCGCTAGTACTTTAGAAGACGCGGTTTCTGTGTATCATAATTTCTATTCTGAAGCTGATGAACGTCAGTATGGGGTGGTCGCAATATCGTTTAAAACGATCGAACCTGCTTCGATGTAAGTTACACCCTGCGTTTCGACCGATACACTACAAACAAAATATACGCCGAGGCGGGGATACCGACGTAAATATAAGCATGTGCATCCCACCTACCGGTCATAAAGTCCCAGAAGAACCAACCTATGTAGGCAGCAAGCACGAACCAGAGCGTGATGGTTGAAATGCCTTGAAGTTTCTCGTGATCGTTTCGTAATTGATGAGCCTTTAGGGCTTGAGGAATAAAAATTGCGGCGTCTACGATTGAGATGACGATACCGAGAATGACTGAATTATCCATGGGTTTTGTTCTTTCTTTATTTATTTATTTATTTATTATTAGGACCGTGACGGCCCCGAAGTAGTATATAATACATATCCGTTCACATTGCCAAACACGCACTAAGGATGTGAGAGTGTGGTGCAGCCCGCCAGAAGGGCAGCTGAATGGGTGACGAGTTCACCGGATCGCAAATATGTGATTGTGGGAGCTGCAACTGCGGTGCTGAGTTTTTCACTGTTGAGTGCGTTGGTTGAGGTTGCCGGCTGGCATCCAATTCCAGCGAACATTACGCAGTGGATAGCTACAACCTATCTGAACTTTCTACTGGTTTGTAGCTGGGCGTACCCGGCTAATCCATTTCGGTGGAATCTGGTAGGTAGTCACTTCATGGCAAGGGGTGGTAGTTTTGTGCTGGTGCAGTTGGGCTTTGCAGGCTTAACGGCTATGGGCGCACATTATCTACTAGCCTTATTGGTGAGTTCAGCAGCAGGCTTCTTTAGCAACTTCCTACTTGCGAGCAAGGTTGTATTTCGCTCAGCGAGAAAGAAGGTGATGTGAAACTCCCCCCGGTCACGAAACGACCGGGGGATTTTCATATTACACAACTGCGCCAAATGCGACACCAATAAAGTAGGTGACTGCCATGGCGACTAAGCCACCGATCATCACGCGAGTGACAGCGCGCCTGCGCGACGCACCGCCCACCGAGGCACTGTAGTAGCCGGTAAATATGAGTGCGATCGCAACGGCTATAACGGTTGCAAGAATTTGTATCTCTTCAGGCGACACCAATACGGCAATAAATGGTACGAGCCCACCTGCGGTAAATGCAAACAGCGAAGCGATGGCGGCGTGCCATGGATTGGTGAACTCACCCTCCTCGTGCTCTTCGGCTAGTTTAGAATTTACCTTTTCGGCGTCGCGTTGTGAGCTGACTGATACGTATTCGCCAACTGCCATAGATAGGGCACCGGCTACAAGGGCTGCCATGCCGGCTGTAAATAGAGCGCGTGAGCCGGCACTGGCTCCGGCCACACCCATAAGCACACTGGCTGTTGATACAATACCATCGTTGGCACCAAGCACGGCTGCACGTAAACGATTTAATGTTGCATTTGATGTTGGGGTTGATTGTTCGGGCATATAGTAATTGTAGCAAACAACAAGCCGCGTATAATAATGAGTATGTACGAAACACTTATTCGGCTAGTTGCAGATGGGCTGGTGGTACCAGTTGTGCTGCTGGGCGCGTGGGCGCTAGTATTTAAAATCCCTAATAATAAAAAGTACAAAGCATATTGTCGAATTCTTATGGCGGGAATCACGGCCTACTTGTTTGCAAAATTGATTGGGAGTATTTATCAGCCGGAGTTGCAACGGCCGTTTGAGCTACTTGGCCAGCAAGCGGGCGCATCGTTTTTAAACAACCCAGGCTTCCCATCCGATCACGTGCTATTTTGCAGTGCAATCACTTTGGCGGTATGGTTCGAGACGAGGCAGAAACTGGTAGTCGCTATACTAGCGATATTGACGCTATTAGTGGGTATAGGCCGTATACTTGCTCTAGTACACAGTCCACTTGATGTCATTGGAGCAGTCGCTATCGCCTGTATTGGTGCAGTATGGTACTACATGCGCGAACCATCAAGTCATCCGTCCAGAGTCAAGCAATGGTCAAAACCACAAAAAGCTGGTAAAGTATAGTTTATTAGCTATAAGGGAGTAGTACGTGGCGAAAGTAGTTGAAGCTGTTCATGCTCATGCAGCCTGGAGCACAATGAGTGTCCGGTCTATAGTAAAGGTATTCGTATACGGCCTTGGTGTAGGCCTTCTCACATATGCCCTGTACCTTGCGCTCGAACAAGTTATATTTGACCCTATACTATGTAAGGAAAATAGTGCACTCGTGCACTGTGAAGACGCACCGAGTATTGCGGGTGGTGTGGCAATGATACTGGGCTCGCTTGCCGGCCTGGTGTTACTCGTACGGGAGCGGGTATATCGACCAATCATGGCTATACTCGGTGTAATGATTGCCTTATGGGGGATTTTTACGGTTACGGCGAGTTTGCCACTCATCGTGGCGATTCTTTATGTTGCGCTACTATTCGCCGCTGCTTATATATTGTTCTCTTGGCTAGTACAGCCAACGAGCCTGGTGGTTAGTATAGCTGGTGTGCTCATTGTTGCTTCACTAGCGCGCCTTGCAATGGGCTAATAGCCACAATGCTACTGCTATAATGAGTGAATGAATCAAGAAACGATTATTATTTTTATTTTAATTGCCATTGTTGTAGGATTCGGCGTAGCCTTGTATTTGCTGCACCAACGCATGAAAGAGTTAAAACAAGGTGGCGCGGTAGAGCTGATTAAGAGCGACGTAACAGAGTTAACTCGGTCAATGAACCAGCTGCAACAAGTAATGGGCGATCGACTGGAGCGCAGTAGTACAACTATTCAACAGTCCGTACAAAAACAGTTAAGTGAAAGTGCTAAGTTGGTAGCCGATGTGACGCAGCGCCTGGCGAAGCTGGATGAGACAAATCGACGCGTGGTTGACGTTGCCGACGAGTTAAAAACACTGCAAAACGTACTTAGTAACCCTAAGCAGCGTGGTGTGTTTGGTGAGTATTACTTAGAATCGGTGCTCGATAACGTATTGCCCCCAGGGCAATTTAAAATGCAGTATAAGTTTCAGGATGGCGAGATTGTAGATGCTGTTATATTTTTAGAAAAGGGACAAATACTGCCAATTGATAGTAAATTTAGCTTAGAGAATTACAACCGCATGATAGAGGCGAGCGGTAAAGAGCGAGAACTTTATTTACAAAAAGTAAAAACTGATTTAAAGCAGCGCATTGACGAGACATCGAAGTATATTCGCTCCCATGAGAATACGATGGATTTTGCGTTTATGTTTATTCCTTCTGAGTCGCTATATTACGATTTACTGATTAACAATGTTGGTCAGGGCGGTAGCTCTAGGGACTTAATTGAATATGCATTTCGCGATAAACATGTGATTATTGTGAGCCCAACGAGCTTTATGGCTTATTTACAGACAGTACTACAAGGGTTGCGTAGTTTACAAATTGAAGAGCAGGCAAAAGATATTCAAATTCGCGTTGGGAAATTGGGCACTCATATAGCGAAGTTTGAAACATTTATGCAAAAGCTCGGCGCGAGCTTGGGCACGACAGTGAATCACTACAATAATGCCCACAAAGAACTTGGCAAGGTTGATAAAGATATTGTTAAAATTGCAAGTAGTGATAGCGGCGTAGAGCCACTTATGCTTGATAAGCCAAACAGTGATAATTAATATATAAGGTATAAATAAAAATCACTCGGTTGGTAACACCGAGTGACTTTGTTTAGTGAACACTGTAGCTACGCAGCTAGTTCGTCGGTTGGATGAATCATGTCACTCAATACGTATCCAAGTACACCACCAACAAGTGGAGTAAGAGCGTAAATCATAACTGGCCATAGTTCCCATTCGTTGAATACTTGAAGTGAAACAGCAACAGCAGGGTTCAAGATTGCGCTTCCGCTAACATATCCTGCAGCCGTACCTGCAACAATAAGCCCAAGGTAGAATGAACCACCCATTACAAATGCTTTTGCGATTGCAGAGCGATGGCGTACTACGCTTGCAGCACCAAATGCAAAGATAACACTACCAACTAATTCAGCAGCAAGGACAACCCATTCTTTACCTTCGGTAACTGGATTTGCCGTGAATAGCTCTGGAGCTGATTGGCCATATAGAGCAGCTTCTTGGCTCACTGCTGGTGCATTTGCAACGAATGCAGAGAACACCACGAGGGCGAGCATTGCACCAAGGATTTGTGCCACGATAAATCCTGCAGCACGCTTCACAGTCAGACGACGTGTAGCGAGCGCACCCATTGTTAACACTGGGTTAACATACGCACCTGAAGCTACTCCTATAGCTAGAACGATCGCAATAAGACCGAACATAATGAATAGCGGTTGGCCTGATGTAACAATAACGATTGCCGCAAGCAGGAAAGTTCCTAGGAATTCAGCAACCGCAGCTGAAACAGCTGGCTTGCGTCCAAATCCTGATAGGCGAGTAGCTCGTGTTCGAAGTGATTGCTTCGCTGGCACTGCAGCAGATACGCTTTTTACCTTTGTTACTTTAGTAGTTGTTTTTTTGGCGGATGGGGCCGGTTTTTTGACCGACTTTTTGGTCGACGCGGCCGATTTCTTAGTTGCCATGTATATTCCCTCCTTTAAACTAGAATATGAACGTAGTATAGCATAGCTTTATTGGACTATTGCTACAGTGTATAGTAGAAGCAATGGGACTTTATTTACAGCAGAATAACGATAGAAGTGAACTACAAAAACGCATTGCTGCCGAGCTAGCCGAAAAGGCAAAGAAGAAGCAGCAGCCAGCTGGCGATAGACCAGATGGGGTTATTGACTCTGCTTACTTAGAAAAGACTAAAGTTACTACTAGCTTAGCGTGGGTATGGGCGTTAATTGTTGTAGTGTTCGTCGGTGTGCTCATCTGGCTTGTTACCCTAGCCATCTAACGGTATACTTGAGTAATAGATGGGTCCGAATGAACTTGTTGCCGCTGTGCGCAAAGACTTATTAGCGCGATTTGAATCACTTGAGAAAAAAAGCGATATTTTAAAGGCACCCGAACTTAAAGATTTATTCAAGCAAATCCCTGCGCTTGAGCCGCATGAGCGTGCGGAATTTGGACAAAAGATTAATGCGCTATCTAACGAACTAAAAGAATTAGTGGCTTCGGCTGCAGCTCCCATGCAGCACCTTACGCCGATTGATGTTACGGCTCCAATGGATATTAACGCAGCGCTCCCTTCTTTTTTGCCCGCAGAACACGGTAGTGTGCACCCTCTCATGAAAGAAGTGGAGGCACTGTCGGGTATTTTCGAGCGTATGGGCTTTAGTATTGAAGAGTCACGTGAGATTGATGACCAGTACCATATGTTTGATGCGTTGAACTTTCCAAAAGATCACCCGGCTCGCGATGATTATGATACGTTTATGACAGTTGAAGAAGATGAGAATGGCGAGCGATTTGTTGCACCTGCGCACACGAGCACTATGCAAAACCGGGTTCTTAAGAAATACGCTACTAACTTAGCAAAAGGGCAACCGATTGCTGCCGTAGTGCCTGATAGGGTATTTCGTAACGAGGATTTAGATGCCAGGCATGAGCATACATTTTATCAGGTAGAAGGTGTGTATGTTCATAAAGGTGTGCACGCTGGTATGCTGATTGCGACACTTCAGGAATTTTTGAGTGAATATTACAAGAAGACAGTTGAGGTGCGAACGAATCCGTTTTATTTTCCATTCACCGAGCCGAGTTTTGAAATGGCGCTCAGTTGTCCGTTTTGTGAAAAAGCGGGCTGCAAAGTTTGTAGTTTTGAAGGCTGGATTGAGCTGCTCGGATGCGGCATGATACACCCCGAAGTACTAAAAGCTGCCAACATCGACCCAACGGAATATACCGGATTTGCGTGGGGACTTGGGATCGACCGTTTGGTTATGATGAAAAATGGGATTGAAGATGTGCGTCACTTCGAGAGCGCGAAACTAACATTTTTGAGGCAATTTAATGACTAAGCAATCTTTTTACGATTTTACACTAACTATGAATGATAGCAGCACACTCGATACTTCGAGCTTGAAGGGGAAAGTTGTTGTGGTTGCAAACACGGCCACCGGCTGTGGCTATGCCCCTCAATTTAAAGATCTGCAGTATCTACACGACACCTACAAAGCCAAGGGTTTGGTTGTAATAGGAATGCCGAGTGATCAGTTTAAGCAAGAGGCGGTGAGTGATGACGATATGGTCGGTGTATGTCGTGATACATTTAGTGTTTCTTTCCCGCTCACGAAGACCGTACGAGTGAACGGTGCAGAAGCCGATCCATTTATTACGTATATCAAACAGCGAAGCAAAGGGCTGCTAGGTGCGAGTATTAAATGGAACTTTACGAAATTTTTAATTGACCAGCAAGGAAATGTTGTACAACGGCTTTCACCGCAAAAGAACCCACGTGAATTGGAGCCAAGAATTGTAACACTACTCGAAGGTGCGCGTTCATGAAGGTAAGTATTCAAGCAGTTAAACAGTTTACAAAAGTAAACCTATCAACCAGTGAGCTTATTCAGAAAATAAACTCTCAACTTGGGGCGATTGAAGATGTAATACACACGAACGATGTATATAAAGATGCTCGTATTGTAAAAGTAGTCAGCGCAGAAAAGCATCCTGCGGCTGACAGGTTGCAGGTAACCCGAATAGATGATGGCGGACAGATTAAAGATGTAGAGCGCGACGATGATGGGCTGGTACAGGTTGTATGTGGTGCGCCGAATGTAGCGGCCGGGATGTTTGCTGTGTGGCTGCCGCCACGAAGTGTGGTTCCGGCTACCTATCACGATGATGATCCGTTTATTCTGGGTGCTCGTGAACTGCGTGGGGTGATGAGTCAGGGTATGTTGGCGGCCGCTGATGAGCTAGCGATTGGAACAGACCATGAGGGCATACTGGAAATTAATCCGGGCGAATGGAAGCCGAGCGAGCTTGAAATCACGCCCGGTGTACTTTTTGCTGATGTATATGGGTTGAACGATACGGTTATTGATATTGAAAACAAAATGTTCACTCACCGTCCCGATTTGTTTGGGCAGCTCGGGGTTGCAAGGGAAATCGCGGGCATACAACAACAGCCATTTATTAGCCCCTCTTGGTATAGTGAAGCGCCAACGTTTACTGCATCAAAATTACTGAGCTTACACCAACACAACGACGCACCAGAAAAAGTTCCGCGTTTTATGACGGTTGCAATTAAAGGTGTTGAGGTAAAGCCAAGTCCACTCTGGTTGCAGTGTGCACTTGTGGCAATGGGTTCAAAACCAATCAACAACATCGTGGACGTGACGAATTATATTATGCTCATTACATCGCAGCCGACGCATGCGTATGATTACGACTTGCTTCGAGGCAACAAAATTACTGCACGTATGGCAGCGACTGGTGAAACGCTCACATTATTAAATCAAAAAACGTACACTCTGTCTGACGATGACATTGTGATTGCAGATAGTGAGGGTGCGATTGGGCTAGCCGGCATTATGGGCGGTGGAAATTCCGAAGTATCCGAGAATACCACGAACATCGTGCTAGAGGTTGCGACATTTGATATGTACGCTCTACGCAAAACAAGTATGCGGCATGGCTTATTTACCGACGCCTTGACACGCTTTAATAAAGGTCAGTCTCCACGGCAAAACGATTATGTAATGGCACTCCTTATAAAAACTATTCTCGATGTTTCGCCAGGCGAGGTTGCAAGCGATGTAAGTGATATGAAGGCGGATAGTGCTAGGCAAACAGTGCACTGCAGCGCAGCGTTTATTAATGAACGGCTTGGACTAGATTTAACATCCAATGAAATTGCCCGCTTGCTAACGAATGTTGAATTTGATGTTGAAGCATCTAGTGACAGTATTAACATAACGGTGCCATTTTGGCGTACTGACATTTCGCTGCCGGAGGACGTTGTTGAGGAGGTCGGGCGGCTGTATAGTTTTGATGAGCTACCTCGTGAACTGCCGATGCGTTCATCAATGCCGGTTCAAAAAAACGCATTCCGCAGTGTAAAGCAAGGCATACGGTCTTCCTTAACACGGTTTGGGGCAAATGAGGTATTGACGTATAGCTTTGTGCATGAAAAAGTACTCACAAAAGCCACGCAGAATCCTGCCTTAGCCTACAAGCTTTCAAACGCGTTAAGCCCCGATTTACAGTACTATCGCTTAAGTATTACACCAAGTTTACTCGATAAAACGCACATGAATATTAAAGCCGGCTATAGTTCGTTCGCCCTCTATGAATTCGGTAAAGCGCATATGAAAGAAATGATGAGCGATGACGAACCGTCTGTTCCAGAAGAGGTAAGTACAGTTGCTATGATCGTTACCGATAAAAAAGCAACTGATGCCGCATACTTTATGGCAAAGCGATATGCTCAAACAGTACTGGGAAATGCCAGTGAGTACCAAGTTGTGCCACTGCAAGAAGCTCAAGACAGTTTAGGTAAATGGCAACAGCAACTTGTGGCGCCATACGAACCTGCCCGTTCGGCAGTTATTCGTGTGGGTGATGCCGTGATTGGCGTTGTTGGTGAATTTAAACATGCGGTGCGTAGCGCATTCAAACTGCCTCAATATACAGCTGGCTTTGAATTTGATATGAGCCATTTGCAGCCAACGCTTTCGACATATAAACCACTTTCAAAGTATCCTGAAGTTACGCAAGATTTATCACTCGTAGTCGATGCTAATACCCGTTTTGACCAGCTTTATAGTCTAGTACAAGACACGCTACAGAAGCATGAAGACATGCAGTGCAGTATTACGCCGCTGTCGGTGTATCAGGCTACTGATAATACGGCCGTTAAGACAATTTCATTTAGGATTACCGCACTTAGTTACACTACAACGCTCCGGGACAAAGATGTTACGAGCCTTCTTGACTCGGTGGTAGCCGCTGCCGCTGAAAAATTAAATGCTACTCGTGGCTAATTAACCGCTGAAACACTGTGCCAGGTTTGATATACTAATACAAGTAATATGACAGAATAATTCTGTAAAGAGAGGGAGTTATGGCGACAGGTAAAGGCCAGCGTATTGGTATTTGGGTAATTGCAGTAGTGCTTGTGGTAGGAACATTTGCTGGGTTTATTGCAATGATACTTGCCCCACAGAATCAAGCTGAGTTGGCGGCAAAGCAACAAGCTGACTATCAGAAGATGCTACGGGAATATCAAGAAGAGCAAGAGAAGCTGAATCGTCCGCTTGATGGGTACAAGGCCGAAGCATTTAATGCAGATGATGTCACTAGGCTAGAGGTTGATGTACTGAAGAGTAGTGAAGGTAAAGTTCTGACTAAAGAATCTACGATTAAGGCGAATTATTTCGGCTGGACAAGCGACGGAAAGATTTTTGATAGTACAAATAAAGAAGGCAGCGAGACTACACCGATAGAGTTTAATTTATCTGGAGTAATTGCCGGTTGGACTGAGGGACTTGCTGGCCAGCGCGTTGGTTCAACCGTGAAGCTGATGATCCCTACCGAAAAGGCATACGGTGAGGATGCGGCGGCAATGGGGCGCCCAGCAGGGCCACTCGCCTTTATAGTAGAAATAAAAGAATTGGTAGTTGAAAATGAGTAGTGAAGCAAATGTCCGTGACGTAGTTATGATAGGGGCAGGCCCAAGCGCATTGGCTGCAGCCGTGTATACAACACGCGAAAATATCGATACTGTACTATACGAAAAAGGGGTAATTGGTGGTATGGCCGCAATCACCGATAAGGTAGATAACTACCCTGGCTTTCCTGATGGTATTGAAGGCATGAAGCTTGCAATGCAATTGCAGGCGCAGGCAGAACGATTTGGCGCACAAATTGAACTGGGCGATGTGTCCGACATTATAGATAACGGTGATACGAAAACTGTAATTGTTGATGGTAAGCCGGTTGAAGCAAAGGCTGTGCTAATTGCCACTGGGAGTGATTACAATAAGATCGATGTGCCCGGAGAAGCAGAGTTCTATGGTCGTGGTGTGCACTACTGTGCAACATGCGACGGCGCGTTCTATAAAAATCGCCAGCTGGTAGTAATTGGTGGCGGGAACTCAGCGGTTCAAGAAGCAATTTTCTTAACACGCTTTACAAGCCACATTGATTTACTTGTTCGAAGCACAATCAAAGCGAGCGAGGTTCTGCAAACAGAACTGCAAAAGCATGTTGAAGCTGGAAGAATTACTGTACATCTACATACAGAGACGACTGAAATTGTCGCTACAGACGGAAAAGTAACCTCTGTAAAAGCTACTAAAGACGGTGAGCCCACTGAGTTTGCAACTGACGGTGTATTTGTGTTTGTGGGGTTAAATCCAAATACAGGATTCTTAGCAAATACAAGTATCGAGCTCGATGAGCACCGCTTGATTAAAACTGATAAAAATTTGCAAACATCAATGAAGGGTGTATTTGCAAGCGGTGATGTACGGAGCGGTGCCACTATGCAGATTGCCAGCGCTGTTGGCGAGGGTGCGAGTGCAGCCCTAGCTATTCGGGAATATCTCGATGAGGTTAGGCAACATGCTCCTCAAAAAATGCTTCCAGCTGACGAATAATACGTTTGTCAGCTGTTTCAAGCGCAATTTCTCGAGTGCCGAGGAACACCCCACCATATACAAAATTGTGAGAACCACTTACCGCTACCTTAGAGCCGTCTGCCATGGTGAAAATCATGAATTTGGCATGCAGGTAGCGGTCGCGTTTATATAACGTTTTATGGCGTGAGAATAACATGCCAATTGAGATGACGGCCCGATTAAGTGTGCCGGCTAGCTCTGGTGGGTTGAAGTAAAGCTTGGCTTGTTTGGATTTTAGAATGCGTCCAAGCTTACCGGTGGGGCAATACTGCGAGACGAGCAGTATGCTACTAGCTTCGCGAGCTAGCTCGGTAACGCGTCGGTAGATGATAGAGTCTCCTTGAAAGCCACCATCGGTTAGTACAACATTGTTGCCATAGGCGAACTTATGGCTGCGATATGCATAATGATGCGTATCGGCTTTGGTAATTTGGTTAAACTCATGAGTTAGATCGTCAGCGAGCTGGGAATCTTCGCAGCGAAACATGAAGTCATTGTTTTCGGTGAAGTCTTTTGCGTATAAGTTAACCCCACCGAACGAAAATACAGTGTTATCAACAACTAGGTACTTTATGTGTGTGCGGCCAGTGAACGGTGTAGCACTAAACCTACCTAACCAGTTAAAGGTCACTCCTTTTTTTGTTAAATTACGTACCGAAGATGTGGTGGCTCGTGATTTTTTTGTGAAATATTTATATGGCAAAAAGTGCCCACCAAGTTCGCCGTAGGTGAATGTATCAGCGGCGATACGCACACTTACGCCACGCTCAGCGGCGGCTTCTAACGCATCGACAAAACCATCGGTCACATCGTCGTCGGTGAACATAAGTGACATGAATAAAACGCGATGTTTTGCTCTATTGATTGCGCTTACTGCTTCGGCAACATATTCGGGAGTAGTAAGCAGAGTAGGTACAGACATGAAGTTATTATAACAGCCTGATACTCTAGGTGTAGTTTGATATAATAAAAACTAATTGGAAATAGTCAAAGTAAGGAGAAATAATGGCAGACTTTAATCAAGTGCTAACACCCGGCTCTGTTGAAGACGGAACGGTGAATACCGTAGTGGAGATACCGCAAGGTTCACGCTTAAAAGTAGAGTGGGACCGCGAGCGAGCTGCGTTTACGTTAGACCGAGTTGAGCCTGCAATTTTTGCAAAGCCGTGTAACTATGGATTCATTCCACAAACACTCGATGAAGACGGCGACGAGCTCGATACACTAATTATTTGCCCAGAACCGCTTGCAACCGGGGTTTGGCTTGAGGCGAAGATTATTGGCGTGATGAAGTTTGAGGATGATGGTGAAGTTGACGACAAGATCGTAGTGGTGCCAGCCGACAATCGTGACGATGACCGTATAACTTCCTTAGAAGATATTCCGCAACTAGTCGCACAGCTTGAACACCACTTTACACATTACAAAGATTTAAAGAAGCCAGGCAGCACAATAGTAAAGGGTTGGGGCGGGGTTGAAGAAGCTCAGGCAGTGATCCGTGAGTGTGCCGAGCGCTGGAATAATAAGTAGTGCGCATACTCAATCTAGCCAAGGTAATAGTACGTCGGGGCAGTGACGGTAAATACTTGATGCTCCGTAGTTCAAAGTGGGAGGAGCGGCCAGACCGTTCTCAGAAACCCGACTTAGCTGGCGGTATGGTGGAGGCTGGTGAATCGATTGCCGCTGGTGCGGTGCGCGAGTTGAAAGAGGAGGCCGGGATTTCCGTACAGCCGAATCAGCTCGAATTAGTCTACACTGAAACGTTTCGTAGTGATATGGACGGCGCGTCAATCAATCGGTCAATCTTTTTTGTTGAAGTTAATGGTGATCCACAGGTGACGTTAAGTTGGGAGCACGAAGAATATTGGTGGGCGAGCGCTTCGGAGTTGCAAGTCTTGGAAATCCGCGAGCCCTACCCTCAAATCTTTCACTACTTAGCGGACATTGGTCTGTTGCGTTAGTGCTTTCGTCGTTTTAACCGGGCGCTCATATTACTAAAGAGCGCTCGTTTTTGACGACTCAGTTGCAATCTCAGTTTTTCTTTGGCGTGATTTGTTACTATGTAATCTTTCCACTCTGGTTTTGGCGAGGCGGTGTTGCTGGTTAAAATCTCTACTGTGTCACCGTGCTCAAGCTTGTAGCTGAATGGTTTCATGACACCGTTTACCTTAAATCCGCTAGCCCTAGCTGCAACATCGGAATGAATTCTAAAGGCAAAATCAAGCACATAGGCGCCGCGTGGTAAGTCCCAAATGTCTCCTTTGGGTGAGTACACGAAAATTCGATCATTAAAGAGGTTCATTCTAAAATTTTCCGCATCAAATTCTTGGTCGGAACCGGCTTGTGCGGCGGCTGTTTGTAGTTCTCGAATCCACGAAAGATTTTCGGGTAGTTCTGCTAGCGTACCTTTCTTATAGGCATCGGTTAACTTTGATTCATTGTAGTGAAAGCTAGCAGCGAGTCCACGTTCTGCGTAGTCATGCATTTCCTGTGTGCGAACTTGAAATTCAACAATTTGACCAGATGATGTCTGTACGGTAGTGTGCAGACTTTGGTAGCCATTGCGTTTGGGTTGAGCGACGTAGTCTTTAATGCGATCGAATAATGGCGTATAGAGTTCGTGCAGCACACCAAGCACAAGGTAGCAGGTTGAAAGATCATCTACGATAATACGCAGTGCAATTAAATCGTGCACTCGTGTAATGTCACCCTGAACGCGGTCTAGCTTTTTGAACAAACTGTAGGCACTTTTGATTCGCCCATCCATTTTGAATTCTATTTTTTCTTCGGTCAGCTTTGTTTTAACTTCACGTTCAACCTGCGTTAATTTACGTTGGCTGCGCTTCAAGTTGGCGTCCATGAGTGTTTTGGTTCGAGCAAAGTCCTTGGGCATCATATAGCGAAAACTAAGCTCTTCTAGTTGCACGCGCACTCGGCCCATATTAAGCCGATCAGCCAGTGGCGCAAAAACCTCCATTGTTTCACGCGCTATTTTCTTTCGTTTTTCTGGAGGCATGTGTTCGAGAGTGCGCATATTGTGCAAGCGATCAGCGAGCTTAATAATGAGAACGCGAACATCCCGCCCCACAGCAATCATTAGCTTAGTGAGATTGTCTTTAGTGGCAGGCAGGTAGCTATCGAGACTGCGCATACCGCTACGGGCACGTGATACTTTTGTAACGCCATCTACTAAAAAGGCAACGTCTTGACCGAATAATGACTCAATTGTTTCTAGTGTGAGGTCGGTATCTTCGACAGTGTCATGAAGCACCCCTGCTAAAACTGTATCGATATCAAGCTCCCATTCTACAAGTGTTGCAGCAACGCTGAGTGGGTGAATTATATAGGCTTCGCCACTTTTTCTTTTCTGCCCCTCATGGGCATTCGTCGCCACATCAATTGCATGCTCAAGTTCCAAGAGTTGATCTTGAGTATAGTGTGGTGCTGCGGATGTAAGTAATTGCTGTTTATTCACTACTGTTAGTATAGCAAAACAACCAACCTTGAAGTGACGTGACCTGCACGGTGCTGTATACTAGCAGTAACCATAAGGGGTAAGGCAAAATAAGGAGAATCATGGCGACAAAACTGGCAATTAACGGATTTGGACGAATTGGACGAAACGCTTTTAAAATTGCGTTTGAACGAAGCGACCTTGAGATTGTTGCAATCAACGACTTAACCGACAACAAAACATTAGCGTACCTACTGAAGCATGATAGTAACTATGGCACCTACGGCCACGAGGTAACGCATACCGACAACGGCATTGTTGTTGATGGCAAAGAAATAAAAGTACTTGCAGAAAAAGACCCGGCTGCACTGCCATGGGCGGCACTTGGTATCGATATGGTGATTGAGTCTACAGGATTCTTTACCGATAAAGAAGGCGCCGGTAAACACATTGAAGCTGGTGCAAAGCGTGTTGTGATTAGCGGCCCGACTAAATCGGACGGCGTGGATACGATCGTACTCGGTGCCAACGACGATAAGATTGAAGGTGCAACAGAAGTTATCTCTAACGCTAGTTGCACAACCAACTCACTCGGTGCTGTTATGGCAATTTTGGATGCTGAGTTTGGCGTACAAAAAAGTATGCTCACAACGGTGCATAGCTACACCGCCAGCCAAGCTATTCAAGATGCGCCAAAGAAAGACCCTCGCGAGGGGCGCAATGCGGCTGAAAATATCGTACCTACCAGCACAGGTGCGGCAATTGCGGTAACGAAAACCCTGCCACAACTTGAAGGTAAGTTCGACGGCATTAGTATGCGCGTGCCTACGCCGGTTGTTTCAATCAGCGACGTAACTGCAGTACTCAATAAGAATGTTACAGTCCAAGAGCTGAACGATGCATTTATAAAGGCTGCTAAAGAACCGTACTACCAAGGCATTTTAGGAGTTAGTGATGAGCCACTTGTAAGCCGCGACTACATCGGTAATAGCAACTCAGGTACGGTAGACCTTGAGCTCACTCGTGTAGTAGACGGAAACCTTGTTAAGGTGTGTGTTTGGTATGACAACGAATGGGGTTACAGTAACCGCTTAGTTGAGTTAGTTGCTGACGTAGCAAAAGCAATAAAGTAAACATGAAACTACCATTTTGGTAGCTAGCAATTAATTCTTACCGGCCCGGGAGGCACTCTCTGGGCCGGTTATGCGTTACGAGCAATATTTGTTTAATTTGGATATATAGCGACACTGTGCTGGTGTACGGGTTTTAGTAAGTTCGAGACTGTGGCATACTACTGGTTACGCTTCGCTTTATTAGATGTGTCAGTGTTAACGGCTTTACACGTATCGTTATCCCGCTTATACTTGAACTAATATGAAAATTTACCTCGGTGCCGATCATCAAGGCTTCCACATGAAAGAAGACGTGTTCGCGTACTTGGCGAAGCACGGCTATGACGTAGAAGATGTTGGCGGGAAAATACTAGACCCTAATGATGATTTTCCGGATTTTGCTCAACTTGCGGCTACCAAAGTGATTGGCGAAACCGATAAAGACCCGCGTGCCATTCTGATTTGTGGCGGGGGTCAGGGTGTTGCAATGGCTGCAAATCGCTTTAGGGGGATTCGTGCCGCGGTGATTTGGGATGCGTATGAAGCAAAGATGACGCGGTACGATAATGATAGTAACGTACTCTGCTTACCGGCGCGTATTTTACAAGATAATAAAGAAGCATGGCAGGGCATTATTGAAACATGGCTGAATACTCAGTTTGCTGGTGCTGCCAGATTTAGGCGTCGTAACGCACAGATTGATGAGTTTTAATAAGCACTATGGCAACAGCAATTGCACCGTGCATTACGGTAGAAACAACTGACCAATATAAGCAGTCGATGGAGCGAATTCATACCTTTGCTAACAGGGTGCATATTGATATCTCAGATGGTGACTTCGCCCCTACATTTTTACTGGAACCCAATCAATTGTGGTGGCCCCAGGGTTGGCATGCAGATATTCATGCTATGGTAGCCAGGCCGTCCGAATATGTAGACCAGTTGACCGCATTAAAGGCGGATTTAATTACATTTCACGCTGAAGTTGAAGAGGATTTGCTGCCGGTACTTCAAAAGATTAAGTCTGCTGGCATTAAGGCAGGTGTTGCCTTGCAACGCCCAACCGTACCTCTGTCGGTTGCGCCGTATATCCAAGCAGCTGATCATGTAATGATTTTTAGCGGTGACTTAGGTCATTACGGCGGTACGGCTAGTCTCATGCAACTTGAAAAAGTTCGACTTATCCGAGCGATTAAATCTGATGTTGAAATTGGCTGGGATGGCGGCGTAAGCGTTGAAAATGCGTTTGGTCTAGCTCAGGGCGGAGTGGATGTACTAAACGTTGGGGGTGCGATTGCTAATAGCCAAGACCCAGCCGCTACATACAACGCGATGCTTGCCGAAATCAACAAGCACGGTGTGATATAACCATAAGCATGCTACAATGGCTGTAATGAGTGGGCATCTTACAAATAAGCAAATTGAAGACAAAGCGAGCGTTATTCGCCGCGATATTATATCAATGCTCGAAGCTGCCGGCAGCGGGCACTCTGCTGGACCGTTGGGGCTTAGCGACCTAGTAGCAACATTGTACTTCGGTGCTATGAACTACAACGCAAAAGAACCTGATTGGGAAGAGCGTGACTATTTTTTCCTATCAAACGGGCACTGTGTACCAGTGCAGTATGCGGCGATGGCCGAGGCAGGGTATTTTGATAAGAAAGAACTACTAACACTACGGAAGTACGGAAGTCGATTGCAAGGGCACCCGGAGCGTACGCGCTTGCCAGGCCTCGAAAACACGAGTGGGCCGCTAGGCAGCGGCTTGAGTCAGGCAGCTGGTGTGGCTTATAGTTTGCAATACCTCGATGATCAAGCCCATCGATTTGTCTATTGTATTACTGGAGACGGCGAACTAAATGAAGGTAACATTTGGGAGGCTGCTATGTTTGCCGGAAAATACAAATTAAGTCAGCTTATTACGTTTATTGATCGAAATAACATTCAGATTGATGGCAATACAGAAGACGTTATGCCGCTCGAAGACCTGCGCGGAAAGTGGCAAAGTTTTGGCTGGCACGTGCAGGAGATTGACGGTCATAATGTAGAAAGCATCCTTGACGCTATTGGCATGGCAAAGGCAATTACGAATCGCCCTAGTGTCATCATTACCCATACTATTCCTGGTAAGGGTGTTGATTTTATGGAATACGACTATCGATGGCACGGGATGCCGCCAAACCACGATCAGGCTAAACTAGCCTTAGCAGAACTACGTAGTTTACGGGGAAAAATTTCTCACGAGGGGCAAAAGCATGAGTAAATACGAACTTGATAAAGCTGTGCTCACAAAGAAGCAGCTGGTTGAACCCACAAGAGCTGGATTTGGACGTGGGCTAAAAAAAGCCGGCGAACTTGATGAGTCGGTGGTGGCACTATGCGCCGACTTAACAGAGAGCGTACAAATGCATTTATTCCGTGAAGCATTTCCAAAACGGTTCATTGAAGTAGGTGTAGCTGAACAAAACCTAGTAACAGTTGCTAGTGGGCTGGCGCGGGCTGGAAAAATTCCGTTTACCGCAAGTTACGCTGCGTTTAGCCCAGGGCGAAACTGGGAGCAAATTAAAACAACTGCCGCACTGAATGATCAGCCAGTAAAAATAGTTGGTGGCCATGCGGGGCTATACACCGGGCCAGATGGGGCAACTCACCAAATGTTAGAGGATATTGCACTGATGCGTGTAATGCCGAACATGGTAGTAGTGGCGCCAGGTGATAGTATCGAAGCTGAGAAAGCTACGATCGCACTTGCTAGCAACGGTAAGCCGAGCTATTTACGTCTGTCGCGAGATAAAACACCGATATTCAGTACCGCACAGTCACCATTCGAAATTGGTAAAGCCTACGTGCTTCGGCCAGGTAAACACGTAAGCTTATTTGGTACGGGAACGATGACATATGAATTACTAGTTGCGGCAAAATTGTTAGCAAAAAATGGGGTAGATGCCGAAGTGGTACATGTGCCGACAATTAAACCACTGGATAACGAGACGGTTTTGGCTAGCTTGCGTAAAACGAAGTGTGGCGTAACTGTTGAAGAAGCCCAGATTGCTGGGGGGCTTGGCGGTGCAATAACTGAGCTCGCTTCAGAACATCTGCCTGTGCCAATAAAGCGACTTGGTGTTGAGGATCGTTACGGCGAGTCTGGTACGCCGCGTGAAGTCGTAGAGGCGTTCGGCCTTGATGGCGAAAGTCTAGCGACAAAAATTGGACAATTTATGATGCAGGTAGCCTAAAGGAGAATACATGAGCCACAGCATACGACAAATTCGAGATAACACAACACGTGCCCGTCATTTGATGCAACGTACACGCCAGCAAGGGTTCGCCGTTGGTGCGTTCAATATAGATAACCAAGAAACGCTCATTGCAATTGCTCGAGCCGCTCAGAAGCTCCATTCGCCTGTACTTGTTGAAGTGAGTGACGGTGAAGTAGAGGCCTTGGGTCTCGAAAATGTACGAGACATGGTTGATAATTACAAAGAAGAATATGGCATAGAAATGTATATCAATCTCGACCATAGTCCAACAGTTGAAGGCTGTAAACGTGCGATCGATGCAGGCTATGAATTTATTCACATTGATATCTCACAAGCAAATCATGATGCAAGTGAAGAAGAAATTATTGCAAAAACAAAAGAAGTGGTTGAATACGCTAAGTTTACTGGGGCGCTAGTAGAAAGCGAGCCACACTATTTTGGTGGTTCATCGAACCTGCACGAAGAAGATATTAATTACGATGAGATTAAAAAGACGTTTAGTACACCTGATGGTGCTCGCTCGTTTATTGATGCAACGGGCATTGATACGTTTGCAGCCGCAGTTGGTAATTTACACGGTAAATATCCAGTACCAAAAGAGCTAGACCTGGCACTACTTTCAGCAATTCGTGATGCAATCGGCTGCCAAATTTCACTGCACGGTGGTTCTGGTACGCCGCTCCACTATTTTGAAGAGGCGGCAAAAATAGGCGTATCAAAGATTAACATCAACAGCGACATGCGTTATGTATTCCGAACTACGCTTGAAAAAGTACTAGCCGACAATCCTAAAGAGTACGCAGTGGTTAAGCTAATGCCAACGGTGTATGAGGCTGTGCAAGCAGTAGTAGAAGAAAAGATAAATGCCTTTGGTTCAATGAATAAGGCGGTAAATTAGTAACTATGGCGCAAGTGACACCAAAAGTAATCGCAATCGGTAAAGCCACGCAAGATGTGTTTTTGCGGAGTGATGAATTCGATCCAACAATTCAAGGTGATGTAGCCTATGAACAGTTACCACTCGGTGCAAAATTAGAAGTACAAGATTTGCTGTTTTCAACTGGCGGTAATGCAACGAATGTAGCGGTGACGATCGCACGTCAGGGCCTGCATAGTGAGTACCTATGGGTACTCGGTGAAGATATGGCATCTGGTTCAATTTTAAGAGAACTCGACCATGAAGGGGTTGATACGAGCGGCGTCGTTCAATCACCTGATATGCAAGCTGGCTACGGTACGATTTTACTAGCGCCGACTGGCGAGCGTACGATTTTGAGTTATCACGGCGTGGGGCCGAAGCCCGGAGACCGTCACCTCGACCTTACGCGTATCAAAGGCGCAGACTGGGTATATCCGTCTGCCTTACATTCCATTGAGCTATTAAATGAGGTTATCTCACTTGCTGCTGAGCATGGTGCCAAAGTGATGTTTAACCCTGATAGCAAGGAACTGGAACAGCCAGATAAACTCCGTCCGCTGCTCGAAGATGTTGAAGTGCTATGTGTGAACAAAGATGAAGCTAAGCTGCTGGTCGAAGGTGAAAATAGCGAAGAGTTAGTGCGCCATTTACTTAATTTCGTACCGGTAGCAATTGTAAGCGACGGTCCAAATGGAGTGGTAGCTAGTGATGGTAAGACAATCATAACGGCTGGTATGTATGAAGACGTTACGGTGGTTGATCGCTTGGGTGCTGGAGACGCTTTTGCGAGTGGATTCTTGAGTCAATGGGCTGTAGGTAAGAGTCTAAAAGAGGCTATTGTTTTTGCAAGTGCAAACTCAACCTCGGTTGTAACGAAAGTTGGGGCAAAAGACGGGATTTTGCATCAAGGTGTTAATTTACATGAAATGCCACTAGAGGAAAAAGCGCTGTAACTATGAGTGGAAAGCTAGCTCGCTTACTGGGTAATGACCATCCGCGGTTCATTTTAACGATTCATGAATTTGAACAAGCAAGTGGCCATAGTGGCGTTGATGCTAAATTGGTGGCAGATATTACTGAGTCTGCCCATAGTGTAATGCGTGGCCTCGACCTTGATATTACGAATACAAC
The DNA here is from genome assembly GCA_012270305.1 of Candidatus Saccharimonadota bacterium. Taxonomy (GTDB): domain Bacteria; phylum Patescibacteriota; class Saccharimonadia; order Saccharimonadales; family Saccharimonadaceae; genus UBA1020. The sequence goes on from JAAXIO010000029.1 coordinate 39,813, forward strand.
TCCGAAAGAACTCTACCTGGCATTAAATGCCATGGTAAAAAAGGGTATCACAACACCGCTCGAGGCGACACCGTATGTGCTACTGGATGTTGACGGTGAACTTATTTCATTCAACCTTATGGATGTCGTTGAAAATAGTCACCATGATGTAGTATTCGAGAAACGGCTGTTAGGCCATGCTCAACGCTATTTACGACGAGAAATAATTAAGCGGTATGCAGCGCACAAACGTACATCAACCGAAATGATAACCAAGCAGGCAGAGGAGGTAGGACTTGCCATGAACGATGATAAGCACCATGAACAAAACGATGCGGCAGTAGAGGCGCTACACAATAACACCGAAACGCCTTCTGTGCTTATGATAGGTGATATTTTTACTGACGCATTTATTAAGTTGAATGAGTCTTCTGCAAAAATCATTCAAGAAGGTGATACTAAATGGCTTGCACTACCTTTCGGCCAGAAACCACCGTATGATCATGTGGATATTGTTCGCTCTGTTGGGCCGTCGCCCAATGCTGCGGTTTCTGCCGCACGACTAGGTCTTCGCGCTAGCTTAATGGCCTGGATCGGTGGTGATGCGGTTGGTGAAGAGGCGATTACACACCTGAAAGAAGAAAATATCAGTACTGATTCGATGGTAACTGAGTCCGACAAGCTTACAAGTTACTGGTACGTGCTTCGCTACGGTGCGGATAGAACAATGTTGGTAAAAAGTGAAAAATACGAATATCGTTGGCAGGACCCGATAACTGAGCCAGACTGGATTTATTTGTCCTACATTGGTAAAGATTCATGGTCACTCCACGAAGGGTTGCTCGATTACCTACAGAGACACCCGAAGGTAAAGCTAGCTTTCCAGCCTGGTACGTTCCAATTTGAGTGGGGGCCTGAAAAATTAGCTGGCATTTACGGACGCTCGCATATTGTTGTTATGAACCGTGAAGAAGCGGTTGATGTAACTGGCCGAGCTTATGATGATTTGCGCGACCTTACGATTGGCTTGCATGAACTTGGTCCGCAAATTGTAGTTATTACTGACGGCCCGAACGGCTCTTACGCCTCGTACGACTACAAACTAGTGACTATCCCAAACTATCCTGATCCAGCTGATCCGCTTGATCGCACAGGTGCGGGCGATGCGTTTGCAAGTACAATTGTATCTGCACTGGCGTTGGGTAAATCTATGGATGAAGCCCTAACGTGGGCACCGATTAACAGTATGAGCGTGGTGCAGCAACTTGGCGCACAAGCAGGCTTATTACGACGTGAGGATATAAATAAATTCTTGGATGAAGCTCCAGAAGACTATAAAATAACGGTACTATAGTACCGCATGCTCAAAAAGCAGCTTCGCTCCCTTATTCGCTTAAGGGGGCTTTTGCTATTTTGTGATCGCAGTAGGTTGTGTTGCTTTTAACTAGCTCAACTACCTTACTCGCGTCATCGGTAATAGTGTAGAGGTTCTCATCGCCCTCGGATATGAGACCACGGCCAAGGAGTTGTTTTTTTACAAATGTATCAAAATCATCCCAAAAATCATGTCCAACTAAGATGATTGGTGACTTCAGTGTTTTGCCAGTCTGAATAAGTGTCATGATTTCAGAAAATTCATCGAGCGTTCCAAATCCACCCGGGAAGTAGATATAGGCATCTGCGTACATTGTCATAACAATTTTACGCGGGGCAAAGTGGGCGAATTCGTAGTGCTCGGTGGTGTAATTGTTAAGGGTTTGTTCGTGCGGTAATTTAATATTAAAGCCAATCGATTCGCCGCCGACTTTGCTGGCGCCTTTTTGGGCAGCAATGTGCGCGCCTTGGTTAGCGGCACCCATAATTCCATTGCCTCCACCAGATACAATTGCATAGCCTGCGCCAGCTAATCTTTGACTAATTTCTTCGGCAAGCTTGTAATACGGGTCATCTTCTGTAGTTCGAGCCGAGCCGAAAACAGTAACAGTTTTGTGGTATTTTCGAATGATATTGTAGCCAGCTTGAATCTCTTCATCGACGTTGCCGAGGCGGATCATCGCAGCCTGTAGGGCGATGTCTCGGGGAACGCACACTGGTTGTTCTGTGTTTGGTTTTGGTTGCATTTCTAGGTGTAGTATACCTGCTTATGGCTTAATTGAAAATAGAACAAGCTTATGCTTAAATAACGTTACAAAAGGATGATGCATATGACACAACGGAAAAATGAGCAGGGTTCGGCGCATGTAATTATTGTTACCGCTATAGTAGCGGCCGTAATAGCTGCTTTGGCGATAGTTTTTTGGCAGAATTTTATAAATGATAAGGCAGCTAATAATAATGGCTCAAGTGTGCAGACGGCCGAGGTGGAGATGGCATCGCGCGACCAGGTGACATTGAAAACGGCTACGATTGATGAAGATTTTGGTACGACTTTGCGTTTCGAATATCCTGAAGACTGGACATATGACCAGAGTATCAGTGGTATAAGGGCAGAAAACAGGCGTCAAGATATTGATCTATTGTCACCCACTGGCAAGTATAAAGTTACCTACAGTATTGTCCAAGGAGGTGGACTCGGTGCAATGTGCGATGAGGGCTCTGGTAATAAGATCGGATCCTTCGAATATAAAATTCTTGATGGCTTCTCGGAAATGAGTTTTGTTAAGTACAAAATCGATACTAAAGAAGTGGTAAACTACGACACTGCATCTATCGGCACGTTATTCAAAACAGAGCTCGCAGAGTCAATCAAAGCCGGTGACAGCGAATGTAGAATCATATTGGGGGGATACCATCAACTAACAGAGGGCGAGTCGGATTCACCGGTGAGTATATTGAGTGCCTCAATCGAGGACACGGGTGCAGATGCTACTATAGATATTGATACCGCTATTCTTGATCAAGAGTACAGCGAGGCTAAAGAGATCTTATTATCGACAGCACGCTAGTACGCTATACTAGTACAAGTGAACAAGTTCAATCTTGCAACCAAATATCAACCTATGGGTGATCAGCCGAAGGCGATCGCTCAGTTGATTGATGGGCTTGATAAGAAAGAGCGCGAACAGACGCTGCTGGGGGTAACGGGAAGCGGTAAAACCTTTACTATGGCGAATATTATCGCAAATCGCAATGTGCCTACATTAGTGTTGGCGCACAATAAAACGCTTGCCGCGCAGCTATACAGTGAATTCAAAGAATTCTTCCCAGATAACGAAGTGCACTATTTTGTAAGCTACTTTGATTACTATCAGCCAGAAGCATACATCGCTAGTAGTGATACGTATATTGAAAAAGATTCGAAAATTAACGACGAAATCGACCGTTTGCGCCATGCTGCCACGACCGCACTGTTAACGCGCCGAGACGTCATAATCGTTGCCAGTGTGAGCTGCATATACGGCATTGGCTCACCGGATAGTTATGGTGATATGTCGATACATATTAAAAAGGGGGAACGGCGCCAGCAAGATAAGTTCCTACGCTTGCTGACGGATATCCAATATCAGCGAAACGACATAGATTTTCATCGTGGTACGTTCCGGTCTAAAGGTGATGTAGTTGATGTGTTCCCGGCGGGAAGCGATGTCGCCTATCGGATTGAGTTTTTTGGTGACGAAGTTGATCGTATTACGAGGATTGATCCGCTAACAGGAGAGATTCTGGGCGAGCCGAGTGAATTGCAGATTTTTCCTAGCAGTCACTACGTAACCCCTAAGGAAAAACTTGAGGTTGCTATTGAGCAAATCAAACAAGAATTCAATCAGCGCATGGAATGGTTTGAGCAGCACGATAAATTATTAGAAGCGCAGCGATTAGCGCAACGCACTAAGTATGATATTGAGATGCTCGAAGAAACTGGATTTGTGAAGGGTATAGAAAACTATAGCCGATACTTAACAAACCGCGAGCCTGGTGAGCAGCCTGCTACCTTAATTGATTATTTTCCAGACGATTGGCTACTGCTTGTAGACGAAAGCCACATGACTCTGCCGCAAGTACGCGGTATGTACAATGGCGATCGAGCACGCAAAGAGGTTCTAGTAGATCATGGCTTCCGTTTGCCAAGTGCGCTCGATAATCGACCGTTAAGGTTTGATGAGTTTGATAAACATATTCATAATGCTATTTATGTATCGGCAACACCCGGGGAGTATGAGCTCGGTCACAGCCCCGAGCCAGCTCAGCAAGTAATCCGGCCCACCGGGTTGCTCGATCCGATTATTGAAGTCAGGCCAACTGACGGTCAAGTAGATGATGTTATTGCCGAAATTCGTGATCGTATTAAAAAGAAGCAGCGTGTGCTCATTACAACTCTCACAAAGCGTATGGCTGAAGATCTTAGCCAGTATTTAATCGACCTTGATATAAAAACTGCGTACATCCACTCAGAGGTAGACACCTTGGAGCGTAGCGACATATTACGAGACCTAAGGAGCGGAGTGTACGACGTGTTGGTAGGAATTAATTTGCTTCGAGAAGGATTAGATCTACCTGAGGTGAGTTTAGTGGCTATCATAGACGCCGATAAAGAAGGGTTTTTGCGGAGTGAAAGCGCACTAATTCAAACAATTGGTCGAGCTGCTCGCCACCAGGAGGGCACTGTGATTATGTATGGTGACGTTATGACGCGGAGTATGAAGGCAGCCATAGATGAAACAAATCGTCGACGAGCTATTCAGGAGGCATACAACACTGAGTATGGTATAACACCAACTAGCGTCGCTAAGGAGATTGGTGAAGGCCTACGGGCTATTATTCCGATGAAGGAAGATGATAAAAAGGCTAAGCTTGATCTGAGGAAAATACCAAAGGATGAATATGCTTCACTACTAAAAGAACTGTCAGCTCAAATGGAGCTAGCTAGTGCTAACTTAGAGTTCGAGAAGGCAGCCGAGCTACGCGATATCATCGCCGATCTAAAGTTAAAAATGTAGTAGTGCTTTGTCGGGTGCGGGTGTATACTTCATGTAAAGAATAGGAAACACCATGACAAACATACAGCCACTAACCAGCGAAGAAGTACTCGCTAAACAGGTGCAGGAAAATAATAAACAGTCAGAAGATCGAATCGCCGTTTCGAACGTGCCAGTGGCCGTGCCGTCGACACCGCAACCGGCACCAGCCCCTTCTACAAAAGATCAGAAAAAAGAATCACAAGAGCTAAAACGTGCTGGTTTTACCTACCGGATGCCTGTAGGTGTGCATTTATTGTCTTTTGTGTATCTTGAAATTTTTATTGCGCTATTTTTGTATGCTGTCGGTCTTGTAGCATTACGTGCGTCAAGTGGTCCGCTAGAGTTGGCCGAAATTGGTGGTGTAGTTAGTCGAGATACGGGCATAGCAATCGTATTAACGCTCGCTATGACGATATTTATTATTAGTGGGCGGGAAATTCTGCGAAAGAGCGCGATTGGTATAGCTGTTGTGTTGGCAGGTATATTATCGTACCAACTTTACATGGCCATTTCTAATCTTGTTGATGCTAGTGTGGCTACACTTTTAAGTATGGCATTTTTCTCGGTATTTGTGTTTGCCGGGATTGCTGTTTCTGCAGCTGGCCTCATCTTAATGCTAGTGACAATCATCTATTTATCTCGTAAGAAAATAGCAGCTATCTACGAATAGCAGCCTCGCCCTGCACTCTGGTATACTAGGAAGTATATGACCACCATAACTCGTGATGATATTCAAAAGCTAGCGGGGCTAAGCAACTTGCATCTAAGTGACGATGAGATACTTAGTCTACAGGGCGACTTAAAGGCGGTGCTACAGTACGTTGAGCAACTTGATCAGCTCAATACAGAGGATGTACAACCTGCATATCAGGTGACCGGGCTTCAAAACATTGTTCGTGACGATACCGTTGCTGAAGACAATGTGAACAGGGAGACATTGCTTGCGCTCGCGCCAGATACAAAAGACAATCAGATTAAAGTACCGAAAGTATTATAGATTACAATGCCTACCATTAGTTACTACCTGGGTCGATCGGCCCAATCAAATGTAGAAGAGGCGTTGCAAGCAGCAAAGAACGCCAGCGACTATAACGCGTTACTTCATCTTACCGAAGAACGTGCAGTAAAGCGTGCCGCAATGGTAGACGCTGGTGAGATAAGCGGTCGGCTGGCTGGTGTACCGTTCGTAGTGAAAGATAACTTCCTGGCATTCGACGGTCCAACCACTGCAGCAAGTAAGATACTGCAAAATTTCAACGCACCCGTACAGGCCACTGTAGTTGAAAAACTTGAAGCCGAGGGTGCTATTTGCATTGGTAAAGCCAATCTTGATTCGTTTGCTCACGGCAGTAGTACGGAGAATTCGGCGTTTGGCGTAACGAAAAACGCAGTGGATCCTACCAGAGTAGCTGGTGGTAGCAGTGGCGGCTCCGCCGTGGCAGTAAAGCTTGGCATCGTACCATTTTCACTGGGTACGGACACCGGTGGGTCAATTCGTCAGCCAGCTAGTTTCAACGGTGTCGTTGGAGTGAAACCAACGTATGGTATGACAAGTCGATACGGAGTGGTATCTATGGCGAGTAGCACAGATGTTATGGGTTGTTTTGCCCTTACAGCGGAGGACGCCGAATTGGTAGTTGAGATTATGGCCGGTCAAGATAGTCGGGACATGACAACGCTGCCTGATTACTTCGCGCCAGAAGCAGCAAAAGCTCCAATGAAAATTGGTGTTATTCGTGACTTTATGACTGAAGGTACCGATGAAGGCGTAAGAGCGCGAGTTGATGATTATATGAAGCAACTTGAGGCAAAAGGCCACATTGTAGAAGAAGTAAGTTTGCCAATGGCAAAGTATAGCTTGGCGATGTATTACATTGTTGTACCGGCTGAAATTGCTAGCAATTTAGCACGCTATGATGGGGTACGTTATGGGGTACGCGCAGAAGGCACCACGACAATAGAAGAACTGTACGGAAAAAGTAGAGAGCAAGGCTTTGGCGCAGAATCAAAACGGCGAATTTTAATTGGTAATTATGTGCTTTCGAGTGGCTTTTTTGACGCCTATTATCAAAAGGCGCAGAAAGCACGACAGCTGCTGATCAATGAATTTAATGAGCTATTTTCATCGTACGATATATTAATTTCACCAGTTGTGCCTACAACTGCGTTTGGAATTGGTGAAAATACCGATGACCCAATGAAAATGTATCTATCCGACGCCATGACTGTTGGCGTGAGTATGGCCGGGTTGCCTGCCTTGTCAGTTCCGGCTGGCGAATCAAATGGCATGCCAGTTGGCGTGCAGTTAATCGCGAATGCCCAAAAAGATGCCTTGCTATTCGACCTTGCAAAATCAATGGAGACGAAACAATGAGCGACGGACTGATGATTAGTTTCTTTATTGCCATTATTGCTATCGGCGCTGGTATCTTGTTCCTGATGATGCATGGGCGCAAATCTGGGCGACAGCTCGATGTAAACAAGTATCGTACACAGTGGCTCGGCATTGAAAGACAATTGCAACGCGACCAAGAGTCTAGCTACCACTTAGCTATATTGAATGCTGATAAGCTGCTTGATCTTGCATTACGGCAATCTGGCACGAAGGGCAAAACGATGGGAGAAAGAATGAAAGCTTCGCAAGCTGCTTGGACGAATGCTAATGCAGTATGGTCGGCTCATAAGATACGAAACCAGATTGCACACGAGCCGGAAGTGCGCGTGAGTTATGACGATGCTCGACGATCGCTATCTTCTTTCAAGCAAGGCTTAAAAGATTTGGGGGCAATATAATGGACTCGAAGTGGCAGATGACAATCGGCATAGAGTGCCACGTGCAACTCGCGACAAAATCAAAACTATTCAGTCCTGCAGATAATGATGCGAGGAACAAAGAGCCGAATGCTGTAGTTCATCCAATTGATTATGGTCTGCCAGGCATGCTGCCACTCCTCAATAAGCAAGCAGTTCACTTAGCTGTTCGTGCGGCGAAAGCACTCAATGCATCGGTAGCTGAAGTTAGCAGATTTGATCGAAAACATTATTTTTACCCCGATCTTCCAATGGGCTATCAGATAACGCAAATGTATCATCCTACAATTGGAGCAGGCAGCGTTACGGCGCCACTTCCAGACGGTTCAAATGTAACTGTAGGCATTCACCATGCACACATTGAAAGCGATGCTGGTAAGCAGACGCATTATAGCGATCATACACTGGTTGATCTTAATCGCGCTGGAACACCGTTAATTGAAATTGTGTCACAGCCTGATATGCACAGTCCGGCCGAAGCGAGGGCCTTCTGTACCGAGCTGTATCGTTTAATGACCTATGCTGGCGTTACGCACGGTGACTTATATCACGGCAACATGAGGTTTGATGTGAATATCTCGGTTGCACCAGTCGGGTGTGATGAGCTAGGTAAGCGTGCTGAAGTAAAGAATCTCAATTCATTTAGAAGTGTCGAAAAAGCGGCTGAGTATGAGTTCAAACGACAGGTTGCCCTACTTGAAAAAGGCGAAACGATTGTACAAGAAACTCGTGGCTGGAATGACGCAACCCAAAAAACTACTAGCCAACGCTCCAAAGAGGATGCTCAGGACTATCGATATATGCCAGATCCTGATATTCCGCCAATAATGTTGACAATTGATGAGGTGCAGGCAATTCAATCGGAGGTGGGTATGCTTCCGGGAGAGTACCGTGAGGCGTTTTCTGCACTTCGGCTCGATAGTTCAGTAGTGAATACGCTACTTTCTAATAAAGCGCACGCTGCAACTGTCCACGCTGTGCTCGAGCAGTCACCAAAAGCTGCTATGCGGGTGGCTAACTGGTATGCGAGTGTATTCAAAGAAGATGAGTTACAGACTGACTCAGATGTGGAAACCAGTATTGATCCGATAGATCTCCTTGAGCTAGCGAACATGGCTGAACAACAAGAAGTATCGAGCACGGCTGCTAAAGAAATATTTATGGCTCTTACTTCTGGCCAAACTGGTCCACGTGAAATTGCTCAGGCAAAGAACCTGCTGCAAGTCAGCGACGAGAACGCTCTCGGCGCTATAGTTGATGATGTACTAGCTGATGAAGCCTCCGCGAAGTCAATTGCAGACATCAAAGCTGGAAACGATAAGGCGATAGGGTACTTGGTAGGCCAAGTAATGAAGAAGTCGAAGGGTACCGCTAATCCATCACTAGCACAAAAGCTGATTCGCGAAAGGTTGTAGGGCGTGGTGCTGCCTGAACGAACTGACGACGGTGCACAGGTGACATCTGCCGGGTTTCGTAAGGTGACGCATAAATCATTTACGTTGCCTGATGGTAACGTGTTTACGGCTGACGTAGCGGGGGTTGACGGTAGCAGCGCTGCTGCAATCATTGCGCTCACTCCACAGGGGGAAGTGGTGATTGCGAGGCAGTTTCGATTTGGTCCAGAAAAAATGATGGATGAATTACCTGGTGGGTTAGTAGATGCGGGCGAGACGCCACAGCAGGCTGCAGAGCGTGAGCTAAAAGAAGAAACCGGATATGTAGCGCGTAACATCAGCTACCTCGGCAAGGTGTATGTCGATGCTTGGGATAACACGGAGCATCACTACTTTTTAGGAACGGATTGCGAACAGGTAGCGGGCCCAACACCCGAAGACGATGAAAATATTGAAGTTGCCCTGATAACGGTTGAGGAGTTAATTGAAAATGCCTATGAAGGGCGTATGACGGATGTGTCGGCCGTACTAATGGGTCACACTCAGCTTCAACAGTTTAAGCAAAGGGAGGATACATAATGACACACCTATCAAAACCGGTAACAAAAGCAGTTATAGCGGCAGCTGGATTTGGAACGCGATTCTTGCCCCAGACCAAGGCAATGCCCAAAGAAATGCTGCCACTGGTAGACAAGCCAATTATTCAATATGTTGTTGAAGAATTAGTTGAGGCAGGTATCAAAGACATTATTATAGTGGGAAGTAGTAATAAGCGCGCTATTGAGGATCACTTTGATTTACCGAGTGAAGAGCTGCTCACAAATCTGCGATCGGGTGGTGAAAAAAAGAAACCATATATAGAGCAAGTTGAGGCTATCGCTAATCTCGCAAACTTTATCTATATTCGACAAAAAGGGCCATACGGCAACGCAACACCCTTACTCAGTGCAGCACATCTTGTGGGTGATGAACCATTTATATACACGTTCGCCGACGACTTTTTTACGCCAGAGGCAAACTCAACGAAGCAAATCATTGACGTCTACAATCAAACTGGTGGGGGTGTGTTTGCGTGTAAGCAAGTGAAAGGCGATAAGGAATATTCCATGTATGGGTTCGCTTCCGGTGACTCGATTGGCGATGGTCTGATCAAAATGGAAAAGGTTGTAGAAAAGCCAGGAAAAGATAACGCACCATCTGCACTCGCAAGTGTCTCAACGTATCTACTACCAGGTAAAATTCTAGAATACATTGAGGCTGGAAGTGCAGTTCACGGCGACGGCGAGTTTACTTTTCAACCATTCGTGCAAGCTATGATGGATGACGGCCATGCGTTTTACGCTAAGCAAATAACAGACGCAGATTTTTATGACACTGGTAATCCGTTAGAGTATTTAAAAACAACGATAGACTTTGGATTGAAGAATCCAGAGTTCGGTGACGAATTAGCGAAGTACCTACGAAACCGTTTGTAGCATCTGTTACTACTATTTGATACCATGGAGATATGACAGCCATGGAAATTTTAGTAGTAATTCTTTCAATATTTTTAGCAGTATTCTTAGCAATCGGTATTGTGTTAGCAGTTTTACTCATACGTATAACTAGCCAAATCAAGCGGGTTACTACGAGTGCTGAGCGTACTATCGATACGGTTGAACGAACTATGACTGGGGTTAACAAGGTGGTTACGCCAAGCCTCGTCGCACGCTTTGTGATGGATCAAGTGAGCAAAAAACGAAAGGGGAAGAAGTAGTATGAAGAAAGGTGTAAATATAGCAATTGGAGCGATTACTGGTGCAGCGATTGGAGTAGTTGCAGGCATATTGACTGCACCGAAAAGCGGTAAGGAGACTCGAGACGATTTAAAGGGTAAGGCTACAAAAGCAACTGATAAAATACAAGACTCTACACGTGAATTCAAAAAGAAATTCGAGAAGTTTTCTGGCAACACTATCCAAAATACAAAGGCATCAATTGAAGATAACGATGCGAGTAATAAATAATGGAAAAGGTAAAAAAGTTTCTCAAGAAAATAAAACGCTCCCAGGCAGAGTCTGCTGAAAGAAGCGCTAGACGAACGCTCATTGAAGAGCTATTCTACGACTTTCATCGTTCAAGAGCCCAGGTGTACGTAATGAACCTAATACGAGGTATTATGTTCGGTGCTGGTAGCGTTATTGGCGGTACACTGGTAATTGCTTTACTGATTTGGGTATTATCGTTGCTTGCTAATGTAATTACACCGCTCGATGGTTTATTTAATGGCATTTCAAGCACCCTTGAAACAAGTGAATAATATTTTACATCGGTAGTAAGTAGCTGCTCCTCGTCGAATTCGCTATACTAGGTGATATATGGGGATTCAGCTTTCGGCGTCGGACTATGTTCACTTACATAATCACACGCATCATAGTTTGCTCGATGGACTTTCTAAAGTCGACGAGCTTGTGTCGATTGTAAAATCAATGGGCATGAACGCTTGTGCAATAACCGACCATGGCACAATGAGCGGTGCGATTGAATTTTATAAAGCCGCAAAAAAAGCAGATGTCACGCCAATCATTGGCATTGAAGCGTACATAGCTGCCCGCTCAAGGCACGACCGTGACCCTGCTAAAGATAAAGCTCGATACCACTTGATTTTACTAGCAATGAACGAGACTGGCTATCAGAACCTAATGATGCTAAGCAGCAAGGCCAATCTGGAGGGGATGTACTATAAGCCAAGGATCGACCACGAACTACTCGAGCAATACAATGAAGGTATTATTGCCCTAAGTGCTTGTGCAAGTGGTGAAGTTGGTGAGAGCCTGCGCATTGATAATTATGAAGAAGCAAAGCGGGTTGCCTCATGGTATAAATCTGTCTTTAAAGATCGTTATTATCTTGAGTTGCAAGATCACGGCCACCCCGACCATGCCCACGCCTGGGATGTACAGGTAAAGATCAACGGCTACCTCGAAAAGTTATCACAAGAACTCGACATACCTTGCGTTGTAACGAGTGATGGTCACTATCTGGATCATGACGATCAAGACGCGCATGAAATTTTACTTTGTGTAGGAACGGGTGCGTATTTGAGTGATGAAAAGCGCATGAGCCTAAAAGACTTCGAGTTACATGTCACCGACCCTAAAGATATTATTGCGCGTTGGAATGATACTAACCCCGAAGCGGTAGCGAATACACGAAAAATTGCTGAGCGGTGTAGTCTTGATATTGAACTCGGCAAAATACTAATTCCAAAATACCCGACTCCAAATGGTGAGTCTGAAAAAGAATATCTTGATCAACTTGTATACCAGGGGATGGCTGTTCGCTACCACGATATCATTCCAGAAGACGCTACCCTCCTGTCAAATCAACAGATTCGCGATATGCTATCTGACGCCGAACGTGATCGACTCGACATGGAGTTTGATGTGCTTGATCGGATGGGCTATAACGGATACTTTTTAATCGTGCAAGACTTCATAAACTGGGGGAAATCTCAGGGTATTATTTTTGGCCCAGGGCGTGGATCCGCCGCAGGCTCTATTATTGCGTACGCACTCAACATTACCGATCTTGACCCATTGAAGTATGACTTACTGTTTGAGCGTTTCTTAAATCCAGATCGTATCTCAATGCCAGATATCGATATCGACATTCAAGATACCCGACGAAATGAAGTAATCCAATATTGTGCTGAGAAATACGGTAGTGAGCGCGTGGCGAATATTGTAACATTTGGCAAAATGGCAGCACGTGCAGCAGTTCGTGATGTTGCACGTGTGCTTCAGGTGCCGTATGCGGAAGCAGACCGCTTAAGTAAGCTGATCCCGCCGCCTGTACAGGGGCGTCAACTCCCCATTGCTGTGAGTGTGAAAGAAGACGTAGATTTGAAAAAAGAATACGATTCAAATCCAACGGCCAAAGAGGTGTTTGACTATGCTATTCGCCTAGAGGGTACAATTCGTTCCCATGGTGTACACGCCGCTGGAGTTGTGATTGCGCCTGATGACATTGTGAAATACGCGCCACTTGAGATGGCCCAAAAAGGTGTGGTTGCTACGCAGTATCCAATGGGTCCGGTAGAAGAGCTTGGTCTGCTGAAGATGGACTTCTTGGGCCTAAGTAACTTAACGATTATTAACAACGCATTACGTATTATTAAAAAAGTATACGGGAATGACATAACGCTGTCAGAAATTCCGCTTGAAGATGAAAAGACGTTTGAGTTATTTCAACGCGGCGACACAACAGGAGTATTCCAGCTGGAGTCTGCTGGGATGAAGCGCTATTTGCGCGAGTTGAAGCCAACGGTATTCGACGATATTATCGCCATGGTAGCACTGTATCGTCCTGGCCCGATGCAGTTTATCGATAGCTTTATTAAACGTAAGCATGGCGAAGAAGAGATAACCTATCTCCATGAGGGCATGGAATCTTCGCTTAGTAGTACCTACGGCATTCTAGTCTACCAAGAACAGTTCATGCAGATCTCTAAAGAATGGTGTGGGTTTACCGGTGGGCAGGCTGACACACTACGTAAAGCAGTGGGAAAAAAGCAGATAGACTTAATGCGTAAGGTAAAGGTCGACTTCGTACGGGGTGCCGTTGAGCATGGCGGTGCAAGCGAAAAAGTAGCCGAAACGTTTTGGGAGCAGCATTAGAAATTTACGAATTACTGTTTCAACAAGTCACACGCAGCGTGTTACGGACTGATTGCCTATTGGACAGCATATTTGAAAGCACATTACCCAGATGCATTTATGGCCGCACTGATGACAAGCGACCAGGATGATATCGAACGACTCGCGATTGAAATTACCGAATGTCGACATATGGGTATTACTGTATTGGCGCCCGACGTTAACGAATCGTTTGTGGAATTCGCCGTAGTGCCAAATGAAAGCACTATTCGTTTCGGCATGGCAGCTGTAAAGGGGGTTGGCGTAGGAGCTGTAGAGGAGATTTTGAGAGCTCGCAGCGAAGGTGTGTTTACGAGTATTGAAGATTTTGCCAAACGGGTATCAACCAACAAATTTAATAAAAAGGCATGGGATTCCTTAATTAAGTCGGGTGGCTTTGATAGTTTTGGCGACCGTTCAGACTTGTTATTTAACTTAGAAACGATTCAGGGCTTTGCTTCAAAAACACAAAAAGATGCGTTAAGTGGACAAACGGATCTATTCGGTGCACTGGCCGACGGGGGTGGCGTTCAGCCAACTATGTCACTTCAGGCGGCACCTGTGAAGTATACCGAGCGAGAATACCTCACCTGGGAACGAGAGCTACTGGGCCTTTATATTAGCGCCCACCCACTCGATAATTATGATGCATACTTTCAAGAGCAAACCATCCCGCTGAATCAATTAAAGCCAGATATCGACGGCAAGAAGGTGACCATCGGTGGGATCGTATCGAGTGTGCGGACGATTATTACCAAAGCAGGTTCTAAGATGGCGTTTGTGGCAATTGAAGATAAGTCTGGTGAATCGGAAGTCATTGTATTTCCAAACTTATTTGCAGAGGTTGGTGCCAAACTGACGCAAGATGCGGTGATACGGGCTGAGGGGAAGGTGAATGCGCGTGATCGTGATGGCAATATGACGAGCGAGGTAAAGTTAATCGCCGACGAGGTAAATATAGTTACCGATAAAGAGCTTAGTGAGTATGAATCTACAGGAAGAGCGATGCAAGCACCAAAGCCGCGCAGAGGTGGGCCAGTTAAGGTAACCAAAAAAGCTGCAGCTAAAGAGGAGACTAAGGCACCGCCCGTAGAATATGTACCTCATGTACCACTTGTACGGCAGTTGTTTGTGCATATCAAAAATCCAGATGACGCTGAAAGCTTAATGCAGCTAAAAACAATTTGCGGTAAATTCCCAGGCTCGTCGGACATTGTGCTTGTTTTAGGCACTGAAAAAAAGTCGGCCATACGTTTACCATTCAAAGTTGAAGATAGCGATGATTTAGTTGGTCAGTTGGTGAAGCAGCTCGGCGAAGACGCTGTGATTATCAAGTAACTTGAAGCGGTTATGGTTATAGCGTAGACTTTTAGTATATGCTTTTGTTCAAAACACCTAGAGCAGTGAATGGATTTACTATCGTTGAGCTGCTTATTGTCATTGTGGTGATAGCGATATTGGCAGCAATATCAGTAGTCGCTTATAACGGTATACAAAGCCGAGCTAATGACTCGGCAGTCCAGTCAGATGTATCGAACCTAGCAAAAAAGATACTATTGTATGAAGCCGAAAACGGCCAATATCCTCAGGGTGGGAGGGTAAGATCTGGAGGTAGTGATAATTCAGCGAGTTTAGATATTTTTTCAGGCATTACCATGAACATCGCAAAGAATTCATATTTAACGAGTATACACAATCTGTACTATTGCACTGGCACGGAAAGTGCGACGGGCGTTGTATCTTTTAGGATTTATGCGCGCTCGAAATCCGATACTATGTACAGATATCGGAGTAATGGTGGTCTAGATACGGTAACTCCGTTTACTCTTAGTAGTAACACGTGTCTAAATGAGTATAACAATGCAGGAGCATGGATTAATGCGTATGATACTAACGCTGGGTGGCGTGCGTGGGCTTCAGCTTAGTTAGCTAAGCCGTATAGAGCTATGCCCGCAGCAACAGATACATTAAATGACTCTTTTTTGCCTTTCATGGGTATTTCAACGATATGATTACAGCGCTTCAGTAACCCGCCTGGAATTCCCTCAACCTCCTCACCGAGTACTAGTACGAACGCATCAGGTGGTTCGAAATGAGCGAGTGAAATGCTTTTTTTATCTTGCTCTAAAGCCACTAGGGGTAGCGTATTACCATCTAACCATGTCAACAGGTTGTTATGT
>JAAXIO010000016.1:0-7134 GCA_012270305.1 Candidatus Saccharimonadota bacterium
TATCTATTTCTGACACTGCTCGCACACATGCGTGCCGCGGCCTGCGTGCTTAAATTTAATAATTGTAGTTTCGCAGCGTGGACACGCCTGACCTTCGCGACGAAACACCCGCGCAAAATCCATGTAGCTACCGCGCTTGCCTTCAGCATTCACATAATTCTTATCCGTGCTACCGCCTTTTTCAATCGCTAGGTTCATCACCTGGCGCAGCTCGGTATAAAGTAGTGCAAATTCATCGCTCGACAGGCTTTTTACTAATCGTCGAGGGTCAATCTTAGCTCCCCACAAGCTTTCATCGGCATATATATTCCCCACACCTGCCACCACCGTTTGGTCGAGTAAGGCTGCCTTAATGTTAGTATTGGCCCTCCTAGAGAATCGATCCGCAAACTGCTGCGCCGAGAAATCAGCTTCTAGAGGCTCTGGCCCCACCTTCTTCATAAAATCAATACTTGGCACCTCAATGGTTGGTAGTAGCTTCACCCATCCGAATTTGCGCTGATCGTTGAAATATAAATGGCTGCCCTCAGTAAACTCTATAACAACACGCGTGCTGCGGTCTGGTAGCTCACCAATTAAACTATCGTTAGGATGACCAGCACCAAACACATCCTCGCCGCGAAACACTAACTGGCCAGTCATCTTTAAATGAATCACTAAACTGTAGCCGCTGGTGAGATCAATTAGAAGCACTTTTGCGCGGCGACGCACACCACTAACAGCAGCTCCAGTCAGAAACTGCGTAATATCTACTTGGCTATTCGGAAAGCTTTTTGGCGATTCAATATGATAGGCGTTTTGAATAACTTTTCCTACGAGTAAACCAGCCAGCCCACGCTTAACTGTTTCAACTTCTGGGAGCTCAGGCACGGGACTGCTCGACGATCCGCCCAAATTCTACTTCAAACTGCCTGTTAGACGTAAATAAAATAGTATGCATACCAAGCACTGCCGCGCCTTCAACATTCGCCATTCTATCATCAATAAACACAGTCTCATCAGCGGCCGCCCCAAGCCGTTCGAGTGCAAGTTCATACAAATCACGTGACGGCTTAATAAGCCCCACCTCACTCGAGATTAATACGTCATCAAACATGTCTCTGCGCTGCTGTTCACTAAATACACTATCAAGTGTGTCGCTACCCATGTTACTGAGTAATCCTACTTTGTAGGTTTGCCGTAGCTCCACCAAGCGGTCCATAAGTGCTTGATTTGGCGATTGCTTATCTTGCATGGCTTTCGCTACTTCCGCAGCGTCAACACCAGCGAGTGCTGCTATCTGAGCTAGAAAATCCTGACTGGCTATATAGCCATGATCGAATGCGTGAATAAGGTCATTTAAGGCCTGAAAGTTATCTTCACCGACTAAATTGTAAATGCGGTTTAAGTCGTCCCAGTACAACACGCCAAAACAATCAAAAATCAAAGCTTTAATCATAGTTACTAGTATACCGGATAACTAGAGACTAAGACGAAATGAGCGTTCAAACGGAATGTAGTCTGCCGAGTCAGGGATTTGTTCAAGGAACAAGTTTGTGAGTTGCTCACGCGATGCATCAAGCGATCCCTTTGAACCACTGCAGGTTGATGTCCAGAGCATTTTTACTGGGCTACCGCCAGATAACACTGCGTATTCGTATACATAGCCAGTGGCACATATACCGCGTAAATCATCTTCGGTCTCCTGGCCCTTCATAAGGTTGGCCTTATCGAGCGCATAGACGAATTGTTCGTAGGCACGGGTATTATTACTTAGGGTTGTGCCATCGGTGCGTGAATCCAAGTAGCCCTCGTAAGCTGTAATAGATCGTTCCGAGTTTGAGATTTCTACTTGGTAGCTTTTAAACGCTTCGTCGGCCACAATTGGACCACGTACAGTCAACTGTACGCTGCGTCCACCTCCAGTATTGAGGAGTGCTTCCCTGCCTTCATCTACAAGTACTGTTTCTTCAGATGAGTCGCCACTAGTAAATATTGCGCGACCGATACTCACAATAGCGGCAATGGCTAGTGCAATAACGATAATGGTAATAATAATCGGCAAAGCCTTAAAACTGTTACTCCGTTGCATACTTATATGTTACCACTTTTTTGCAAAAATGTCCAGTACTCTGCGATCATCGATACTGTTAAACATACGCTCGAGCAGCAGTTTAAACCTAGCTGGCTCATCAAATGCAAAGGTATGAATGTAGCCCACGGTATCTGGACGAATACAGAGCAAAGTTACGGGTACCGTGTCTCCATTATGGTGTTGGTTATGAGTTATAAAATCTTCTTCATCTGCCTGTAGTAACTGCGCATCACTAATGTGCCCATGTTTAACAAGTTCCTCAAGTCGATGCCGATAGGCACTTGGGGTTTTACAATCAATGTACATACGTTTTTCTGTACCTGGCTGAATAATCATCATATCAATGCCGAATGCATCTTGGGTGCGTGAAGTCATGCGTACCTTGTAGCCAAGTTGCTCTGCCGCTGCATAGACCGCAATTTCCCTGCCCAGCCCACGCACAATTGCCTCAAACTGCTCACCACTAAACATTGGCGACTGAACACTACGACAAAATCGTTCCATCTCTAAACGTAGCGATTCAGGTAGCCCCACGCGCTGATGGATTGGTGTAAGCAGCACGAGCGAAACGAAGGTGTCATTGAAATCAATTAATTCAAATAGCCGTTTGTGTCGATTGCGGTACCCATGTTCATGGATGTCCATTTGCCACTGTGCTTTGACTGCTTGTGGCGTTTGCGCAATAAGTAACAACCGGTAGTACGTTAAACGCTCATCAAGCTTATGTGGCTCTGGGGTTTCACGTAACGTTTGCACGTACAACGAGGCCTGTTCAAGCGTACGAATTGTCTTAAGCGTTTGATAGTGAAGCGTACTCTCGCCTATTCGTTTACTTGGGATAAATCGACGCCACACGAGAAGCTATACTTTCTTGAGCAATCGCCAAATAGCAAACCCAATTAATCCAAATGCAAGCAGTGCAAGTAGAATGTAGGTGTAGCCTTTTAAGAGCCAAAGTACCGATACTGCCACGCCAACCGCACCCCACTGCACTGCGATTTTTTTACTCATTACTACACCAGCCACAATCAAGAGGGTGTGCTCTATCAAAAACAGTAGTTGATAGCCATCACCCTCGGTGAGCGCGAATAGTGCAGTCGGTACGCTAAAAAAGGCCAGGGCTACAATTGCACGGACTGTCGCATGTTCACGCTGGCGCCGCAAATACAATAACCCAGCTAGTCCAATCACTATTGCCCACCAGTGCGTATAGATAAGTGCGTTGGTATCTGGATAAACATAGCCGATGAGTCGCTGTAAACAAAGCGTGGCAATATACATAGCAATTTCATAGCAAAGCACTTGCTTGCGAACCAACCCCTCGTAGGCAACTATGGCAGCGAGCGCGCAGCCGGTCAGTGCCGCTGCTACTGTAGTTTCACTTACCCACATCAAGATCAGCGTAACAAATGAAAGCGGTGTTAGCGTCGAAGCTAACATAATCTGGCTTCTTGTTTGATCGCTCGATTCTGGTTGAGCAAAGTACCATCTGAGTGCATACCACGCTACACCCAGTGTCCATGCTGTTGCCAACCACGACCAGGTCATGCTATCAAGAAACGCTGAGTATAGCGCATACACACCACAAACAGCCACGAGGTTTGATACAACATGAATAGCTGGCTGACGCTCGATAAAGCTTGCCAGGTACAGCAACCCGGCGATACTCGATACAATTGCGCCTATCCACCAGTCATCTCCACTGACGAGTGCAAGCAACCCAGCCTCAGCCGCAAACACCATGTACAGCGCTGACATCACGTACTTATACGCCGTACGACCAGTATGGAGTGCGGCACGCGTTCCTATCGCTAACCCGGTTGCCATCAACATAGTCAGCGCTACATATTCTACCCTTGGCGTCGGATCAATCACGCCAAAGCTAATTGTGAACGGCAATAGAGCCGCAGCGACTACACCAGCCGCACCAAACACCGCGTTCTTTACGATATATAGCTGATGAGCACTGATAACACCTAAAATAATAAGCCCAGCGCTCACCTGAATCATATTCCCTAGCCAGCCGAAAATAGCAACGGCGATAAGCCCTTGCGCCACCCAGAACCACCATATTTCACGAGAATCGAACGTTCGGCCTATGAGTGATATACCATACAGCACTACAGCACCCGTTAACAATGCAAAACTTACCCACGGCCAACTTTCAGTAAGCAAATAGGTAAACGACAAAATGAACGATAGCCCCGTAACACGAGTTAGCACCCACTCTAGATACTTACTCGTATCTTGCTTGCCGTACCCAAGCGAATGTACTGCATAGTGTAGCATTCCAACACCACTAATGATTGTGTAGTCACCAGCGCTTAGTACATCTAGGCCAAATATGCTTCCTAGTAGCGCTACCGGTGCTGCCAGCTGTGCATTTTGCCCTAATGGCAGCTTAAGTTCATGCGGAAGCCACGTAGGAGACTTGTGGCTAATATATTGCAGCACAGTACTCGTGAGGATAATTGCTACGAAATACCACACAAAAGGTGCATGTAATGCGGACACGCTCGACGTGACGACTGAAAATACAAACGCCAGTGTAAGATACGACACAATCGGTTTTTTTAGCTCAAGAAGCGCCAACCAAAATCCAGCTAAGCCAATCAACGAAGTGAGCCACCATACCAATGGACCATCGTCTACCACATAACTATAGAATGCTAAGCCTACGAATGGAATCAGCGCCAGCCCCGTGCCTACAAAAGCTACACCTGCCGGCTGGAGTCGTTCACTAATTCGGTGAAGCACCATGCCTACGCCATAGAATCCAACCGCTACTATAAGCACTAAACTAAACTTTATAAACTCTGGCAAATTGGTGCCGAGCCCGATAAACAGCGCCGCTGCACCTACTAACAAAAAGGACGCGACGTACAGCAGCGTATTTATATTACGAAGTTCTTGTTGCTTTTTAGCTGCAGCAATTTCTTGCTCAGTTTGAACGGGTGGATGTATTTGAACTGCTTGATGGCTATACGGTGCAAGCTGGTCATCAGCTACTGAGGTTGCCGAAACGCGCTGCACCTCCTGCAAGGCTTGTCGGAGACCTTCTTGAACTGCAGGATCGACCGCTTCGCGCATGCGGGCTTCAATCGCCGCAATAATTGCTTCAACATCATCTGATGTCGGGTCGGGATTGGTCTGTTTACCCTGATGAACTGTCGCTGCCTGAGTAGCCGATTGAACGGGTGGATGTGCTGATGGCTTCGTAGGTATGAACGCAAGTATCGCCAAAAAAGCAAAGTAGATGAGCCATAGACTCGGAAACACCCACCAGCTATAGAAACAAACAACGAATCCAAGTAATGCATAAATCCATTTAGTCGATGTAGTCATTACCCTGGAGTATACAGTGAGTAAAAAAAGAGCACAAGCAAAATGTAGCTACATTAGATTGACAGGCCGTTTAACGAATGTTTCATCGTTGAGCCAGCAATCCTTAGCGGCAAATACATACCGGCCAAGCCCTGGCCTTGTTTCTTCAACAAGACGTACCGTACCGTTCATATAGAGGCCTGTTTGCTCATTCTCGTCGCTATAAAACATAGTCACAGCAACAGAAGGTCGCTCTGTAATTGCAATCGAATGCACGGTATCAAGTCGCGAGTCCCATATGAACTCATTTTTACTATGCCCCAGCACCCTAACAGGTACAGCCCACGGCGTGCCGTCTTCTAAGGTAACGGCAAGCACCATATACTTTTGCTCACTCATTAGCCGCTGGAGTCTCTGTTGATCCATCACTATACTTCCCCCCAATTATTCCCTACACTAACGTCAACCTTTAACTTAATCGGTAGCTCAGGCGCAATTGATTCCATGGTAGTCTTCAATATATCGCTCACCGCGTCTGCATTCCCTTTCGGGCATTCAATCAGGATTGAGTCGTGAATTTGCAAAATTTGCACCCCAAGATCGCCTATTTTCTCGTCAACGGCAATCATGGCAAGCTTCATCAAATCAGCCTCTGTGCCTTGAATTGGCATATTAGCAGCAGCCCGCTTGCCAGCCTCGCGTACCATAAAATTACTACTGGCAACGTCTGGAGTAGGTCGGCGACGTCCATGAAAGGTTTCAACAAATCCCTCATCTTTCGCCTTTTGCAACGTATCGTCAATAAATTTTCGAATTGGTGCCCGTAACTCAAAGTACTTGTCAATGAATTCTTTCGCCTGCATGAAGGTCATACCCGTGTTCGCTGCTAGCGCATGTGGTCCCATGCCATATAACACTCCGAAGTTAATTACCTTAGCATCACGCCGCTGATTTTTCGTCACACTATTCATTGGGATACCATACACATCACTGGCTGTTTTGGTATGAATATCAATATCACCATTAAAATCGTTAATCAGCTCTTCGTCACCAGCAAGCACTGCCGCCAATCGTAGCTCAAACTGTGAATAATCAGCACTGACAAACACACTGCCCTCTTCGGGAACAAACGCATCACGCACTTTGCGGCCCGCCTCGGTACGAATCGGAATGTTTTGCAGGTTCGGGCTGGTGCTACTTAACCGTCCAGTGGCGGCCACATCTTGATTAAAGGTAGTATGCAGGCGCGACTGTTCGTCTACTTGCGTCGGTAATGTATCTACGTAGGTATTCTTTAGTTTTGAGAGCTCACGAGTCTTTTCGATCAGCTCTATAATTGGGTGTTGACCACGTAGTTTATCTAATTCTTTTTGACCAGTTGAATACCCCGTTTTTCCCTTTTTAATACCAGCTGTTGGGAGCCCGAGTTTGGAGAATAACACCTCAGATAGCTGCGATGGACTGCCAATATTGAACTCGATACCTGCGTATTCATACATTTGTTGTTCAAGCTCATCATACTGTTCACTCAGCTCTTTGCTCATATGTTCAAGCTTTGAGACATCAAGTTTAATACCGTAGTGCTCCATTCTGAACAAGTGATAAATCAACGGGAAATCAAACCGCTTCGCAATGTCGCGAACCTTAGGCTTTTCGTCAAATGCCTTCGTTTGCCAACCATACACCTGGCGCATGGCGGCAGCTTCTTCAATTGGCGTGGCTAACTCGCCACCAAT
>JAAXIO010000016.1:7234-14402 GCA_012270305.1 Candidatus Saccharimonadota bacterium
ACTTGCTCTGGCCAGTCAATTTCTTTTAAGTTTACTTCGTCAGACTCATGGAAATACAAGCTTGTGTCGGCAACTTCACGCATGTGCTGTGGCAATCGTCGAATCAATGAATGAAACTCAAGCTCTTTTAGTTTCGTCGCAACTTTCGGTAAATCTGTATGATTAACATCAGCTTCTTTCCAGTCCAGCTCAACCGGGGCGTCGCACCAAATTCGAGCCAGTTCCCGGCTCATGAGCGCATTGTCTTTGTCACTTTCAAGCTTTGTTTTCAAGGCGCCTTTAAGCTCATCAATATGCTCATAAATGTCGTCAAGTGATTTGTAACTACCAAGCAAGGTTTGAGCAGCTTTTGGCCCAACGCCACGTACCCCCGGTATGTTATCACTGGAATCCCCGACAAGGGCCTTATAGTCTACAAATTGAGCGAGCTTTACTCCATATTTTTCTTCGAATTCGGCTTCAGTAAAGCGCAGCATGTCACTGCCCTTTTTATTGATGTACACGCTCGTATGTGGAGTTAAAAGCTGCATCATATCGTAATCGCCGCTTACCACCGCTGTTTCAATATCTTTATCGGCCGCTTGCACAGAAATCGTCCCAATGATGTCATCCGCCTCATAATCATCAAGCTCAATCAGCGGCCAGTCAAAGCTCTCTAGTAAATCATGAAGTAGTGGAATTTGCGCAAAGAAGTCATCGGGTGGCCTAGTGCGACCCGCCTTGTAGTCGGGATATATCTCTTTACGCTTAGAAGTTGCTGTTTTACTTTTATCCCAAGCAACCGCAACATAATCGGGTTCAAGTTTTTTAATTACTTCAATCGCAATACTTGCAAACCCATATACACCTCCAGTTGGTGTTCCATCTGGTAAGCTGAGGCCGGGCATTGCAAAATAACCACGGTAAAAAACGCTCATGCCGTCGATTAATACTAAGCGCTTCTTCATATACTTAGTATACCCGTTTCATCTAGATATCGTGCTTTCGGCGTATTGCCATGTACTCGCTCACAAATTCTTTGTATGTCATACCGATTGAAAGCGCTGCCGCTGTTTGATTGGGCGCATCAGCCAGCGCTGAAAAAATAGTTCTTTCGCGCTCGGTAAAGTCATCAACGTTTTCTACTATTGAACGCAAAACTGTTTGCGATAAACGCTTTTTAGCAACCTTACCGGCTTTTGTTTGACGCTCAATTGGCTGCGGAAGAAATCGCTCTAAAACCGTATTGATGTCTTCGAGTGACACACCTGCTTTTGTTGCCGCTAGTTCAACCGTTCTATTCTCATATAGGGCAAGTAAAATCGCCATTTCCTCGTCGGTCAACTCCATAAGATGGTCGGCAATAAGCTTTTCGTATGTTGACTTTGAGCAACGGTGGCTTACAACTAATTGTTCCATATGGATACTATGGCAGCTCGATATACCACGCAGCAAGCACAGCCAGTATAATTTGTTATACTTATACCTAATGACATCTACACCTAACGTACACATTATTGCCTTTGTTGGCTTGGCTGGCAGTGGCAAAAGCTCCGCAGTAGAATACCTCACAGAACAAGGGATTCCTAAAATCTATTTCGGTGGCATTATTTACAAAGCTATGGAAGAAGCAGGGATTGAAGTTACCTGGGACAGTCAAAAGAAGTTTCGAGAAGAAATTCGCGCAAAAGAAGGCAACGACTTCGTAGTAAAACGCGTGGTTAAAGAAGCACACGACTTGATTAGCGCTGGGCAACACAAGATTGTGCTTGATGGCCTCTACTCATGGAGTGAGTATAAAATTCTCAAGCATGAGTTTCCAGGTTCCATGACTGTTATCGCCATTGTAACGCCAAAACATGAACGAAAAGCCCGCATGGCGAAGCGCCCTGAACGCCCAATGACATCACAGGAAGTAGACGAACGCGACTGGTCAGAGATTGAAAACCTTGAAAAAGGCGGCCCAATCGCCATTGCCGATTATTTTATTCATAATGACAAAGATGTGAGCTGGCTATATAGCCAATTGCACGATGTACTCAAACACTGTAATTTTGTCGACTAGTCAAGTTGCTTATGGTAGAATATTGCTAACCTTTAAATTTTAATAAAAAGCAAGGAACTAGCATGGATCCAAACCAGCAGCCACAATCATTCACACCACAAAACGAACCAGAGGGCACACCTGTTCCACAGCCTGACTACACTGCCGAAACGCCAACCGCCCCACAGGCGGTCGAAGAACCTTCGGTGGCTCCAGCAGTAGAACAACCCGTAGCCGCACCGGTAGAAACGCCAGTTCAACCTGCAAGTTTTGGTGAGCAGCCAGTTAGCGAACCAGTACAAGATACTACTCCTGCCGCAGCTCCAGTTGCAGCCACACCAGCTGTGCATGGCGAAAACCCAGGCCAACTATTCGGTATTTTAAGTATCGTCGCTAGCTTAATTGGGTTCGCAGTTATTGGTATCGTGCTTGGTATTCTTTCAAAGAAAAAGTCAGCCGCTGCTGGTGCTTCTACAACGCTAGGTACTGTCGGCTTGGTACTTGGTATTATTTTCACAGTTATCGGCGCCCTCCTTGCCGTCCTTTTTGCCGGAGCGATCATTGCCGCTATGAGCGGTGAGATGGCACCATAGTTAACGTGTATTGCTAAAATACCGCAGAGTCTCTGCGGTATTTTTTTGTTTTGTAGCAGCTAGCTACTTCAAATATTCGTGGAGTTTCTTAGCATCTTTGTGCTTACGAAGCTTCGCGAGAGCCTTGGCTTCAATCTGACGAATACGTTCACGAGTAACGGCAAACTCTTGTCCCACTTCTTCTAGGGTGTGGCTTTTACCGTTATCAAGCCCAAAGCGCATACGAACAATCTTTTGCTCACGATCGCTGAGTGTCGAAAGAACTGATTGCACCTGCTCTTTTAGTAACTGAGTTGTAGCCGATTCCTCAGGAGTGGCTGAGTCTTCATCTTCAATGAAGTCTTGCAATACCGAGTCTTCATCTTCACCGTCGCGACCCACACCAGCGTCAAGACTTTGAATGTCCTGCTTAATCTTAATGACGTACTCAACCTTCTCTGGTTCCATTTCAAGCTCTTTGGCAAG
Source organism: Candidatus Saccharimonadota bacterium (assembly GCA_012270305.1). Lineage (GTDB taxonomy): Bacteria > Patescibacteriota > Saccharimonadia > Saccharimonadales > Saccharimonadaceae > UBA1020. Next base: position 10,316 of record JAAXIO010000016.1, read on the forward strand.
CTCTTCAATGGTTGGTTCACGGTTCAAGTCCTGTGTCATGCGCCGCTGTGTCCGAAGTAGCTTGTTGATCGTTTCTACCATGTGTACAGGAATACGAATTACCCGTGCTTGATCAGCGATTGCTCGCGTGATTGCCTGACGAATCCACCAGGTAGCATAGGTGCTAAACTTAAATCCTTTGTCTGGATCGAACTTCTCTACGGCGCGGAGTAGGCCAGTATTCCCTTCCTGAATAAGATCCAGAAAATCGAGACCACGGCCAGAGTAGCGCTTGGCAATCGAAACCACAAGCCGCATATTAGCCTCAGCCATTTTATCTTTTGGCTTACTGAGCTTTGCAGCTTTGGCTTCTAGTTTTGCACGCTCACTATTTGTTATATCTTCGTCTGCAATTTTTTCCTGCACTTCAGCCAATGCCTCTTGGTTGGCAACAATTTCTTGAGCTAACGTCAGCTCTTCTTCGGCATTCAAGAGCGGAATTTTACCAATCTCACGTAGATACAAGCGAACCGAGTCATCTGAAACATCATCAAAGTACTGATTAGAGTTCAGCGTATCTTCATCAGCTTCGAGCTCATCTTCAAGATCAGCCATATCTGGCTCATTTACACCTTCTAGCACATCGCTCTCGCCGTCAACCGGCTGGTTTAATAGATCATCGTCAGTATTGCCCATTAGGCAGTCTCCTTAATTAGCGTGAGTAGCTCGGAACGAAGCTTGGCGGCCATATCGTTGTCACCAGCCTCTTCAGCCTCACGGAGTTGATTGATTAATGTTACTTTGGTTTGTTTCTTGTGTTCAACTTCAGTTAGGCGGAGCAGTTTGGCTACCTCGAGTGAACTATCTTGGTCACTCCAGCCATCATATCGTGTCTCGGCCTTTAACTGCACTATTTTAACATAGGTATCAAGTGGCTTCAACGCAGCTGGCAGCTCGTCATGCACGGGCTCACTGTGTTGCTTCAGCCAAGCGGCTAAGGTTTGGCGCCGCTCGTCAACAAACATCGACGTGTCAAAATCCTGCAAATGATGTCGGCTAACTGGATTTGCGAGCAGTACCGCTAGTAAATTGTCCTGATACGGAACATCGTGGGTATCATCAGCTTGAGCTGTTGATTCATGTTGAGTTTTTACTTGTTTTAATGCCTTAGCTGCTTCGGTATCACTTGATTCTAATTTTGCTCGAACAGCCTCGAGTGACGTATCAGTCATCGTTGCAATCACGTTCAGGTAATGCTCCTGCTCAACCGAATCCGCTACCATGCGAATAACGCTAAGTGCTTCAGAAGTAAAGCGGCGCTTCCCGGCTGCTGTAGTCATATCTTCACGAGCACCGTATTGTCTAATCACCCACTCTACAGCAGGCTCTGGCGACTCTGTCACACGCCGCCAAGCTGAACTATCTTGCTGAATTAACTCATCTGGATCCTTGGCACCCTCAGGCAAACTGATAATCGAAAGTTCTACCCCAACCGTATTCGCAATCGGAATAGCTCGTTCAGTCGCGGCAATACCGGCTTTATCGGCGTCAAAACTCAGTCGCACATCACCGCTCAGTCTCGCTAAGCTCTTCAGGTGCCACTCGGTTAATGCTGTACCGGCACTTGCTACTACATTTTTAACCCCAGCCTGATGACTACTCACTACATCTAAGTTACCCTCAACAATAACTGCAAAATTCTGTTTGCGGATTGCTTCTTTTGCCTGTGACAGCCCGAATACTTGGCGTGATTTGTCGTAAATGAGCGTTTGTGGAGTGTTCAGATATTTCGGTGCTTTCGGATCATCAACAATAATCCTGCCAGTAAAGCCAATCACCTGTCCGCTCGGGTCCATCAAGGGTACAGTCATACGCCCCCTAAAAATGTCACCACCAAACCGATTTGTTAGCCCGGCTTCAGCTAGTTCTTTTTTACTAAAACCTTTTTTACCCAAGAAACGAACAGCTGCCTCGCCATCATCTGGTGCGTATCCAATCCTAAACTCAGTAATAATTTCTTTGCTCAAGCCACGTTTTTTAAATACATATTCAAGCGCGTGCTGATTTTGCAGCAAGCTCTGTTGGTAGTACCGGGCCGCTAGTTCATTTGCTTCAATTAGGCGGCGCTTTTTCTTAGCAATATCACCTGATTGCTTTGAATCATAGAGCGATAAGTCGACTCCAGCCTTTCGCGCAAGTTGCTCCAAAGCAGCTCTAAAATCAAGCCCCTCTACCTCCATAATAAAGCTGAACACATCGCCACCCTTACCGGAGCTAAAGTCGTGCCAGATATGCTTTTCGGGGCTAACCGTAAAACTCGGTGTTCGCTCACTTGTAAACGGACTAAGGCCTTTGAAGTTACGACCAGCTCGTTTAAGCTGCACGTACTCGCCAATCACATCTTCGATGTTAAGCCTGGCTCTCACTTCTTCTTTAGCGTCTTGCATTACTTTGATTATACCTCGTGACCTCTGGGAAACGAAACATAGGAGCTTTAATGCGCTCAACTTCCCCTTAGGTGATATTTATGCTTAAATTTATACAGCATGGAACCAAACTATCAACAGCAGCCCCCCTATCAAAATGCCGACGTCGATTATCTAAATACGATTGCCCCACAGACACCTGTAAAAACGATCAATCCTTTTATCCTTTGGGGTGGAATTATTGCAGCATTATTGCTTGTTGTTTTAACAGTAGCTGGACTTGCTAATAGCGGCACAGGCACCGAAACATTGCTCGCTCGTGTTGGCGCTACATCAAACAACCTAAAAGAGCTAACCGATGACGCAACTGACTTAATGCAGAGTAGCGACCTGCGCTCACTCAATAGTAATCTCAGCCTTGCGCTTGCGAATACAAATCGTGATTTATCCGAGCCATTAGCTGCTAAGAAAATAAACATAGAAAATGCCAAAAAGAATAAGGCTGTTGCAGAAGTCGCTCAAGAGTATAGCGAGATTCGAGAGCGACTAGAAGACGCCCGGCTGAACGGTTTATATGACCGCACCTATACCCGGGAAATCATCTACCAACTAAAAACGCTAAGTAGCTACATGGGTCAGCTCTATGAATCGACCAAAGATGATGAGCTAAAGACTGTCCTAGATTCAAATAACGAGAATTTAATTGTACTCCTCGATGAGCTAAAGTCACTCACCAACGATTAAACGTTAGCAGCAACTAAATCGTAGCTCAAGCGCGCCAAATCTTTAATCTGATCGTCTTCGAGTTGCCCACTGCACAGAATTGTATTCCAGTGCTTCTTATTCAAATGATACCCTGGCTGAACACTCTCATAGGTTTCACGCAAGGTTTCAGCTAGCTGTGGGTCGCACTTTAAGCTAACTCTAAGCGGCTTACTGCCATCGGCAATAATAGCGAACATCTTGCCGGTACCAGAGTCTTTATCGCCCACCTTATAAACACTCGTACCCTCACCAAACGGAAAATCAAGCCACGTATTTGGGTACGCAAGTAGCTGTGTTTCAAGTTCTTTGTGCGTCATACTCGCACCTTGCCTAAGTAATACTGAAGCTCCTCAATGCTCCCGCGAATATCCTCCATAGCCCGGTGCGCTTCGGGTTTTGTAAATCGCTTACCGTACTTACCATCAAACACCACTTTCCAAGCACTTACATCAAGCATACGGTAGTGCAATCGAGCATCAAGTCGCGGCCACTCATTCTCTATAAATTTACGATCTTGATGGATTGAATTACCAGCAAGGAGCACCGGCGAACCATCTTCAAAGTGCTCATTAACGAAATCAAGTAGTTCGTTCTCAACCGTACGCCCATTTTTTCCTGTATCGTTTTGCGTCATCAGCGCGTCACGTACGTTAGAATATTTCTCCCAAAACTCCCCCACCATACGTGTCTTCATAAGATTTGGACCAACTTTTTTCACAGCCTCATAGCGTGCGACTTCATTGAATTGCCAATCAGTTGCAATTGCTGCCACTTCTAAAATTCGGTCTTCTTTAGGGTCCAGGCCAGTCATTTCGAGATCAATCCATAGTATAGCTGCTTGCTTCATCACTGTTAATTATACCATCGTTAGTACTTGACTTTGACAAATGATGGGTTTATTATTTAAACTTCCGGAA
>JAAXIO010000053.1 GCA_012270305.1 Candidatus Saccharimonadota bacterium
CCCAAAATGCTCTACCGGTTGGAGATGAAACGGTTTAACCCAAACGAACATGATAAAAAGTGGCAAAAAATTTGGCACGACGAAAAGCGCTACACGGCGTTACACGATGCCTCTAAACAAAAAATGTATGTGTCTGGCATGTTCCCATACCCGAGCGGGAGTGGACTGCACTCTGGGCATGCGTTTAGCTACACGATTGTTGATACGTTAGCTCGATTTTATAGGGCGCACGATTATAACGTACTCAACCCAATGGGGTGGGACACGTTTGGCTTGCCGGCAGAAAACTATGCAATTAAAACAGGCACTGCACCGGGGGTAGTAACTGCGCAGAATATTGAAAACTTCAAAAAGCAATTCAAGCGCATGGGTGTGTCGATTGATTGGTCGCGTGAAATTAATACCAGCGATCCGGAATACTACAAATGGACACAATGGGTGTTTACGGAGCTATTCAAACGTGATTTAGCCTACCAAAAAGAGAGCATGCAGTGGTGGTGCCCTGTAGATAAAACAGTACTCGCCAACGAGCAAGTTGAAGGTGGTAAGTGCTGGCGTTGTAGCAACGAAGTTGAAAAGAAGTCAATGAAGCAGTGGTTCTTTAAGATTACCGACTACGCCGATGCCTTACTTGAAGAAATTCCTGGGCTTGATTGGCCAGATAAAATAAAGACTGCTCAAACCAATTGGATAGGCAAGTCTGAAGGCGCCGAAATTCAATTTACTGTTGAAGGTATCGAGGAATCCATTACAGTATTTTCAACTCGTCCTGACACGCTGTTTGGCGCAACGTTTTTAGTGCTCGCACCAGAACACCCACTAGTTACTAAGTTAAATAATGATGAAACGGCAGCCGCAGTTGAAGCGTATGTAAAAGAATCGGTAAAGAAGCCAGAAATTGAACGAGCTGCAGAAGGTAAAGATAAAACCGGCGTGTTCACAGGTAGCTACGCGGTGAATCCTGCAAACGGCGAAAAAATACAAATTTGGGTAGCCGATTATGTGCTTGGTGGCTATGGCACCGGTGCAGTAATGGCAGTACCAGCTCACGATGAGCGCGACTATGCTTTTGCACAAAAATTTGACCTGCCAATCATCGAAGTTGTTAAAAAACCCCAGAATGAAACCAGCGTGTGTTATCACGGTGAAGGGGTGCTACAGAATAGTTATCAGTTTGATGGTATGTCGAGTGCGCAGGCAAGGGAAGAAATTGTGGCGTGGCTTGAGCAGCAAGGTGTTGGTAAGGCAAAAACTACCTATAAAATGCGTGACTGGCTGATTAGCCGTCAGCGTTATTGGGGCGCGCCAATTCCGATTATTCACTGTGATGAGCACGGTGCCGTGCCAGTGCCAGAAGATCAGCTGCCGGTGGTGCTACCTGAAATTGAAGATTACGCACCAAAGGGCGACGGCCGCTCGGCACTTGCTAGTGCTGAAGATTGGGTAAATACTACTTGCCCTACATGTGGTGGGGCGGCGACACGTGAGACTGACACGATGGACGGCTACGCTTGTTCGAGTTGGTACTTACTTCGCTACACAGACCCACAAAATTACGACCAGGCTTGGAGCCCAGATATTGCTAATTATTGGTCGCCAGTAGATTACTACGTTGGTGGCGACCATGCAGTGGCGCATTTGCTCTACGTACGATTCTGGAGCCACGTGTTTAACGACATGGGGCTGCTAGATAAGAAAGAGCCTGTGAAAAAACTGGTGTACCATGGCTACGTGAATGCCGAAGATGGCCGTAAAATGAGCAAATCGCTTGGAAACGTGATTGACCCTCTCGATATTATTGATCAAGGCTACGGCGCCGATACGCTGCGTACGTACGTGCTGTTCATGGGGCCAATCGAGCTAGATTCAGCCTGGAGTAGCCAGGGTGTAGGTGGCGTGTATCGGTTCTTGAATCGTGCCTGGACGTTGACGCAAGAATATTTTGATGCTGACAAAACTGATGAACAATTACCGGCTGAACTAGAGTCGCTTCGTCACCGAACGATTAAAAAAGTCACCGGTGACTACCGCAGTCTTGGGTTTAATACGGCGATCGCTAGCTTAATGGAATATGTGAACGAACTGTATAAATATAAAACGAATGGATTTACGCATGGTTGGCAGGTGCACCTTGAGACCCTTGTGCAACTACTTGCGCCGTTCGCACCGCACATGACTGCGGAGTTGTGGGAGCAGTTAGGAAACACAGAGCCGCTCGACACTGCTGCGTGGCCAACCTGGGATGAGGCTATGACAAAAGCGGCTACTATAACACTTGCCGTGCAGGTGAATGGTAAGTTGCGTGCAACTATAGAGCTTCCCGCTGACGTATCTAAAGAAGAAGCGACAGGTGCTGCATTGGCGCATGAACATGTACAGAAGTTTATTCAAGATTCTACTCCAAAGAAGATAATATTTATACCTGGCCGCTTACTAAACATTGTTATATAGGCCTTTGCCTCTTGAGGTTATGGTGATTTTCGGCTATAATACCGAGTAAGTTTATAGCAACCTGAAAAGGAGAACATTTCATGGCACAGCCAAAGAAACAGTCGAGTCCGCGTAAAACCGGTCTACGACGAAGCCACCTGCGTCTCAAACTTGCACGAGCAGTGAATGCAAAATCACCCGTGAAAGTGACTACTACGAAACGCGAAACTGGTAAGAAAAAATAATCTAAATCGCTCTTTTATAGGGCGATTTAACGCACTTAAAATATCAGAAAGAACTAAACGACAATGGCATCAAATCGACATTTAGGAAGAATCGTTGCTCTACAATCTTTGTATGAGTACGAGTTTCGTCGTCAATCAAATGATGAAAAC
>JAAXIO010000011.1 GCA_012270305.1 Candidatus Saccharimonadota bacterium
GCTAACTCGTCTGGCGTAGTAGCAATGCCCATAAATCGGGCCGAGCCGCCCAGCTTCATAGTGAGGTAGTTTTTTAGTGGAATGTTTGTTCGAATATCCATTTAGTTAAAAGTATAGCCCATATGTGCCGTATCGTGCTATAATTACCTCTGTATTTTCGTTACTTTTAACGAATAGCCACGCACCCGTAGCTCAGTGGATAGAGCACTGGTCTTCGGAACCAGGTGTCGTACGTTCGAATCGTACCGGGTGTACCATTTTTTGAAACTATGACTCAACTTAACTCAAATGGCGCATCACTTATTCGTGACTTAGAGGCATCACGCTCTCAAAAAGTATCGCGCCAGAGTGCGCACGGCTCTGACCAAAAAGTTCATGTGGTTGGTGCTGGTGCTACCCTGACTGCTGCCTATGAGCAGTTACGAAATGCTGCTGAATATACCGAAGAGCATGTATTGTTGCAACGAGCAATTCGCCGTTTTTTTAAGCGGCTATTTATATTACGTGATCAAAAAAGAATCGCAAGCAGTGGCGAAGAACTGATAATCGAGCTTACGCATGCTGGCTATATTGCTAACGACACAGTGTCTGAGCAAGAAGTGGAAACAATTTCTCTCGCTGCGTCCCGCTACTACAGCGCGTACGAACAGCTGCAAAAACGTCGCAATATATCAAATCAGCAGATTGACAGCTGGACGTACGAACTACTTGCAGTCGAGATTGAGTGGCGGTTGAATGATAACGGACACTTACAGGCATTTACCCAATTTGCTCACTCTTATTTTTTAGAAACAATTGACCAATCGGCATTGTTTAGCGACAAACCGCAAGGTGTAGATATTTCGCTATATGTTGCCGTTCACAGGGCATTGCTAAAGTCGGATGATGCCGTGGTACGGCTAGGGCTTCTGCGAAGGTTTCAGCAATCACCTGATAATCTAGCTTCGTTTATTGATGTAAATCAGCAGATTGATACATTGCTCAATTCATCTGTAGCAGAAAAGCTCTTCCGCGTAGTTGACCGTCGGGGTGCACCACTGCGTGTACTACGGCATATGATTGACGAGCAGTCAGATTTCACTCAGCTACTCGAGCGTAGAGAGCAGTTTTTACTTGCCTACGAGAAGCAGGTAGCTGCTGATTATGAGGCGGTAAACACGCGCGTCAATAATGGCATTATTAAAAGTGTTATCTTCCTTATTATTACTAAATTTATTATTGGTATTGCGATAGAAGTGCCATACGACTACCTAGTTGCGGGCACAATTTTGTGGGTGCCACTTGTAATTAACTTACTATTCCCACCAGTGTATATGGTACTTCTTCGCGCCACTATGATGCTACCTGGTAGTGCGAATACTGTCAGGCTGGTGGAGCAGATTGACCAAACACTATACGGAGACAAACAGTCGCGTCAGCTGGTGCGAAAAACTGGGCAACAGTTTGGCATTGGCTATAACATTGCCTACGGAGCGGTGTTTGTTACGGTATTTGGCGGTGTGGCGTACCTATTATGGCGGTTATTTGAATTCGATATTATGCATCTGCTGATTTTCTTCGTTTTCCTGTCAGCTGCAAGCTTCTTGGGCTTCCGTTTAAGTCGGGCAATTCGTGAGTTGGAATCAGTCGAGTCGGCACAGAACGGCGTTACATTAGTGCGCGACTTTTTATATATGCCGTTCGTAGTGGTGGGCCGTTACCTGAGCGATAAGTATGCCAAAGTAAATGTAGTCGCTTTGGTTCTTGACATGGTAATTGAATTGCCGTTAAAAACAATCTTGCGACTTGTGCGGCAGTGGTCGGCATTTATTAGTGCTAAAAAAGATCAGCTCTAGACAAACTCACCTCTGTTTGTTATGATTTTATAGTTGCACGGGCCATTAGCTCAGCTGGTTAGAGCACCTGCCTCTTAAGCAGGGTGTCCTGAGTTCAAGTCTCAGATGGCCCTCCAAATAAAAGTGACCTACCGACGGTAGGTCTTTTTTATTTAGGTTAAACATTTCAATGAATTGCTGATACTATCGTAAATATGACCAAACGTAGCAACCTCAACTACCTATTATTTGTGAACTTGTTTAGCCTAGTGGGGTACTACACATTTGCGCCGCTGTATGCGTTGTTTGCGAACAGTTTTGTTAGCGACGCGCAAACAATCTCACTAGTTTGGGGTGGCTACTCTTTGTTGCAGGCTTTTCTTATTCTATTCTTTGGAAGATTTGAAAACGACAAAAAGAAAGGCAAGATGCTTGTACTGGGATATGCTCTATGCGCATTTGCTGCTTTATCATTTCTTGTTGTTGATTCGCTCACGTCTTTGGTGTTTGTTCTGGCCTTCAACGCTTTCGCAGCCAGTATGGTTGCACCAGCTTTTAAAACATTATTTGCTAAGAATGAATCTTCAGGCAGGGAGAGCGAACAGTGGTCTTGGCTGGACTCCGGTACAATGTTTGCTGCTGCAGCCGGAGGCATACTCGGCGGGATAGTAGTTGGCATGTACGGATTTCAAGGTATATTCATCGCGATGGCGACTATACAAATCATTGCAGCGGTAGTAGCTTATCGATCGTTATACAAGTTACTCTAATCTGTTATTAGGTCATTTTGGTTGAGTATTTCTGGTACAATACTAAGAGTGAAATTACTTTATGGCTCAGAATTAGCCGATTACATTAAAGAGCGTCAGGCCAAGCAGGTGCGCAATTTGCGCCAGTCTTGGAGTGTGCAGCCGAAACTAGTAATTATTCAGGCTATTGATAGCCCTGTGATCGATACGTATGTTCGTATGAAGCAAGCGTACGGCCAAGACATTGAAGTTGATGTTGAAGTGCGGCGTACTGACGGCGAAAACATACAATCGGTTATTGAAATTTGTAATAACGACCAGGATGTTCATGGAATTATTATTCAACTACCGCTCGCAAGTGGTATGAAGGTAGATGAGATAGTGACGGCGGTGTTGCCTGCAAAAGACGTTGATGGCTTAGGTGGTGGCGGGGTCTTTATTCCTGCTACGGCTCAAGCAATTGACTGGCTGTTTGGGGGATACAACATTGAACTGAAAGGCAAAAAAATTGCCATAGTTGGCAATGGTAGGTTGGTGGGCAAGCCACTTGCTAAATTATGGCAAAATGCAGGGCACACCGTAACGGTGTTTGATGAACAGTCGCAAAACATGGCTAAGCAGTTACGTCGTCATCAAATTATTGTGTCTGCCGCTGGTGTGCCATCTTTAATTACTTCGGTGAATGTACAGCCGGGTGCGGTAGTCGTAGATGCTGCAACAACCGCAGAGCACGGTAAGATTGTTGGTGACGTTGCGCCAGATGTACGCGAACGACGCGACATTACAATTACCCCAGAAAAGGGTGGTGTGGGCCCACTAACTGTTGTATCGCTATTCGAGAATGTGATTCAAGCTGCTCGCGCAGTTGCGAACGAGACCGCTACAAATTAAGCGTTTCTTTCGCGCGCTCAACCACCTGGCTCGGTGTTAAGTCTGCTTTTACAATGTAGCTTTCAATACCAAGTGCACGTAGTTCTTTCGGAGCTTCTTCTTCGCCTAGGTTTGTGAGGATAATAACTGGGATGTTCTTCCCCCATTCATTCGAACGAATTGCTTTTAGGGTTTCGTAACCATTCATTTTAGGCATTTGAATATCGAGTAAGATTAAATCTGGACGGAATGCTTCAGCAAGTGCCACGCCCTGTTCGCCGTCGCTCGCCATTTGCACTTCAAAGCTGGTTGCTTCGAATTTCATGCGGTACATTTGGTTAATAGTCGGGTCGTCTTCAATAATGGCAATTTTGGTCATGTTTCTATTTTAAGCTAGCGGCGTAGGAAAATCCACGCGGCTAGGATAAAATGTAAACGTGAGCTCTATAGATTGGCTTATTGCAATTAATCTTTCGTTGGTGGTGGGCAGCATCGGCTATTTATTGTGGGCTCTCAGGCGCCGCCGTGTACAGGCAAGCTTCCATATAAAGTTGATTACAATTCTTACCTCATCGGTAGCCCTACGTGAGCTATTAGAGCGTGTCTCGGTTGAAATTCAAGCGGCTACTGGTGCATCTCAGGCTTTTTTCTTTGTATATAAACCGAACAACCATTATGTTTCAAGCGGCACGCATGGCTATTTACGTCCTACTGCTAGTGATTGTCATATGCTCGAAGCTTACTTCTACCGTACCGGCAATCCTTATATACGCTTACATAATTTGCATAGCGAAGCAGAAATTCGCCGTTTATTAAAAAGCTATCGGGTTGATGTAGTACTTCCTCTGGTTCGTGGCGATGAAATATTAGGCTTTGTTTTTCTAGGCCCTAAACTGTCTGGTTCGTATTCTCCCTACGATATTGGCATGATTTTTGATATTAAGCACGAACTAGCTATTGCAATTCAAAACGCTGTTTCACTGGAGGCAGTTAAAGAGTTGAATGCTCATTTGCAGCAGCGGATTGATGATGCAACCGAAGAGTTACAGCGTTCAAACGATCAGCTCCGCGGCCTTGATACAGCCAAAGAAGAATTTGTAAGTATGGCATCCCATCAGCTCCGTACGCCGCTCACCAGTATAAAAGGCTATATCAGTATGGTGCTCGAAGGCGACGCCGGGCGTGTCACAAAGATGCAACGGCAATTACTCCGTGAAGCATTCACGAGTAGTGAACGAATGGTGCATCTAATTAACGAATTTTTGAACGTATCGCGTGTGCAAACTGGTAAATTCATGATTGATAAACGCACTATAAATCTTGCTAAAATTGCGGCACAAGAAGTAAAGGCTTTGCATACAACTGCCGAAGCACGTGGGTTGCGGTTAAATTTTATGTGCACCGATAATTCAATAGCGGTGTTAGCCGACGAAGCAAAAATACGCCAAGTTATTATGAATTTTATAGATAATGCGCTGTACTATTCTCGCCCAGATTCTGACATCGATATCGCACTGAGCGTAAAAAGAGACGTGGCTGAACTGACTGTGACCGATTACGGTATAGGTGTGCCAGCAAAACAACAGGCTAAATTGTTTACGAAGTTCTTTCGGGCAGACAATGCCCGCACCCAACGCCCGGATGGCACCGGAGTGGGTTTGTACTTAGCAAAAATGGTTATCGATGGGCACGATGGTCGCTTGATCTTTTCGTCAAAAGAAGGCCGGGGAAGTACCTTTGGTTTCCGCTTGCCCTTAGCTAGTGAACAAGCCGACAAGGCCAACAATAACGAGTAGTAGCGCAAACACAATTCCCGCGGCGGCAGCAGTAAATTTAACAAGCCGTCCATACGTAAGCCACCATTCTTTGAACGCAGACCGTTCTTCGGCTGAAACTCGAAGCACTTGTGGCGATGAAACTTTGGCATCGGCGCCTTGGTATTTCTTGTTTCGCTTCTTCTTTTGCTTATTTGCCATAATAAATACAGTGTAGCACAACGAAAATTACCCCTCATTAACAGAGGGGTAATTTCATTTCGCTGAGCATGATCGCTACAGATGAGTTGTGAGCGGTCAGTCTCTATTTAGCCAAGTAGGTTCTTGCGAGCAGCTACAAAGTAACTAGTACCAGCAGCAATAACTGCAGCAGCGATAGCCAGTAGGCCGTTCGCACCGGTTTGTGGTAGCTCAGTCACGGTAGTAACTGGCTTAGTAGCACAATCTTCGGTAGTTTTTGAGTGCTTGCTAGCGTCGAAATCCTTTCCATCAATAGTGATGATATCTTTGCTATCTAATTCACACACTTTGATGTTTTCAGGTGTTTCTGGGCAGTCAACAGTTGCTTGGAACTGCACAAAAATTGCAGTAGAACCGTTTAGGTTACCGACGTTCACACCGCCAGTAGTAATGCCGTTAGCAAGTGGAATAGTGCTTGAGCTGTCGCTGGTAATACGAACAGTTGAACCTGGAACGTACACCAATGAACCTTCGCTAGTGTTCACTTTGGCATTGCCAGAAACAGCAGTTGTTTGGTCGTTTGCGTTAGTTGCAGATGCTGAAATAACACCGCTCGCCATATTGGCTTTTACGGTAAGGTCACGCAGCAAACCGAAGTCGCTGTTACTTAGCGTAATACTGTACTTTACAGTATCGCCACAAGTAGCAGTAATGTTTTGTGCGTACGTACCATTAGTGGTAACGTTACGAACTTTGTAGTTGCTAGCGCCGTTCGAAAGCTGGCCTGGGCTATCTGCAAATACCGGAGCGGTAAACAGAACGCTAAAAGCTGGCAATAGAGCTAACGCAGCAAGTGGGGTAAATATTTTCATAGGAATCTCCTTTATGAAATTACTAAGTTAGTAAAAATACGTCTCGCAGTGAGTATTTTTATTGAATGCAAACTAGATAGTCATCGTGTCTTTAAGGTTGTTGTGCGCGGGGCACACGGTCTTCTAGCTGGCTGCTAGAACCGTGTGCCGCCGCGGACATCAACTACTACATCGGGTCCACCGGAGCGGGCCGGATCTCGAACTGGTTGGTTGAGATCGTGGCGGTCTGGCCATCGTCCTGCATCAGCGTGCAGTCCACTCGGTCTCGCCCTGCGGCGATACCGTACTGGCTGTTGGCACCCGGCACCTCGGAAGGCGCCAGGTAGGTGTGCTGAACGGAGAAGTTGCCGCTGACCGTCTGCTGCTTGCCCTGGGTAATGGTTCCCCCGTTGCGAGCCGTGCAGAACAGCGAACCGGCGTGACCCGGGGCAACGCTCCCACTCACCGTGTTCGTCCGCGAGTTATTCACCAGCACGTCGTTGATCGTGCTGATCTCGATGAGAACCGGCTTGGGGCTCGACTCCTGAACTGTGTCCTCGCAGATTGTCTTGACGACCAGGTTGACGTAGGCGTTGCCCCGAGCGGAAGCCCGAACGTAGCCTTCGACATCACCCTTGACCTCACCCTCCAGCTTGCCGTTCAGCTCGGCCTGGGCCCCCTTCGCCATGGCGGAAAGTGCTGCTTCGACCGATGCATAGACCTTGCCCCTCACCTTCGCCTTGGCGCGAGCGAAGAACTCGGCGACACCCTCTGCCTCGGCAAGAGCGTGGCACGTGCGCTGGACCTGACCGTTCTCATCTCGGACGTAGATGCCGTCCTCATCGACGAGGTAGCCGTTGCTCCAGGACGTGACCTTGGCCTTGGCTGTGCCTTGAGCTTTCGCCCAGGCGGTGCCCCAGAACTTGAAGCGCTTGACGATCTTGAACTCGCCGTAGAGCTTCTTCTTGCCGGGGATGGTCTTCTTGGTCGGTGGGATCTTGACCTTGTTGTTGCACTTCGGATCGTGGAACCAGCCGTCGGGACCTTTGTAGAACTTGTAGCCTGCCGGGTAGTACTTCTGGTGCCAGACCTCCTGGCCGTGGATGTTGATGTAGGACGTCCAGAGCGTCATGCCGTGGGGCGCCGTGTAGACGTTCCCGGCCTGCTGGGCGCTGATGATCTGCGTGCGAGGCATGCCGTTGGCACGCACGTACCGGAGTACGCGCGTCAACGTCTTTGCCTTGTACTTGATCCCGTTGACGTTCTTCATGCGATCCCGCTTCGAGTCAGTCACCTCGGCGGTGCCGTCCTCGTAGCAGATTCCCTTGCCTCGATCAACGTCGACATTGGCAGGGCAGGGAATCTTGTCGGAGTCACTGCTGGCGGCGTTGGCGGGCGAAGCGATGCCGGCGTTGAGGCCGGCGACGATGGCCACGAAGGTCAGTGCGGCGACGAGCCGCTGGATGAATGTAAGCATGGTGTCCTCCCGGACGGGTCGGTTGTGGCGAGTGGCCACTCCACTGCAACGATTGCAGTGGGCGTGGCTACTGCCACTACTTCGCGTCTCCTGAGAAGACACGACCTTTTCGGCTGCTAAAAGATATAGCAAACGAAAAGGCCGTACCTTCTCAGCTAGAGAACTATAAATAGGTAGTAGTTGATTGTCATTGGGTATTGTTCCGCTGAGTGTAAGATCAAAGCGTACTTAAAGACCCATGACTATCTAGTTTGCGGGTAAACAGATGGTATTAATTGTTTGCCGCAAACAATTCGACAGGCAAATAAGCCTGTCTACTTGGCTAAATTGTTAAACGGCACCTCTATAAAATGAGGCAATGTGTTCCGATGGCGATTTACAGGGCTACACCCTGCGCATTTCCACCGTATCCACCATCTCACTGAGGATAGCTACATAATAGCACAAACATGTTAAATTGTCAACTACTATACCATAAAATAAACTTATGCTTATCTAGATTTTTTGTGTAAAGATTGATTTAGATGAATCGTCGGCTTGCGATGTAGTAGGCACTTGATCCAACGAGGCTCATTGCACCAACAACCTGCAACATAGTCTCTACCGGCCCAGTTTCAGGCAGTTCTTCTGGTGTGTCACAATCTTTAAGATCTTTACTGTGCTTGCTGCTGTCGAATGCAGACTCTTCAATAGTGATGATATCGAAGGTTGAAAGCTCACATACTTCAATCTTGCCTGGTGTTGGTGGTACATCCACCTCGGCGTCATCACAATCGTCTGGGTTGCCAGGTACTTCTGGCGCATCAACACATACAGTGTTCGTGAGTTTTCCGGCTAGATATTCGGGCACTTTGGCTGTTAGGGTATACGTTTTAGTTTGTCCAACCGCTAGGTTTTTAATAGTGTGGGTCCAGGTGTTGTTACTGATTGTTCCTGCTGAAGGCGACACGCTAAGTAGTGTAACTCCTTGATCTGGGGTGTCAGTTACTTTTACGTTCTTTAGGGCAACATCACCTGTATTGAGCACGCGAATTTGGTATGTGTATTCAACATTTACGCCAACGCGTTGATACTTTTGCTTATTTTCACCAACATATTTTTCAATCGCAACGCCTGGTTGGTCGACCTCTGTAACGGTAAATGACTTCGTGCATCGGGCACCGCTCTTTTTACCTTCTGATGTGTGTATCGTTACGCCTACTTTATAGTCACCGGGGCCATCGGCGGTGAATACGTACTTCGCATTCGTTTTACTCGTTGAGACAGTCTTCTTATCAACTTGCTTACCGTTTTTAGTGGCAACGAATGTATAGGAACGTACTTTTGCGCCATTCTTCAGTGTAGCAACCGCTTCGTAGCGACGACGAGTGTCAGATAGTTTTTGCTGCGATAGAACTTTACATTGAGCTACAGGTTCTGGCTGCTCTTCGACTGGAGGTGGAGTAGCTGTGACTGGGTTGCCACATGGTTTCATGATTGCAAATAGGAATCGGCCATTTTGGTCAAACTTTACCATAGCTGTTTGGGCACTGCCCATGGCGCGCACTGATACTTTTTGCGCGCTAGTTCCGGCAATTTGGCTTCCACCTAAGCCGCGTGCAGCCATAACTGCGCCGGTCGCAACGGTTTTACCGTTCACGACAACACGTCCATCTTGGTACACAACGCCGGATTTAAAATTCCCTTTGAGGTCGGACAGCGATATCCCCATGCTTTGATAAATCTTCGCGTGGTCTTTTTGATTGTATTTATTACGCGCTTCTTGTAGCGACATAGTGCCACAGTATACGACTGCGTACTGGTCGCAATCTCTAGTGCTGTCTAGTGCGGCATTCGCTGGTAACTGCGTAATACCAATTGTTGCAACGCTTAGCACTGCTACTGCGAATGCTATTAATTTTCCCTTCATTACTGTGCCTCCTCGCATGCAATTAGTAATTTCTCTTCAAGCTTCACACGCTCCACCGTGTAAAGCTGCTATATCACTCTTATAAATTTATCACATCATATTCAGAAAAATCAAATGATTAGAAAATATTATATTAATTAACACAAGCATATTACTGTGCACTGTTCGCTAACGCTATATGTAGCGCCTCATGCCTATAAAAAACCATATAAAACAATATTTAGTTGACAAGTAAAGCGTAGCGGAGTATAAATTATCGCTGCAGCGTGCCAAAACCGTTTGGACACACACGCTCAAATTGAAAGGTCTGATAGTTTTATGCAGACTGCAACACTGCTCAAGCAGGACGCGAAGAGCCTGGACGAGCTACTCGGGGAATACTACTCGCGCTACGCCAGTTTCCATGTGGACGGAATATTCAACCGCGGAAACATAGATGCTCTCGCTCGCGAGATCAGCAAGAACTGCTCGCGCTTCCGTCACTTCAGCGCTTCGGAGATCGCGGAGCGAATCAGGAAGGACGGAGTGCTGATCGAGCAGCCGACCGGCGCAAGCCAGGTTTCACGTAACCGCGAGGTTACCCACCGCTACAAGGTGGTGCTGGCGACTAAGTAGCTGCAGTGTGTCGCTAGTGCGGCGGGAAGAGTTCAAGTCGGCATAGACTTTTGAGCCTCCCGCTGCACTAGTGCAGCAATTACCCTTTTCAAAGGGGTATTTTTTTGCTAAGATTGGTTGGAGCTGTTGGGAATTATTTTTAATTTCTAGACATACATGGCCTCATACTAAGGTATGGGCCCGGCACGATTCGGAAGTGGTCTTAAAAATGAGCAAGCTTATTTTTATTACACACTTCACTCATCGCTTGGCCTCATCGTCTAACGGTTAGGACACCAGGTTTTCATCCTGGCAATCGGAGTTCGATTCTCCGTGAGGTCACCATAGAAAGAAGCTCAGGTTTTAAGCTTGGGCTTTTTTCTATGGATAGCCCGAGCATATTACAATGAGCATATGGCGAAACCATTAAAGGGATTAAATTTAGGCGGTTGGCTGGTTATTGAGCCGTGGATTACGCCATCGCTATTTTTTGAAACTAGTGCTAAGAATGAATTTGAACTCGCTAAAACAGAGCAGGGTAGGCGACGAATAAAAGATCACCACGCGCATTTTGTTGTTGAAGGCGATTTAGATTGGATGCAGCAGCAGGGAATTGAACTACTTCGTGTGCCAATTGGCTATTGGATTTTTGGAGACGATAATCGCTACGTGAGAACAATCGAGCGGCTAGACTGGCTGGTGGCTACTTCCCTCTCGTACGGTATTAAGCTGTTGTTAGATTTGCATGCCGCGCCCGGGGCGCAAAATCGTGCTGCGCACAGTGGTAGCGGCAATACAATACCAGATAATCATTCAACAAGATGGTTGAATAACGCTGTGGCACAAGATAAAACAATTGAAGTATTGAAAAAGCTCGCGAGGCGCTACTATGACTCACCTGCTGTTTGGGGTATTCAATTGCTGAACGAGCCATCTATTGATCGATTCGGCTTGAAGCTTGCCGGGTTCTATAGAAAGGCCTACATGGAGCTCACTAACGTTGCTCGGCCAGGTACGCGCATCGTGTTTTCCGATGCCTATGCCCCCTTGCGAACATCGAACTGCTTTTGGCTTATAGAGAAAAAGGAGTACCCAGTTGTACTTGATTGTCATATATATCAGTTGTTTGGTAAGCGGGATAAAAAACGAACATTCAACCAGCACATTAAACATACTATTTACAGTAGGCTTTTCTTGCAATTTTTATCGTGGCAGCAGCCGGTGATGGTTGGTGAGTGGAGCGCTATGCTACCTAATAAATACCCGAAAGCTCAATTATCTCGATATGTTCAATCACAAAAACAGGCATTTCGACACACCGTAGCGGAATGTTATTGGACCTATAAAACAGAGGCCGATGGACGTTGGAATTACAGAGATATGAAGCATAAGCATGTGGTAGAATAAGGCTAAGTAATAAAAGGGTAGGGTGCTAGGGTGAAATTTCATAAAAAAACAATTCGCGATGTGCCGCTTGAAGGCACTACGGTTCTTTTGAGAGCAGATTATAATGTGCCGTTAGCCGAAGACGGTTCGGTGAAAGATGATTTTAGAATTCGAGCCAGCTTACCAACAGTGAAAGCATTGTTGAAAAAAGGCTGCAAAGTAGTCATTGTTTCTCATCTTGGTCGGCCAGAGGGACGTGATGAATCGCTCACGATTGAGCCAGCAGCGCAGCGACTTGCGGAACTACTGGGTGAGCCAATTCGATTTGTCGATCAGACAGTGGGTAATAAGGTAAAGATGGCCATTAAGCGAGCGCCAAAATGTAGCGTTGTTGTACTGGAGAACTTACGCTTTCACGCCGAAGAGGAGGCAAATGACGAAGCGTTCGCTCGTCAACTTGCGAGCGACACTGGTGCGAAGTATTTTGTGCAAGACGGCTTTGGCGTGGTTCATCGTGATCACGCGTCAACCGCAGCTATTACGCTATGTATCCCGAGCGTCGCCGGGTTGCTACTTGAAAAAGAATACGTATCGATTGTAAAAGCGATGCGACACCCTGAGCGACCCCTGGTTGCCGTAACGGGTGGTGCCAAAGTGAGTGATAAAATTCAGGTGGTGAAAGAGTTAGTGGAGAAGGCCGACTCTGTGCTGGTAGGTGGAGCTATGGCCAATACATTCTTGGCTGGACTGGGCCAGTCGGTAGGTGCAAGTAAATACGAAGCAGGCCAGGCGGAAGTGGTAAAAGATATTGTTACGTTGGCTGGTAAGCGCTCGGCTGAGCTAGGTGTTGATCTTTCAGAATTCTTGGAGCTGCCAAGCGATGTTGCGGTTGCTAAGAGTGTTGATGACAGGCACATCGAAAACAAGCCTGTCGATACTGTAACTGAACACGATATGATTTTAGACATTGGAACAGCTACCGCTGAGCACTTTGCGCGTACAATCGCGAACGCAAAAACAATTATTTGGAACGGGACGATGGGATTTGCAGAAAAAGAAGCATTTTCTAACGGATCGGCTGCTGTTGCCCGTGCCATGACTCAAAACGCGAGCGCCGAATCTATTGTGGGTGGTGGTGATACTGCTGACTTTGCAATTCACTGGGACTCTAAAAACGGCGATAGTTTCAGCCATATCTCGACAGGGGGTGGAGCGAGTTTAGAACTGATGGCTGGCGAAACATTACCAGGAATTGAACATTTGCTAGACGCCTAGCAAAAACTTCGGTACACTAAAGGAAATAAAGCGTAAGCGTTAATAACTAGGGTGAGCAAGAAAACATTAATTATCGGTAACTGGAAAATGAATCTCACGGTACATGAGTCCAGTTTATATGTGCACAAATTAGGTAAATTACTAAAAAATCACCGAAATGTTGAAATGGTGCTTGCTCCTGGGTTATTGGCCCTACAATCGCTTAGTCTTCAGCCTGAGCGAAAGCTATTTAAACTTGCCGCACAGAACTTATACTTCAAAGACGAAGGTGCTTTTACAGGCGAAGTGTCAGCACACCAATTACGAGGGCTTGTGCAGTACGCCATTATTGGGCACTCTGAGCGGCGCCATATTTTCAAAGAGCACGACAAAGAGATTCGTGCCAAAGTCCAGGCGGCGGTTCGCCATGGCATTACACCGGTACTATGCGTGGGCGAAACTGCGCATGAACGTACAAATAAAGAAACAACTGGCGTGCTTCACGATCAATTAGTGGGCGGATTAGCGAATTTAACTGCCGATGAAGTGCAAACTATGGTAATTGCATACGAGCCGGTTTGGGCGATTGGAACTGGTAATAGCGCTACGACCAAAGATGTTGAAGCGGCCGTCCGAACCATTCGCCATCAAATCGACCACTTGTATGGCAAAGAAACTGCTGAGCTGGTGCGGGTAATTTACGGCGGCAGTGTCTCATCGGTAAATGCTCGTGAATATCTGCAGACGCCTGGCGTGGACGGACTATTACCGGGTGGCGCGAGTCTGAAATCAAAAGAATTTGAAGCAATTATTGAAGCTGCATTTGAAGTAGGAAAGAAATAGTACGTGGGCGACATTGATTTTGATGAACTCGATAGAGCGGTAAATTCCCTCATGAACGGCAAGAGTGTGAATAGTAAGGCTGTATCGGCTCAAGAAACTAATTCAACTCCTAGCGCGCAACCGGTGCAGCGTGTATCGATTCCGAGCCGGCAAGCCACCATGCCGACTGCCGCACCGAAGCAAGCAAGCATTTCAGCGTCAAGAAATGTCACTAAGTCGACGGCAACACCTGGAGCAGTAGGTGTTCGTAGGGCAGGGCGGTTTATGGATGTAGTAGATTCTACTGCTGACCTAAACCCTATGAAGCGTCCGCTACCGGTTACTCCAGTGCGACCTGTGCCTTCGCTGCCGAAGCCCACAAGCCCACAAGTGGAGGAGCCAGATTCTAGAAATACATCGAAACCTCCAGTTGTTCAAGAAAAAA
>JAAXIO010000037.1 GCA_012270305.1 Candidatus Saccharimonadota bacterium
TAGGTGGATCGAGGATAATAGTAGCGTCAGTAGTAATGTGCTCGAGGGCTGCTTCGCTGGCGGCGTGGACGGCCTTAGCAGATGAGCCAAGCCTAGATATATTCTGCGTCATTTCACGGACGGCATGTTCATCGAGCTCCACTAATGTAACGTTGTCGCCGCCAATGGTTAAGCCGATTGTGCCAACACCGCTGTACATATCAACTGTCTTGCCCTCTGGCAGCCATTGCTTCATGTCAGAAAGAGCTTGTTGGTATAGGGGGATGTTTACCTGAAAAAAGCCTTCTGTGGCGTAGCGAAATGGTGTGCCGAGTATTGCATCTTCGAGTGTTACTTCGCCAAATTTCTTAAGCCGTTTTGTAATACGGCTTGCCGCGCTGCGAGGGTCGGAATAAATAAGCTCCCCGCCAATTGCCGCTAAACTCGCCACATCAGTTTCGGTGAGCAAGTTAGGCAGGTCGTCTTTTATGTAAAGCTGCCACACGCAATCACCCGCTTGATTGCAGCGAATAAGTAAGGTTTTAAGGGAGCGTCCTTCAATCGGTTTCGACCGTAGTATGTCGCGAATTTGGACAGCGAGCCGATTGATGTTGTCGCTGGCAAGTGAGGTGCCTTCAACAGGAACTTTGCCTTTGCTACCGCGGATGAAAAACGCTAGCTCAAGTTGTGATGTATCGGTATCCCAGTAGAAGCTAAATTCCACTTTGTTTCGGTAGCCATACCGTTGACCATTTGTTGCTACCTCTATTGCATCTGGCAGTACGATATTGTGTAGCTCGAATGCCTCCTCAATCAGCGCAGCTTTGTAGTGTGTCTCTGCTTCGGGTGACATAATCTGCCAGGGGCTGGTAGACAGGAAGCTGCTGGGGTCTTTAGGGTTGATCCGTTGGTCTGATAGTGATAAGACCTCAACTACCCTACCTTCAACTAGCTTAGAGCGTTTCTTGGTAACTTGCACTCGAACAGTTTCGCCCGGTAGCCCACCCCATACGAATAATTTGCGTCCATCTGGGTAGATACCAAGGGTCTGTCCGCCCCCAACTATTTGATCGAGTGTTGTTTCAACGATTGGAAACGTAGCCACTGAAAGCGTGCCCTCCTATTTTTTATCAATAAATGTATACGCGGTTCCGTGGGCGCCGCCGCGACCAGTTCGTCCAATACGGTGAACGTAGTCTTCGTAGGTAGCTGGTGTATCGAAGTTAATCACGTGGCTCACATTTGGAATATCGAGTCCTCGGGCAGCTACATCGGTAGCAACCAGTACTTTTACGCGGTTGGCTTTAAAGGCGTTCAGGGCGCGCTGTCGCTGGCTCTGAGATTTATTGCCGTGAATGGCTTCAGAGGTAATGCCGGATTTGCCTAAGCTATCGGCGAGGCGCTGCACGCCAAACTTGGTTTCACCGAACACGAGTACTTTTTCGAACTCATCTTTTTGCAACATTGCTGTTAACAGTTCGTGCTTGTGTGCTTTGTCGGTTGCTTCAATAATATCTTGTAACACGTGGTCGCTGGTCTCGCCTGTACGCACTGATATGACTTCGGGGTTTGTTAAGAACTCACCTACCAGCGTTTGGATAGCCGGTGTAATAGTTGCAGAAAAACAGAGTGTTTGACGATCGGTTGGGAGCAGGCTTGCTACTCGGCGGATATCGGCGATGAATCCCATATCGAGCATGCGGTCGGCTTCATCGAGTACAAAATGCTTGATGGTATCGAACCTCAACGCACCGCGGTCTTCCAGGTCTTTCAAACGACCAGGTGTACCAATAATAATGTGCGGTCGACGCTTGATTTCACGGATCTGGCGCTCAATATTAGTGCCACCAACGACGACTGTTGAGTATAGCTTCATGCCAGCTGAAAAGCGGCGTGCTTCATCGTTGATTTGCTGTGCGAGCTCACGAGTTGGTGCCATCACTAGTACACTCATTGTTTCACGCGTGCTTGCAAGCTGGTTAAGGATTGGCAGTAAGAATGCTGCAGTTTTACCGGTGCCAGTGTTAGCTAATCCTAGTATGTCATGGCCTTGGAGTGCTAATGGAATCGCTTGGTCTTGAATAGCACTTGGCGTAGTAAACCCTATTTGAGCGAGATTCTTTTGAAGACTCGGTACTAGCGCAAAGTCGGTAAACTGGTGAGTCGGTTCGTAGGCGACAACGCGGGCAGCCGTAGGTGTTCGGTTGATGAACTTACTCGGGTTGATGAATGCTTTTCGCGGTCCTTTTTGGTTGCGGTTCGCGGGTCGGTTAAATCGGCGTGACGCCGGGCGTCCACCGTTGTTTGAGCTTGGTGATTTACGCGCACTAAAGGTGCGGCTACGTGATTGTGGCATGAATTCCTTTCGTTCATGAATTATTTCGATGAACGATCGGAATTAAGTAACAAGTGAATATTGCAGTAATTTCGGTATTCATCCGGGTACCACTAGTACCCATATAATTTCATTATAGCATAACCAGGGATTTTTGTCTACCAATCGCTATACTAAGACTATGAAACAGTTACTTCGTTCGCGTTACATCAACGCTCGTGCGTCAATATCATCTCAAGATCGAGCTATGTTTGAACGCCAGGCGTTGAAGAGACTGATACATGCCGTCGATTGGCCTTCTGTGCAAACGTTGCATATATATAGTTCACGTACAGATTCTAGTGAGTTCTCAACCGATATGATCTTAGAGTACATACGCGAGTACCATCCGTTGATTCAGCTTACAGTTGGCGAAGCAAGTAAAATAGCCCCAATTCCGATTGGTCAG
>JAAXIO010000031.1 GCA_012270305.1 Candidatus Saccharimonadota bacterium
TACTAAGCGCGAGTACATTCTGAAGTGGACTAATGCCTGGCGGCATGGCACTGGCGGGTAGTTCAGCTATTTGTGCAGCAATTGGAGTGAGTTGGTCGATTGTTTTACGAGAGATTCTACTAGAAAAAACTTCGGCGAGCTGCGGCTCAATTGCATCGAGCACAGCGTCGTTTGCATCAATCAGCTGCAAAAGTTCTTCATTAGTAAGACCGCTCTTCTTCAGCTCTGAGATGACCGTGATTGTATCACGTAGGTGTGTGTATTCCCCATTCATTTTGCTCGATAGTGGATTGGAAAAGTCGAGCGAATCAAATAATGTTCGTAGTAGTTCGTAGGCGTTTAAATCTGAAGCTGGCCGGAAGTTAGCACCCTGGTAAAAGTATTCCCCATTATGATTAATTACTTCTGTTCCGAAGCTGTGAAAGGTGTGAATTGCCACCTTGTAGGCGTCGCTGCCAATGATTTCGCTCAAACGTTTCCGCATGGCGGCGGCTCCACTCTCGGTAAACGTAAGGCATAAGATGTTCTCTGGCAGTGTATCGGTCGTTTTAAGGATATTAGCCGCGCGCATGCTGAGTAGCTCGGTTTTGCCTGTGCCAGGGCCGGCTACTACAAGGAGTGGTCCGTCAATATGATCAACCGCCTGTTTTTGGCGGTCATTTAACTTCTTGTATCTACTTGTAAAGTCCACCCCCTTATTGTAGCAGTAAGTGGACAATGCCGCCCCTAGTGGTACAATGACAATATGAATGATAGTGTCTACGATGACATGGCGCTTGAGCAGATTGCTAAAAATAAATTCGGCATGAGTATTGATGTCGACCATGTGATTGTTCGTGGGGTGCCGGTGAGCCGGGTGGCGAACGCGACACTTTGTCTTACCACGAAGAAGCAGCTGTATCTGTACGTATCAGGCAGTTCAAAACTTCTTCTGAGTGATATTCAGAAAATCGTGAGTCGTATGAACTTAAGCGCAGAGCTGTACTTACCACCGAAAGGTCAGTCGAGTTACTTCGATGATATTGGACGAACTAAGTTCTTGAGCGTGTTTCCTGGCAGAACGAACCCTGGCCCGCAGGATCTACAGTATTACCGTACGCTAGCACCGTATAACCCAGCACTGGTACAGATTGCAGAGGTACGCGGTGGTGAAATTAAGCAATT
Source organism: Candidatus Saccharimonadota bacterium (assembly GCA_012270305.1). Classification (GTDB taxonomy): domain Bacteria; phylum Patescibacteriota; class Saccharimonadia; order Saccharimonadales; family Saccharimonadaceae; genus UBA1020. The sequence goes on from JAAXIO010000031.1 coordinate 1,165, forward strand.
CGATACTGATGCAAAAACAGGTTGGCGGGTAGCTGCGAAGTTTGTATATAGGCGAATTAAAGCGATTTAAACGGACAGGTAGTTGAATCTGATGTAGTGACGGTGCCGTTGTCACTCCTCATGACAATCCAATTGTTTTGTTGGTGCGACCAAAAAGCGGTAAGCGAGGCGCTTCCGCCAGGTTCGGGTGATGGCATAGTGTATGTGCAGCTACCGCCTTCGCTGCGAGGGAAACTGTAACTTCGCGCACCGGTAGTGGCTACGTCTGACTTGGTGAGGTAGTATACATACCCTTTATTTACATTCGAACCAAGGCAGTTAGTATGGCATATAACCAGCTTCACCTTGTTTGTATTCAAAACATTGATGGGTATATTGAACACATTAGATACTGTCTGGTAGTTTATGGTTGACGGACTGGTGTGGTCTGTTGAACTGCCGGTAGCAACACTCGGCACGGGATATTCACTGTTCTTCATGTAGTATCGTTCAGCAGCCGACTTAATCGTGGCTGCCAAACCTTGAGCTTGCCAGTCGCTAGCCTGTCGTTGATTCTGAATAGTTACGGCAGTCGCTAAGCTCGTAATTATACTAATAACAGCTACTACTATTAGAATTTCAACCACAGTAAAGCCACGTGTCATAATCTAACTGTACTGCTCGCACATAAACCTCGTCAAGGGATGCTTATGCTTTTTTGTCTAGTACAACTAGATGCTCAATGTGTGGCGTGCACGGAAAAAAGTTATAGCCTTTATGTGCGCGAATGCCATATACTTCAGCGAGTAGTTCTACATCGCGGGCTTGAGTAACAGGGTTACAACTTAAATAGACAATCCGCTCCGGTGCTTGCTCAATCAGGCGATCAATAACGTGTTGGTGTAAGCCTGCCCTAGGTGGATCGAGGATAATAGTAGCGTCAGTAGTAATGTGCTCGAGGGCTGCTTCACTGGCGGCGTGGACGGCGCTAGCGGATGATCCAAGCCTGGATATATTCTGCGTCATTTCGCGGACAGCATGTTCGTCGAGCTCCACCAATGTAACGTCGCTGCCGCCAATGGTTAAGCCGATTGTACCAACACCGCTATACATATCAACCGTCTTGCCTTTAGGCAGCCATTGCTTCATGTCATAGAGCGCTTGTTCGTATAGGGGGATGTTTACCTGGAAGAAGCCTTCTGTGGCGTAGCGAAATGGAGTGCCGAGTATTGTATCTTTGAGTGTTACTTCGACAAACTTTTTTAGTACTTTTTTTATACGGATTGACGGACTGCGATGGTCGGATTAATAGAGCTCCCCGACAGTTGCAGCTAGACGCGCACCATCGGTTTCGGTGA
>JAAXIO010000002.1 GCA_012270305.1 Candidatus Saccharimonadota bacterium
ATTGGAGTAGAAATAATTAATATATCCGACCCAACTACACGTTCTCTAATACTCGACCACTCGTCAGCCTCGCCCATGTCTTTTTCAACACCAAACTTTATATGGTAGTCAGCTACTCGAATAATGTTACTTGTTACATCGTGCTTTTCAAATTCATCAGCTAGCTCTTTAGCGATTAATTCACTAGATGACTTTTTTGGCGATGAACTGAGAGTGCATACTAAAATAGTAGCGGTAATACTGTTCTGCATAAAATCTCCTTCAATATTTGTTACTACGAAGTTTGTCCTTCGTGCTTACCTTCGCCAAACTCTTCTATTGCTTTACTTATGAATGCGGGTAAATCATCTGGATTGCGGCTGGTCACAAGCCCTTGGTACACAACCACCTCTTCTACCCACCAATTCCCACCCGCGTTCATAATATCTGTTCGTCAACCCGGCCATGAAGTAAGCGTTCGCTCACCCACAACGTCAGCTTCCACCAGCAGCCATGGGGCATGGCATATTGCAGCCACTGGCTTATGTTGTTCAAAAAAGTCTTTTACGAAAGCCACTGCAGTTTTATTTTGCCGCATTATATCCGGATTCAGTACGCCACCAGGCAATAAAAGACCATCATAATCAGTCGCAGAAACCTCATCAACAGTCTTATCAACCGATACATTTGATTCGTTTTTCCCGGTAATCTTACCTGCTTCTGCAGATATTATTTCTACCACGGCTCCTGCATCTTTTACGGCCTCTAAGGGCTGTAGTAATTCACTATCCTCGAATCCGTTAGCTGATAGTAAGGCTATCTTTTTACCGTTTAGTACGCTCATCGCATCTCCTTTCAAGTTACTTCTAATTATCGAAATACTGCATTACCTAGAATTGTAATGATCACTAACTAGGCCTACTCTTTCGAGTTTTCATGCCATGTACCATCATCTCCCTTACTGTAGCCTGCTTTTTTCACAGCACTCCAAGCTACTTTATGAGCGGCCTCTTCTTGGCTTTCATTACCATCACGTTTATTATCATGCTTATACTGTTCAAGAGCACTATTGCATGCCTCTTTGTAAATTTCCTGGGCGTGTTTTGGCAACACATTTCGCACATTATCGGGCAAATCACTTATTGCACTATAGGGCACTGGCAGCTCCTTTATCTTAATGACATCTATGTTCACTATAGAGCGGCTTTATTGTTCTCACAGTGAAATAAATCACATACAAGTATCGTATGTGCTATTTAAGGAGCTTTAGCGAGCATTGCTCTTCAATACTTAATTACTTATTAATTAGATAATCAAGAAACAACGGCCACCAAATGGTGACCGTGATTTCTTGGTTGCGGGGAGAGGATTTGAACCTCTGACCTCGTGGTTATGAGCCACGCGAGCTGACCAGACTGCTCCACCCCGCGATATTGTTGTGTATCATGACCTGGCCTAATATATTCATAACCTGGGTTATGAGCGATCGAACGACGTAGAGCTGACCAGACTGCTCCACCCCGCGATACGAGTGCTTTGCAATTGTAACAGAGATACCTTAGTCTCGCAAGCTATGAAACGATGCGCCCGATAAAAAGTTAATCCACTGCTGTATGTTATTTTGCTCTACCACACGCGGCGCAGCAGAAATAGAAACCTCTTCATCTGGTGGCACGGTGTTCTCTGGTAGAATGAGTACTTTCTCGCCCGGCATTACTAACCCTAGTTTTTCGCGCACCGCTAGCTCTTTATATTCATCGCTGCTGTAGTAGTTTTGCTCGTACTGGAGCTTTTGCTTTTGCAGTTGAGCCAACCTCAATTGGTAGCGCTTCAAATCAACACCTTTTTGCAACGTGTAATTCCGCTCCATCGCCTGTACAGATCCCCATGCCCAACTGACTGCAATTACTAAACCAATAATCATCACAATATTGTTAGGTGTGATGTAATTATGCCGAATGTGGTAATACCACCTGCGAATGTTTATCTTGTTTATATTTTTCATGGCAATTTTTCGCCTTGTTACTGATAATTATAGCTTACAAGGGTAAAATGTGCCATAATAGCAGGTTTTTACGGTATAATACCAAGAGTGTAAACCGTATGGGGGTGTAGCTCAGCGGTTAGAGCAGCGGGCTCATAACCTGTTGGTCGCTGGTTCAATCCCAGCCACCCCCACCATATTATTAAATTGTGTTTATTACCGAAACATCATAACCTGTGGTTTTACATGGTTATGCTTTTTTTATATAGTGTAAATTACATGATAACTTCAAAGTATGGATTCACAATCGTTGAGCTTTTAATAGTCATCGTTGTTATCGCCATTCTCGCTTCAATCAGTATAGTGGCATATAATGGTATATCTCAGCGCGCAAATAATACGGCCAGGATCTCTACAGCTAATGCGGCAATTAAACTTGTTCGATCATATACCATCGCCTTCAGTGCATACCCTGTAAATTCAAATAGCTGTATTGGAAACGGATTTGCCGATTCTAACACTCTGTGCTGGGGTATCGATAGCGCTACACCATCGTATCGGAATACTACATTCAACAACGAATTATTAAAGATCGGTAGCTTGCCAAATACGACAACTCCTCCGGTGCAGTCTGCCAACTGGCAAGCACTTGGTCCAGTTTTTTCATATGCATCAAATCGCATTATTGACGGTGTCAGTAATCCCGTGTTGATTATCTACTTCCTGGAAGGAACGAACCAAGATTGTGGCACATCAGGCGTGGTGCGACAGACAGGTACGAACGAGTTCACATCCTATAACGGAACACCAAACTTTACCAGCAACTCAGGGTCATCAACATTTTGTTATATATCGATACCGACAGTTTAGTTTTCAGCAATCGAATCGTGAATAGTTCGTATTCTAGCGGCATAAGCTCGGTCTGCAGCGGCCTCATCACGCGACCTATTGTCTGGGTCGGCGGCTAAGTACTCTTCGTTTCGTGCATCTTCAGCTCTTTGAACTGCAGACTTGAGAGCCTTTCTAGCTAAGCTAGCGCCATTTTTATAACAGTGGCGCACTTCCTCGCGCGATCTCACATCTGGCTCTTCAGCATTTGCGATCATCCTGCTAATATCGCGACCGCTAGGCTCGACAGTATGGCGGCCTGTTCTTTTCAGTTTTTTCTGTCTCCTCTTTTTCGATGTCTCTGACCCACTATAACTGGAGCCATTCAAGCCATTTGTGGATGCTGATCCGGTACCAAATAAGTCTTCTTGATCTTGGTTACCCGGCGTAGGAGCCATTGATTCCATGCGAATAATATAACATAAATTCAAAATAAAGTCAATCTACTCCCAACGAAACACACGAAACGCAAGCGCGTAAATAATAATGCCCCATACTGCCAGCATGCCAAATTGAGGCATAACATCAAGCAGGCCTCTACCTTCTACCATGATCATACGCACACCATCGATAAATGGAGTAAGCGGCAAAAACGATGATACGTTCTGTAGCCACTCCGGCATAAGGAACCGCGGGAAAAATGTACCAGATAAAAACATCATGGGAAATGACACTAGGTTTGATAACGGTGCCGCTTGGTTCTCATTTTTTGCCCAGCCGCCGATAGATAATCCAATACCAAAAATTACTACCGCACCAAGAACAACAAATAAAGCCAGTAATAGAATATTGCCCTGTATAGATACATCGAACAGTGGAACGGTAATTGCAACTGTTATCATAACCGCTACTGCCAGGAGCGCTGCAGCAGAGTTGGATAAGACGTTGCCGAGTACAAACTGCCACACCTGAAGAGTGGTGGTATGATAGCGCCGCAAAACACCACGCTGCTTAAGGCGCGGGAAAACACTGGTTGGACCAAACAGCCCCAGGCCAAGAATTGTAAACCCTACTAAACCTGGGAACAAATAATCTAAGCTTGATAACCCCGGTTTGCCGGTTGGTTCTATCGATACTGTAAACGGCTGCGGTTGAGTGCCTACTACTGATTTATTGAGTGAATCCAGGTGAGATTCGAGTATTGAAGATAGCGCCTGGCCTGCCTGTTGATTGTTTTTGCTATATTGTAAGCGTACCTCTCCACTTGGGTAGTTAGTAGCTGCCTGGCTTTCACCAAACGAAGGCGGCAGCACGATTATGGCATCTATTTGGCTGCGCTCCATCGCAGTAGCGGCGTCACTAATAGTACGGAGAGTCGAGTCTACCTCTAGCACGCCACCTTTTTTGAGTTGCTCAGTAAACTGCTGAGAAAATTGACTATCTGCCTGATCAATCAGTGCAACATTGAACGAAACTGAGCTATCTTGACCAAAAATACCACCAAAAATAAATAAAAATATCAGCGGGAACAAAAAAGTAAAAAAGATGGCGATTTTATCGCGGAATAACCTGCGTATATCTATGGTGGCAAAAACGAATACAGGCAGTAATGCTTGCTTTACTTTTTGCATAATCACTCCCGAAGCTCCTTACCCGTAAGATCAATAAATACATCCTCTAGGTTTGCCTGCTGTACTTGCTGCGGTTTTTTAAACCCTTTTTTGAGCAGAGCCGCAATTAAGCGCTTTGGGGTGTCGAGTGCAACAATCTTGCCACCATCCATCACCGCAATGCGATCACAAAGTATTTCAGCTTCGTCCATGTAGTGTGTTGTCATCACCACCGACACCCCACGGTCACGAACTTCTTTAATCAGCTCCCACAAATTCCGCCGTGCTTGCGGATCGAGCCCAGTTGTTGGTTCATCTAAGAAAAATACTTTAGGGCTATGCACCAGCGCAGCAGCTATTGAAAAACGCTGCCGTTGCCCGCCTGATAGCTGCTCGGGGTAGCTGTTTGCCTTTTCGAGTAGCTGAACATCCGCAAGGAACTCACGGGCATTGACTGTTTTTCCGTAGGTTGCCGCAAAAAAATTAATTAGCTCAGTTAGTTTGGTTTTTTCTTCGAAGCTTGGCGTCTGCGGCTGTACGCCAATAAGTGAGCGGATACGACGCGGGTTTGATGCAACGTCTATACCGTCTATGGTTGCTGAGCCGTCATCTATTGTCCGGAGCCCTTCAAGCATTTCTAAGGTGGTGGTTTTTCCAGCGCCATTCGGCCCTAAAATACCGAATATCTCACCCTTTTTTACGGTAAAACTTACACCGTCAACTACCGGCTCACCGTTATACACCTTAGTAAGATCACGTACATCAATCATTGAAGTCATTGCTAATATTATACCCCTAAAATACAAAAAAGCCCCGCTTGGCGAGGGGCGGGTTACTGCGGACCACAACCCTCGCTTATAAAGCACGAGGCATTTTTGGCACCTGTTTGTTTGATACTACTTTAGCATCAAAGGCGCTTATGTTTCAATACGATTTTAATGTATTTTTTGCTAACGCTTTGGTTAGACTATTTTTTCTTCGATACAGTAAGGAAACCGTTGCGTGGGTTTTCTTTTACAATGCGGTCATCAGGTAGATCTACTGGTTCACCCTTTGCATTCTTCTCTACTTTCGCGAAGAAGTAGATGGTTTGTGGTTTACCGCCACGAAGGGTTACTTCTGTCTTGTGTAGGTAGTATGTGATGCCCTTCGAGTTTGTGTGCTTGTAAGCCATTGGTCTTATACCTCCTATTAGTTCTTACAAGAGTTAGCGTACGCCTAAGGGGTGGCCCCTGTCAACACTTAAATACTCCTGTAGTGACGGCGGAGTAAGACTCTTAAGAGGGCCGCGGCCAACAATCGAAGAAGTATCACCCCTGTTAACAGAGCACTCGCCAGTACACTAAAACCTGCAAAATCTGGTGACCAATCTGGACTGAAAAAAGTGTGACGGTACAGACTAGGGTTAGGTAGATTTGCCTTATCTGGCGCGTTGCTGCCCGATGGATATTTTGCCAATTCGGCTGCAAAACACTGCACATAGGCCTGCGAATACCCTGAGTGCTGCGCCTTACAGACTGCGTCCGCCTGGGCGTTAATATTGTTCCCTCCATTGTTCATGCTGGCGGCAGCAATTGCGCGTTCCGTATCACGCTGGTACTGCTCTGCTAAGTACACCACACCCGTGTCGGCATTCATATGCGCGGCAGAATACCGCTGCAGTTGATATAACCTCGAGCGTGTTACTTCATCATCACCTGCTTCGTCAGCGGTAATAACCGCGTTCCGGCGCTCAACCATACCAATGTTGTTGAGCCTAAGAAATGTTGCAGTAAGCAATAACAACACAACCAAAATTAACACGAGCTTCCACGTTTGCACGCGTTGCAACCAGTTAATTCCCGCTTTGATTTGCTGTTTATCCGTCACCGTAACCGATGGTACCTCACCCTTATATCTGGATTTAGTATAGCACGCTCATTACTTTTGATAGAGGGCGAAGCGAGGAGTGATAATCAGCAACACGGCGACAGACGCCATCAAAAAGAATGCTTTTAGCGCAAACTCCCCTTCATATAGTGCAAACAGTCCGGCGAGCAGTAGGGCAGCCACCACTGCACCCAGGTTAGCCACCATTTCCATTACTGTTAAATACTCTATTCTACGCTTCGTTATATCGGCGTTATCGAACATACCCCGCATGAACGGCATAGCATACCCAGCCGTTGTGGCTTCGTTAATTGCGTTCAGAAGCACCACACCAAACGGCGTCGTTACAAATATACGCAGCGCGTGTACAACACCATTTGCCGACCCGGCAAAGCGGAGTAACTCCCTACCGCGCCTATGGTCGATTAACTTACCGAACATGTACGATGAAGCAAGTGCCACAAACAATGTTACGGACGTAACAAAGCCAATTTCGGCGTAGACTTTATCTGTACCAGATGAGAATACCACGACTACCAAGAATAGAGACCATGCCGTTGCCGTGGCAAATATGTCAAACCCAACGCCGAAGTCTGCACGCATAGATCGCCACACGACACCCCAAGGGAATTGCTTAAAATTAAGCCCGTGCTGTAGCCGTATCGGCTCTGCCGTAAGAAACAGTGGGCCAGCCGACAGCAAAAAGAATATCGCAGCGATAAACATAATACTTTCTGCACCAAACAAAAAGGCAATCGTTCCACCCAGGAGTGGACTAACTCCGGCTGCTATCTTTTCAACAATATTCATATACCCTATTTCTTTACCGGCATGGGCAACATGTTTCACTTTTGAAAAATCAACTAAATACGCAAGATTATTTAGGGCAATCGAGTGTGCTTGCAGGATCAACCAGCCACCTAAAGCAAGCGTGCCGTACACCGGGTCGGTCACGAATGGCAACACCAACATTGCCGCGGCCGACACGAAGTTACTTATTAATGTGGCATGTTTTGGACCATGCCGTGCAATTAAGAGCGCACAAAGCGGGGTTAGCAATAATTTTACTCCATAGAGTGCGGCAAAATAGAGCGCAATAAAGGTAAGTGAAAAACCTTCTTGATATAAGAATATCGACGTAAAGGTGGAAGCAAGACGAACTGCGAATAGGCGCAGCATTCTTGAAGCGTACAATTCTGCAACTTCAGAAAATGTAGCGTACCGCCAAAAATGACGACGCTGTAACATTCTGCGAATAAAATACTGTATAACGTGCATGTTCTAATTTTTATATTGCGTATTGTTTACGTTTATTATACTACATTTTGTCTATTCTACTACTGTAAAATACACGTAAAAATTACTAACTTAGGTGCTATACTAAAAAGCATGAACATTTTCTTTAGCGGTATCGGTGGCGTTGGTATCGGTGCCTTGGCGCAGCTAGCACAAGATGCCGGTTATACCGTGAGCGGGAGCGATACGCAGCACAGCCTAATGACTGACGAACTCGAAAAGCGTGGCATTACCGTATATTTTAAGCAAGATGCAAAGCACATAAAGAAGCTGCACAGCCAGTCACCTATCGACTGGTTCGTGCATACTGCTGCATTGCCGAGTAATCACCCTGAATTACTTATGGCCCAAAAACTTGGCATTACCTGCTCGAAGCGAGACGAGCTACTCAGCCAAATTATTCAAGAAAAAAACTTAAAACTGATTGCCATCAGCGGCACACATGGAAAAACTACCACGACCGGTATGTTAGTGTGGGCTCTGCAGCAGCTTGGCATGCCTGTTAGCTATGCAATCGGTACTACCCTTAGTTTCGGACCAAGTGCACAATACCAACCTGGTAGCGAATACTTTGTATATGAATGTGATGAATTTGATAAGAACTTCTTGCGGTTTACACCCCATTTATCACTTATTACCACTATTGGCTACGACCATGTGGACACCTACCCAACACGCGATGATTACTTTACAGCTTTCAGTGACTTTTTACGCCAGTCCAATCACTCTATCGGCTGGCGACGCGACTATGCATGGCTACCAAACTTGCCTGAAGAAAAGCTATGGCAATTGCAAGATACCGAGGTGCAAGATACTGGGTTAGCCGGAGAACATAATCGCCGAAACTCAACACTAGTACTAAAAGCATTGGAGTTTCTAGGGCTACCTCATTCATCTCAAACTATAGAATCCTTTCCAGGTACAAACCGCCGGTTCGAGAAACTGGCTGATAATTTATATAGCGACTATGGCCATCACCCTACCGAGATTACAGCCACCCTGCAGCTTGCCACAGAAATATCGGATACGGTAGTTCTCGTTTACCAGCCACATCAAAACACTCGAGAATACGAAGTCAAACCTCAGTACCGAACAGCTTTTGAAAATGCGAATCGCATCTACTGGCTGCCAACCTACCTAAGCCGTGAAGATAAAACTTTGCCAGTGCTGCGACCAAGTGAGTTAATTGCTGATATCACAAACCGCTCTAGCGTAGAAGTAGTAGATTTAAACGACGACTTATGGGAGGCAATTGAACAGCACCGTTTGGTTGGTCATTTAGTACTATGTATGGGCGCGGGCTCAATCGACTCGTGGGTGCGCTCACACCTCAAATAGCTTAGCGGTTATCGCCACTTCCCTTTGTAACGCCACGGCTTTTTCGACTCAGTACTTTATCTAGGTTTGACTGTGCGATTTCATCGAGCGAATAACCTAAGTACATACCGACTGAGTTTACGTACCATAGCACGTCACCCAATTCTTTCATAAGTTCTTTCTTATCCTCTTCTGTGGCTTCACCAGCCTTGTCGCGTAGAATCTTTTTGAATTTTTCAGCAACCTCACCCGCTTCACCTACTAACCCGAAGACTTTTTCAAGCATAGCGTGGCTATCAATCGCTTGGTTTTTATTGTTATATAAATCTGTTGAAATTGCTTTTTTAGAATAATCAGATAGTTGCATACTTCTATTGTACCGTAGCGCGCACCAGCTGCGTTATCCTGCCTTCTTCGATCCATCGCTGTTCGTATGAAGTCATAATTTTGTAGTCTTCAGACAAATTCGATTGATGTAAATCAAATGATAATTCGTTGATTTTCCAGCCAGATTCCACAAGCTGTTCTAAGCTCCAATGGAAGAACGCGGGGTTATCGTGCTTGATAATAAATGATCCATCTACACCCAGTAGCGATGCGTACTTCTGTAAATATGTAGGATGTGACATCCGACGTCCGGCGGAGCGATTTTTAGGGTACGGATCAGCAAATGTCAGCCATAGCTCACGTACCGAATGAGCCGTAAATAGTTCGCCTATTTGATCGGCCCTGGCGCGTATAAAGAATATGTTCCGTATATCTTGTTCGAGTGCCGCATACGCACCCTTCTGCAAACGATCTGCTTTTACGTCAATTGCTACAAATGTGCGCTCGGGATGACGCTTTGCGAGTTCAACACTAAAAAGCCCAGTACCAGCACCAAGCTCAACCACATCAATTGCCTGTGGTTGCCACTCATCAAATTCAAAACAATTTTCTGCATTGCTAAATTTGGCAAACTTATATTTTTTGCGTTTTCTAGTGATTACAAAATCATTCGGGTCAATCATCGGAGTCGTTTTACACCTCCATTAGGCTGCACTTGAAGCAGCTGCGACGCGGTAGCATTATGAACCTGGCCACCATCTACATAAAAATCTACACTATCGCCGAAGTACTTAATTGCCTCCTGGATTGTCACTGCTGGGGGTTGTCCTTGAGGATTAGCACTCGGGGCAATTAATGGACCAGTACTCGTTAATAACTGCTGCAGGCTTGAATCGTCAGGTAGCCTATACGCCACCGACTGGTTGCCGCGTTGAATCCAGTCCGGAGCATGTACCGCAGGGATAATCACGCTCACTGGACCAGGCCAGACGTTAGATAGTATTTTTTCACTGGCACTATCTACTGCGTCAAATAGTTGGTTCTTATTGGCTATTAGTACTATGGGTGACTTATTATCGTCACGACCTTTCAGCGCAAACACCCGTTCTACCGCCGCCTCATTTGCAGCCGATGCCACCACACCGTACAACGTGTCGGTACGTAAAACCCCTATACCACCGCTTAGTAGTATGCGCATAACTTCTGGGTCAATAAGTGAATTACATTGCAACATATGGCATTATTCTAGCGAAAGCGTCTCGTCACTCAGCACATCACCCGAAAACGCATCTATCTCAATTAATGCTTCTGCAGCTTTTTGCCTATACAGTGTTTCGAATTCATTCAATGACTGAGCATCAATTGGGCCATCTTCAGAGTAGCCCTTAAATACTTCACTGCCTTTTACGGCCTCTTTTCTGGCACTGTCGTAACCAGGGCGCGACAAATCTAGCTGCAATGTTCCGCTACTAACATATAGACTCAATGCTACGTATACTAAAAATAACGAGATGCCAATCACCCCTATAATCATGAGTAGAACTGCCTCCCTTGAACTGCTGCAACGCTCGTAGATCGCAGTGCTGCAGCATGTTGTGCAGAATGCTTACTCTCGGCCATTACGCTTCAGCCTCAAATTCGTTTTTGAATAGTTCGAACTCAGAACCATAGCTTCGAATTAAATCTAAGATAGCCTGATTGCTCGCTGATAACAGCTGGCGCTGCTCTCTAGCCTCGACGAGCCCGTTATAAAAACTCACCGGTTGGCGGCTGCAGTCGATACTTAGCAGCTTCGACATAGCATTGTCGTAACTAATGTAGGCATCAAAAAACACACGATACTTTTTATTGTAGTCAGCTGTAATGGTTAGCAAACTTCCTGCATCAAGTTGGTTCGATGCCAAACGACGATTCAACGGAACCATAAGTTTATCACTTATTGCGCGGTATAGTTCGCCTCGGTTTGTCCGCAAAAAAGCATCTGTTTGGTGTAGGCGATTCAATGTTGCCTGGTTCTCAGTGCAGTGATTCTTAATTTTTGCAATTTTTTCTTCAGTAATCGTAATAGCAGCATTAGCCTGTTGGTTAATAGCGACCAAAGCTAACAATCCTGAGAAAACAGCTGCTATCGCTAGAATGTGTAAACGCATTACTTAAGTATGCACCTACAGGGGTTATTTGGTCAAATCGAGCTGATTACCAATATATACAACGAGCCCATCCGCTAGCAACCCGTTAAGTGCACGATCGAATCGCTCGTCTGCCGAAACAGCTGTACGTAATTCGTTTGTAGTACACGGGCCGCCAGTTAACGTACGGATAATTTGACCACGAACCTCCCTAACGCTTCCTTTTAGTGCAGGCTGCCGCCTATATTGCTTGCTGCTTGAAGTATTACGAACACCTTGAGACTTTAAAAAACTACCGTAGTCCATAAGTGCCTGATAGAAGCGTCTTGGATTTTCATAATCAATTGTTTGCTCGACTAGTTCAATAATACGCTTATCATCAATGTCAACTTGGTTGGCAAAAAAATGGTGTATGTACACCGTGCGCACATTCGTCTCAATAAATAGCTCTGGTTTGTTAAAGCTATATACCAAAATTGCCCCAGCAGTATTCTTGCCCACGCCAGGCAATTTTACCAACTCATCAAATGTACTAGGGAAAGAGCCGTTCCCTGTAATTTTCTTCGCAGCTTCATGTAAAAACTTTGCACGACGGTTATATCCAAGCCCCTGCCATGCTATAAGCACATCTGATAGGGCTGCAGCAGCGAGCGATTCTTC
>JAAXIO010000043.1 GCA_012270305.1 Candidatus Saccharimonadota bacterium
CGCAAGCGGGTGCTTGTAGTGGGCAAGTGGACGGGGGTGTGGTGACGAATTTAGCATTAGACCCCAACACAATCGGGAATTCATCTGACTGGAATGCCTGGCCGGGCAATAGTGGAGGATCCACCTCAATCAGTTTTATTTCAGCCTCGTGGGCCACTCGAGGTCGAGCTGTGCGCGCTACATGGACTGCAACCAACAGCGACTACAACGGTGATCTTGGCTGGTACAGAACGGGTACTGGCGCAGGTACACTGCAACCAAACACTCAGTACACGGCAAGCTGGAAAATCCGGACCTCTAAAGCGCAGCGCATCGGGCCAACCGCAGGTGTCTGGAGGCAGGGTGACGGTAATACTGGAAGCGGCACCGTAGATGCGTCCAGCGGCAACGTGGTAACAACAGCCAACGTTGAAGTACAGCAGTGGGTTACGTTCACTACTGGCGCCAACACTACTGGCGCAAAGATATTTACCAGCCTACGCTCCGGCAGTGGTGCAAGCTACTGGAACAGCGGTGATCACATGACACTAAGTGACCTCATGATTACTGAAGGTGCAACGATTCATAAATATGCAGATGGCGACTCTGCAAATTGGGTATGGAATGGCGCAGCAAACTATGCAACATCAACCGGTCCGCCACCGTTATAGCACTTATGCTCGCAATCTGTCTTTACCTCTGTTATAATATGCCTAAATATGGCAACTAAACTACCGACAGTCGCAATTATCGGGCGAGCAAACGCGGGCAAAAGCTCGCTGTTTAATCGTTTAGTACGTTCGCAGCAGGCGATTGTGGCTCGTGAAGCCGGAACCACCCGTGATAATGTGATTGGTAAAGTATCGTACCGTAATGACAGCCAAGAATCACAGTTTTGGCTCGTTGATACCGCTGGACTAAAAGACCCAGAAGACGAATTTGAAGCCAGTATTCAAGATCAAATTGAAGAAGCAGCCATTGCGGCCGATGTAATACTTGTAGTCGTTGATAGTACGCAGCATGTTGGTGACGAAGAACGCAGCGTTGCCAAAAAGGCACTAAAAAGCAAAAAGCCCGTCATTTTAATCACTAATAAGGCAGATTTAAAGAATAGCCTGCCAGACGATGACTTCCGTCGACTTGGTATTAAATCAATTATTCGCACCAGCGCCGAACACAATTCAGGCGTGTCGGAATTACTCGATGAAATCGCATCGCTTATACCGGTAGCGCGGGCAAAAGAAGCCGACGATGTTCTGCGGGTCGCCTTGATTGGCCGCCCGAATGTCGGGAAGAGTAATTTGTTCAACCGTCTGGCTGGTAAACAGCAAGCAGTCGTTGCAAACGTCGCTGGTACTACACGCGATATCAACCGTGTACAAATTGGCTACCACAAACGTACTATAGAGCTGCTGGATACCGCTGGCATCCGTAGACAAGGCAAGCAAGAAGTTGGCATTGAAAAGTTTAGCGTGCTTCGCACCCTTCAAGCGATTGAAGAGTCAGACATCTGCCTACTCCTTATGGATGTCAATGAGCTCAATACTCAACTCGACCAACGCCTCGCCGGGCTAATCAGTGAAGCTGGTAAAGGCTTAGTGATTGTCATCACCAAGTGGGATAGCCTGCAAGAAGTACGTGAAAAGGCGATTGAAGCAGCTGAAGCCCGTGCTGCCAAAAAAGAAGCAGCTGAAGCTCTGAAGCCAATGACCAAAAAAGAAAAGCTGCAGCGCTCAAAGTCTATGAAAGCAAGTCATGACGACATCACTAGCAAAGACCCGTTTACGCGCGATGCACTAGCTGCCCGTATTTCATACACGTTTAAATTCACTCCATGGGCTCCACTGATTTTTACATCGAGCATCACTGGCCAAAATGTCTCTAAATTATTCGACCTTGTCACCGATATCGATGCCCGCAGGAAGCAAGAGACCAAAACACGAGTATTAAACGAGATATTGCAAAAAGCAATCGATCGTCATCCACCAGCAGGGCTTAAGAACACGCACCCGAAGCTACGCTACATTGTTCAAACCGACGACAATCCACCATGGTTTGTTATTCACGGAAGCAACTTAAAATTTGTGCACTGGAGCTACAAACGATATTTGGAACGATTGATTCGTGAAACCTATGATTATTCTGGTACGCCAATCAAATTTAGTTTCCGCGACGAAAAGCAAATTAAATCAAATAAAGAACGCGTTGCCGCCGGCAAAGCACCTGTTACAAAAGCATACAAACAAGCTAAGAATAACGAATCTGAGCTAGAGTAAACAAATTATTTTTTGGTAAAACCAAAAAATTAGCGTAGAATAAAGCTAATGTTAACATCATTCGTAAGGGCATACGAAACATGAAAAAATATTCTGGGTCGCATTCGGCCGCATTCACCATTGTTGAACTACTTATCGTCATTGTTGTGATTGCCATCTTAGCTGCAATAAGTATAGTAGCCTACAACGGCATTCAAGAACGTGCACGAACAAGTGCCTTAAAAGCAGAGATGACCCAGCTGCAACGTACAATTCAAACTGATGTTATTCAAAACGACAGTGATTCAGTTGCAATAAACGCGCCACTAGCATATCAACGAGGCACAGGCACTTGGAATCTGGCAGAGCCCTTTCAAAACACCCGTACATTCACTATGTACGGGGTATTCGACACCAGTAATGACACCAGCGCTAACTGGAGTAGTTTATTTGCCCTCACACCCAATTCTACCAACAACTATATTAGTTTACGTGCTACCGGATCATCGAGTACTAGCGTACAAGGATTCTGGCAAACATCAGCACAGACGAACCAATCCGTAGGCTCAATAGGAGGAATTCGTAACACCATTGGGCGCCATGTGGGGTGGATTACAGGTAATGGGACTTCACTGTATGCCTCGTTTGATAATGCAGCCGGCGGTTCCGCCACACCATCAAACCATAACGGCTGGTCGTTCGATAGCGTATCAGCGTACAGCCCCGCAGGCATAACTGCGGTTGCAGTGCTCGTGTTCCCGGAGTTTCACGATAGCCAAACGCGCACACTTATTTTACGCTGGCTTGATCGCGAACACACAATAACGTATTACAACTAAAAAGGAAAAGCCCCCGCACCGATCCGGGGCGCGTGGGGCTCTCCGTGAATCGGAAACGAGGGTCTACTTCGTGCTCGGTGCCGTCGGGTCGTTGTGAACGAAGTCGTACACCTCACCGTCGTAGAACATGACGGGCCGGTTGTTTGGGCCGGTACCGAAGTACTGCGGAACCGTTGGGTAGTACTGATCGGCCGAGTAAGCCGCAACCTTGCGCGGTCTACAGACTACCGCCACCAGCAGCAAGCTAGCCGCTCCGGCCAGAAGCAAGAACTGGACCGTTCGCTGCTGTGGGTAGTCGACCAGCATCACGTATCCAGTCACCACTGTGGCAACCAACGCGTACGGGATGAGCATGAAAAGTGCGATCTTTCGGATCGACATGACTGAACCTCCTTGAGGAAGAAGATTGCGGTAGGTCCGCAATCAAAGGTCAATCTATGTTATTATAGCATATTTGTTATATATTAGCAATAGTGTACACTGTTCTACAGATATGAAACTTATTTTCGGCCTCGGCAATCCAGGAATAGAATACGACGGTACGCGGCACAATACCGGCTTTGAAGCACTTTATTATTTTGCATCAAAACAGGGAAGCGACTTTATAAAAAAAGACAAATTCAAGGCAGAGGTGGCCGAAGTACTTATGAATGGCGATAAGATACTGTTAGCTCGCCCCGTTACGTTCTACAACGAAGTTGGCACCAGCTACAGGTCAATCTGTGATTTTTATAAACTAGCTCCGTCAGACACGCTTATTGTGCACGATGAATTATCCCTTCCACTTGGCACACTGCGCATACGTGAAGGCGGATCAGATGCAGGAAACAACGGGATCAAGTCGATTAATCAGCATGGCGGCCAAGCAAGCTGGCGACTACGAATTGGCATTTCAAATGATGACAGACAGCCAATAGGGGATGCCGATTTTGTTCTGAGTAAATTCAAGCAAGCCGAATTTGAAACGTTGCAGCAAACCATTATCCCAGCTACTCATACACTGATGGAAGATTTTATACATGGGTCACTTTCGCCCACTAGCCATCGCCACGCTACTAAAAATAACAGCAAATAAAAAGAGACCAGGTAAGGGTGGGCATCACCTGGCCTCGTTTTACCCTTCAACCCACACCAGACGAAGCGTTCAAGCAATACTCCACGTAAATGCTGACGCATGGGCGAACCACTACTAGATAGTCGTCTTTGAATGGTACCTCGATCTAGTTGAACTAAACCGGGGGTTAAAGGGATTAGTATGCACACTCGGATTTTTGTGGCTCGCAGTGGAGGGTAGAATACTACGAACCGCCTTGTGTGCAACCTAACATAAGTTAGAATAGGGGGTATAAGGTGCGTTTGATTGAACTCGCAGTCACAATCAATCATGCATCATATTAGCACGGTTTCATCATTTCGTCAATACCTTTTAACACTTTTTTTATGAAAATCAATACAATCTCCCCAGATAAGAACGATTTTACTAAGGTATTAGCAAACATTGCTAAAGTACCAAAAAAGTTACATTACATAGGAAAGCTACCTGTTGACAGAGTGCCTACGGTGGCGATAGTCGGCACAAGGCGTCCGAGTAGTTATGGCAAAGAAGTCACACAACGACTCAGCTACGACTTGGCAGAGCGTGGAATTATTATAGTAAGTGGCCTAGCGCTCGGAGTTGATGCCATCGCTCACCAGGCAGCACTTGACGCAAACGGCACCACACTCGCAGTGCTAGGAAATGCACTGCCCGACATTTCACCAAGAACCAATCATCGCCTCGCCCAAGACATTGTGGCGAATGGCGGTGCGGTCATAAGTGAATATACTCAGGGGAGTAGGGTATACCCGAGTAATTTCTTAGCGCGCAACCGGCTCGTAGCTGGTCTGGCTGATGCAATTATCATCACCGAAGCAACATCTAGAAGTGGCACATTAAATACCGCAGCTCGCGCCCTCGAGCAAGGCAAAGAACTGTTTATTGTTCCAGGGCCAATTACCAGCCCACTCAGTGCTGGTTGCAATGCACTACTAAAACAAGGTGCCCATGTAGTTACCGAATACCGTGATGTATTGGATGTTATCGCTCCGTCTGCAACTGAATCCATAAAAGCAGTTCCACTTGGACAAACCGAACTGGAAACGGCTATCATTAATCACATTTCGCGTGGTGTGCGCGATGGAGAGGAGTTGCAGCGAATCGTAGCGGTTAATCAAGCGGAATTTGCCACCGCCCTGACCATGCTTGAACTCGCCGGTACAATTAAAGCGCTTGGCGCAAACAAATGGACAATTCGCTAAAATCAGCATCAAGCGTTTACAAATAAGCATAAACCAGCTAGTATGAACAGTTGTCGCTTCCGCAGCAAGCGGAATACCATTACTCATATATAATAAAGAAGAAGCATGAGCAAAAACCTAGTTATCGTAGAGAGCCCCGCAAAAGCAAAGACCATCGAAAAATATCTCGGTAAAGATTTTACTGTGCTTTCGAGTATCGGCCACATTCGTTCAATTGTAAAAAAGACCAAAGATGGCACCCCGCCAATCGATGTGAAAAACGGCTTCAAAACTACCTACGAAGTAGATCCCGAGAAAAAGAAGGTCATCACTGAACTAAAAAAAGCCGTGAAAAATGCTGAAGATGTATGGCTCGCAACCGATGAAGACCGCGAAGGAGAGGCTATCGCCTGGCACCTTTGCGAAGTGTTAAAACTCGATCCTAAGACCACTAAGCGTATTGTGTTCCATGAAATCACAAAAGATGCCATTACCGCCGCTATCAAAGAGCCACGCACTGTTGATATGCAATTAGTTGAAGCGCAGCAAGCCCGACAAATCCTTGACCGCATCGTTGGATTTGAACTCAGCCCCGTAGTGTGGCAAAAAGTTCCTGGCGGCAAAAGTGCCGGCCGTGTACAAAGCCCCGCAGTGCGCTTATTGGTTGAACGAGAGCGAGAAATCCGTGGATTCGAAGGATCATTCCAATTCCGCGTGACTGCACAGTTTAGCCACAACGACCAGTCATTTAAAGCAGAGCTACCTAAGCGATTCGATACAGAGGATGAAGCACGAAGCTACTTAAAAGACTTAACGGGCGCAACATTCACCGTTAGTAACGTGACGAAAAGCCCCGGTACACGCAACCCAAGCGCACCGTTTACTACCAGCACCTTGCAGCAGGATGCGAATGCCAAACTAGGTTTCGGTTCAAAAGCAACCATGGCGAGCGCGCAAAAGCTCTATCAAGCCGGTTCGATCACCTACATGCGTACTGACAGTGTTAATTTAAGCGCCCAGGCAATCGCGAGTGCAGCCAGCTATATTACTTCAGCGTTTGGCGAAGAGTATTCACAGGTTCGAAAATTCACTACTAAAAATAGCAGTGCCCAAGAAGCCCATGAAGCCATCCGACCGACTAATATGAGCGAGGAAATCGGGAGCGGAAACGAGTACGATCAAAAATTATACGACCTAATTCGGCGTCGTACACTCGCTAGCCAAATGACTCCTGCGAAACTTGAAAAAACTACCATCACCATTACTGTCTCAACACGTACGGAATCGTTCGAAGCCAAAGGCGAAGTAATTGTATTTGACGGCTTTATGAAAGTATACGGCGGAAGCAAAAAAGAAGCTGAGCGCTTGCCGGCGGTTACAGCTAATGACAGCCTACATCTTATAGAAGCCCTAGCTCGTCAAACGTTCGCAAAACCACCAGCTCGCTATACCGAAGGATCGCTTGTAAAGAAGCTAGAGGATCTTGGAATCGGGCGACCGAGCACCTACGCGACTATTATTGACACTGTACAGACCCGTGGCTACGTTGAAAAAGGCGATGGGGAAGGCGAGCCAAGAGACGTCGTTGTGCTAACGCACACTCCTGGCAGCCCGGCACTCTCAACAGAGTTAGCCGATAAAGCCAAAGAGTCGACTGAAGTTGAAGCTGGCATATTCCGACACATCGTATCGGAAAAAACCGGTGCAGATAAGGGCAAGCTGGTACCTACTCCATCTGGTGAGTTGATTGCAGACTTTCTTGGAAATCACTTCGATCAAGTTGTAGATTATGGCTTTACTGCCAGCGTAGAAAAACACTTTGACGAAATTGCCGAAGCTAAGCTTGACCGTAACAAAATGCTAGAAGATTTTTACACACCGTTCCATACGCTCATTGAACAATCTGGTGGCATTGATCGCTCAAGCGTAGGTCAATCACGCGACATCGGCACCGACCCAAAAACGGGAAAACCAATCTTGGCGCGCTTTGGACGATTTGGTCCAATGTTGCAACTCGGCAGCACCGAAGACAAAGAAAACAAGCCGCAGTTCGCCCCAATGCCAGCCGGCGCCCGTATCGATACCGTTACCTTAGAGCAAGCTTTAGAGATGTTCAAACTACCACGCCTGGTTGGCGAAACCACTGATGGCAAGGCGATCAAAGCAAACATCGGCCGGTTTGGCCCCTATATTCAAGTAGACAAACTGTTTGTTAGTATCAAACCAGAAGATCCGCACACTATTACCCTTGAAAAAGCACTTGAGCTATATGACGCAAAGCTAAAAGCCGAAGCCGAAAAAAATATTGCCGATTTTGGCGATGGTGTAAAAGTACTCAACGGCCGATACGGTCCGTATATTACTGACGGCAAAAAGAACGCGAAAATTCCAAAAGATGAAGATCCTAAGTCTATTACCCATGAACGTGCCAAAGAATTACTTGCAGAAACACCTGCCAAAAAGCCACGAACTCGACGCACTAAATCAAAATAACAGTTTTAAATTACTAAAATGTTTCGTAAAAATATAGTACGAAACATTTTAGTATATAAAAAAGCCTAAAAATACTATTTACCATAAGCGTCTATATTATGCTATAATTATGCATATCGAATAATGTGTTTGACATTCTAAATACATTGTTTTATAATGAACTTAATACAGTATAGTACCAATCTTGAGCCTACCGAGAGGAAACGTGTCAATGGACCAATCAACGCAACCCGATATGTCAAACAGTCTTAAAGTCGCTGTCGATGATATTTTGGGCGTTATTGAGCAAGACCGCGAACGTGAAATCATCACTCGACGATTCGGCTTATTTGATCGTAAAGAAACTCTAGAGCAAATTGGTGAACTTCTTGGCATTACCCGTGAACGCGTACGACAACTAGAAAAAGCCATTCTGATTCGCCTAAAGATAGCTGCAAGTGACAATAAAATCCCTACCGTACACGACATTGAGCGAGCTATGGTGCGTCACCTATCAGAGAAGGGAAGAGTCGCCCGAGTAAGCGACATCACTGAAGATATTATTGGAACTAGTGCTACACCAGAACAGCGTTCACACGTTGCGTTCATTGCTGAACTTTCGCCAAATATATCTGTTATAAGCGAAAACGATGATTATCATCACGCTATCGGTATAAAAGACCATGCAGATGAGAAGAAGATTAAAGGTTTTGTTGAAGAAATTGTTAAAACAATCAAGCAGCACGGTGAGCCAATTAGCGTTGAGTCACTGCACGATAAATTGACACACGAACACCCAGACCACGTGCGCGCTCTTGCAAGTACGTCGAAAAAGCTGGCTAGCTTAAAAGACCATTGGGGACTTGTCAAATGGCCGACGGTAAACCCAAAGAACATCCGCGACAAAATATATGTTATTTTGGCCGATAATGGGACACCGATGCATTTTTCAGACATTGCAAAAGCTATTAAAAAAAGCGACTTCAAACGAAAAGACGTTACCACCCAAGCAATCCACAATGAACTTATTAAAGATAAACGATTCGTACTCATAGGACGTGGTATTTATGCACTCGATAGCTGGGGATACAGCAAGGGAACCGTTGCCGATATTATCAGCGATGTACTCCGTAAAGCTGGCGAGCCACTCCACCGAGACGAGATTGTTAAGCGTGTCCTCGACAGCCGTCAAGTAAAAGAGACGACAATTCTTTTGAACCTTCAGTCGAAGCCACAGTTCAAGCGTGTTTCAAAAGCAACCTACGAACTCGTTGAAGCTACCAAATAACACGTATAAAAACATAAGCAAAAAGCACCACCAAGCGCCCTATTAAAGGTGCTACAATAGGAGTTAAGAGCCATCATGTCAATACTCTCTTGGATCATAGAAACACTCCTACAATGGTACGTTTGGCTGCCGATTGTTCTGGTGCTTTTGTACGCTGCATGGCGCAACTACCGAGTAGCTCCACCATTAGCCGATCATGAAAGCAGCTTGCTTATACTAGAAATTCCGAAGGCGAACGATAAATCCGAACTCGCCGCAGAACAACTGTTTGCCAGTCTGCATGGTATTCTACGCGATAAAGCTGAACTAAAACTGAATAAAGGTGTGCAAGAACACCTTAGTTTTGAAATCGCTTCAGTTAATGGGCAAATTCGATTTTATGTATGGACCCCCAAAGACTTACAAAGCTTCGTGGAGGGGCAAATCTATTCGCAGTACCCGAAAGTTCAAATACATTCCTCCGATTAAGATTATTTCTGACATGAGAGACGACACTCAGTAGTCCACACCACCGAAGTTAACCTAACTGGGCCGGAGTTTTTGCCAATCAAAACATTCCAAAGCTTTGAAGTAGACCCGCTTGCTGGTATAACTGGCACACTCGCCAAACTAGAGTCCAGCGGGGAAGAGCTATGGATACAAGTGCTTGTTCGGCCAATTGCCGATGAGTGGCACGAGGGAAGTGAGCGATGGATACAAAGTCTCAAGGGCGGCAACCCATTTGGCCTACTAATAGGTAGCAACGGCATTAACTTCCGTTGGATTGGCACGTTTTTTGAGGCATTATGGAAACCACCCGAAGAAGGTGCCGGGGGTAGTGGGCCGAAGGAATTATCAGAACGCGATAAAACTCGTATTAGCGAAGTAGAAAAGAAAGCCACAAAACTGGGGTATCAGGTAAAAATCCGCTTGGCTTACTTAGGTGAGAGCGAAACAAGCGCTAAGCAGCGAATTCAAGCACTCGTTGGTACGTTTAAACAATATAACTCCACCAACTTAAATGGGTTTAAAGCTGGCACCGGCAGTTTTAAAAAAGAAGACTTAACTGCCTATAAGTCGCGCATGTTTGCCGACAGTGGCTACATTCTGAATATAGAAGAGTTGGCGTCTGTATTCCACCTGCCACACACAAATGTTGAAACGCCGAATATTGTGTGGGCAAGCTCGAAGACGGCTGAACCACCCTCAAAACTGCCAGTAATTACTGGAAACGATGCTATCGATGAAAACATTTCTGCATTTGGCGTCACCAACTTCCGTGGCATTAACCACCAGTTCGGTATGCTCCGCTATGACCGCTCAAGACACGTATATATCATTGGACAGACTGGGGCGGGAAAGAGTGGTACATTGGAGCTATTCGCACTCAGCGATGTATTTCACGGACAAGGCTATGCCATCATTGACCCGCATGGAGACTTTGCAGTTAATAACATGAAGTTTATCCCCGGTGCGCGCACGCAAGATGTCGTCTACTTCAATCCAGCCGACACCGCGCATCCACTTGGCTTTAATCCACTTGAGGTAACCGACCCGAACCAAAAAACGAACATTAGCTCTGAGGTTATCGGAGTATTGAAACGTATGTTCGGCGACTCGTGGGGGCCGCGTCTTGAGTACATTCTACGCTACACCATCTTAGCGCTTCTCGACCACCCGAACACGACCATGCTCGACATTACACGTATGCTTACTGATAAAAAGTTCCGTAAAGAGGTGCTGGCAAGTTGCACCGACACAGTTGTACTACAATTTTGGAACGTGGAATTCGCCAGCTGGAACGACAAGTTTCAAGCCGAGGCAATCGCTCCTGTACTAAATAAAGTAGGTGCCTTTACGGCCAACCCTGTTATTCGAAACATTATTGGTCAACCAAAAAGCACATTTAACATTCGCCAGATAATGGACGAAGGTAAGATCCTAATTGTAAATCTCTCCAAGGGACTTATCGGTGAAGATAACGCAAGTATCCTTGGATCGTTCCTGGTAACTAAAATTCAGCTGGCTGCTATGAGTCGGCAAGATATTCCAGACATAAAAGACCGTCGCCCGTTCTATTTGTACGTAGATGAGTTCCAGAACTTTGCCACCGATTCATTTGCCACCATTCTGTCTGAAGCACGTAAATATGGCTTAAATTTAACCGTTGCGAACCAATATATCAACCAAATGAGCGAAAGTGTACGAGATGCAGTGTTTGGCAACGTTGGTACCATGATCTGCTTCCGTGTGTCAGCCGACGATGCACCGATTCTTTCTAAGCAATTCGAGCCGAATTTCGAAGCATTAGATTTACTGCAAATGCACAATCGTAACTTCGTAATAAATATGGTAATTAACGGTGAAAAAACACCCGCTTTCAGTGCCCGCACGCTTAATTTACCAGAAGCCCAGACTGACAATACACCAGTTATCATCGAAAACACACGCCGTTTATACAGCCGCCCACGAATCGAGGTAGAAGCCGAAATATCAAATCTCATGCAGCCACGCGGTAGTGCGAATAACGCGCCTGTTGTAAAGCCAAATGAAGTTACAGGAAGCACCTGGCCAATCAACGCTCAGTCGCAAGTAGTCACCCCGGAAGCAGGGCAAACACCAGCCAAAAAGAAACGCACAAGAAGCCGCAAGCGAAAACCAGCCAGCCAATCATCCGAATCGAACCAGCAAAACTCCCAAGCAAAAGAGCAGGGGACTACTGAGATAAAACTACGTTAACCCCATCTGCTATACTCATATCATGCGTACAAGCAGAAG
>JAAXIO010000022.1 GCA_012270305.1 Candidatus Saccharimonadota bacterium
TTGTACACTGATAGCACTGGTAAGATTCAAAAGCTTGATGTTACTGGCCAGAGCGGTAACTGTGTTGGATATAATGGATCCACTATCGTTTTCCAAGGCTGTAGCGGAAGCGGCGGCGGAAGTGGCGGGTATGCTAACGGTGGTAATAACTACACCGACGCAAATGGCACCACGGCAACAACACGTATTGCGACGAGTTACGATGCTACAATCACTAATCCTGTACTCGGACTAAGTTCAAATGCAGCGCTTGATATTGTTACTAACAATATAAGTCGCATCAACATTCAGGCTGGCGGTGATGTGAGTGTGTTGTCAAACTCAGGTTCATCAACGAGTAAATTTAGTGTACGAACACAGAATACAGGCGATCCGGCTCAGTATATTAATAGCCTAGTGGTTGATACAAGCACTGGGGGCGCATTAGGCGGTCGCGTTGGTATAGGCTTAACGGTAGGTACCGCACCGCAAGTAACGTTGGATATTGGCGGCGGGTTAAATAATGGTGGTGGTTCTGGATTGCAAGTCCGAGCTAGTGCGGCACCCGGCCTATCGGTATCTGGATCTGGTGGAGCCGGCACTGCCTCAACTGGTCGAATTTACTATGACCAAACAGATCGAAAGTTTAAGGTTTCAGAGAACGGTGGAGCGTATGTAGACCTGGTGCAAGGGGGTGGCGCAGCAGCAACATTCGTGAACGGTGGAAACAACTTTAACGCAAATGCGATTCTTGGAACAAAGGATAGCTACGCCCTGAGTGTTATTACCAATAATTCTGAACGACTTTCTATAGATAATAGTGGTAACATAGCCTTTAAGACCAACCAGTATGTTGATTTCTATAACGCGAGTGGTGCTAGTTCGCTACTGCGCGTAGACCGCAACAGCTCGAGTGTTCTTGTGAACACGACTACCTCGCAAGGTGGCACGGCCCTGAATGTGGGCGGTAACATTAATGCAAGTGGCTATAAGGTGAACGGTTCAAACGGACTCAGCTTGAGTTGCGGTAGCGGTAATCAGGCATTAGGATCATTCAACTTTGTTAGCGGTATCCTGATAAGCGGCTCATGTGCAACTAATAACTCCGACTTAGCTGAGGCGTATAACTCTTCTGATAGCTTGGAACCGGGCGAGCTCGTTATGGCTGCGGGTACTGCAGCAACAAGCGTCAGTCGGGCAACAGCCGCAAAAGAAGGTAGCTTAATGGGTGTCGTATCGACTGCTCCGGCGCAGACAATCGGTACCGCTCAAGTACCAGATGGCTATCCAATCGCACTCAGTGGTCGTGTTCCAACAAAAGTAAATGGCGAAGGTGGCGCGATTGCAGTAGGAGATAAGATTACGATATCAAGCGTTGCTGGTGTCGGTAAGAAAGCGACAGCTGCTGGAATGGTAGTGGGTACAGCGGTAGAAGCGTTCGATGGTACTGGAACAGGAAGTATCGAAGTATTTGTTCACCTAGGGTACTACGAGCCAACAGATGCAGAGATGCTACAGAGTAGTGCGGCAACATTTGGGGAGCTGAACGTATCCGGCGAAACAACATTAAACCAGCTTACGGTGACAGACGTTGAAGTTACAGGAAATTTGTTAGTGAACGGTCTAACAACAGTTAACTCGATAGCGGTAAATGGGCATATCATTACAGCTGGCGGCCAGCCGCAGGTTGCTGCAGAAGTTGCCACAGGTGGAGGGAGTGTTGTAATCGACGGAAACGATACAGCGGGATCTATTACGATTACCACTGGGTCATCGCCATCAATCGGCGAGCTAGCAAGCATAGTCTTTAGTCAGTCTTACACCGGGGAACCAAGAGTGGTTATTAGTGCAAGTAACGAATCGGCTGCCTCCATTGGGATATATAAAGCAAACGCAACAAATCAGGGGGTCTCACTCAATACGAAAGACGTACTTGAACCTAACACGGAATATGTATTTGACTACTTTATAGTTGAGTAGAGGGCATAGGAAAATGGAAATGGGTGGCATAAACAAACATATCTTGGTTGCAAAAAGGATCGTGGTGATCAGCGCCGGTCTCGCATGGGTATTGGCACTCTCAATAGGGTCTTGGGTGAGTGCGGCAGAATCATCGTTCTCTCAAGGTTTCTTGGCCGAGGATGACCTGGCCCTTGGTACCGTCGTTGCAACAGCTGCGGATGGGATTTCGGTAGAAAAGGCAACATTGTCCAACACAAGTAATATGGTTGGTGTGGTAACAGAAGATGCAGTGCTTGAACTCTCCGATGATTCGGGTGCCGAGGTGCAAGTGGCGACTGGAGGGAGGACGTTGGCACTAGTCAGTGATATAAATGGCCAAATTAATGCCGGAGACAAGCTAACTATATCGCCAATCAACGGCGTGGGTATGTCTACTAATCGAAGTGGGTATATCTTTGGTACAGCACAAGCTAATTTTAGTGCAGCACAGGCAGTAACAACTCAATCCGTAAAAACTAAAGATGGCACCAATAAAACGGTTCGCATTGGCCTGCTACCAGTTCAAGTAGGCGTAGTACAGTATGATTTCAACAAGGATACCGCAATACTTCCTGCGTACATCGTTAACTTTGCAAATGCCATTGCGCGAAAAGAGGTATCTTTTATACGAATTGTTATTGCGCTGGCAGTGCTTCTTATTGGTACGCTATCAATCGCGCTCATACTTGTAAGTGCAGTTCGCTCTAGCATTACTTCGATAGGGCGTAATCCACTTGCCGCAAAAGCAGTGCATGCTGGGTTATTTCAGGTGTTGGTTATTACGTTTGGAATATTAGTAGCAATGCTAGCGATTATATATACAGTATTGGTAATGTAGGAGAATATATGGATAGTGGAGTATGGATAGTGGTAATCGCTGCGCTCACGGCAGTAAACGTGGCGTGTGTCATCGTTGTAGTAAGGGCGCTTCGAATACCGAGCGGGCGAAAAGTGACTCCGCATTATCATCTCGATGTCTCGACCACAGACATACTAAAAGAAGAAGAGTTAGATAAGTTGCGAAATGAAGCGCTGGATAAGTTGCAGGTATCATCGAGCGATACGCTAAACCACTTTGATGAGAAGTTAATGTCTTTTCAGCAGAAGATGTATTCTGAATTAGAAGATCAATTTTCAAAAACGTCCGCTATAATTTTTGATAATCAGCAAAAGATTACTGCTGAGGCAGCGGCTACGATAGCAAGGTCGGTTTCCCAGTCTGCTAAGGTATTTGAAGAAAATGCGCAACGTATGAATAGCCAGCTTGAGTCGACGATTGCCGCCGAGAAGAAGCGACGGTTGGAGTTGTTTGAATCAAATATGGCTTCAGTGATAACACAGTATATGTCGGAGGTCTTTGATGGTAATGAAGATATGGCAGCTCAAGCACCGGTCGTAATAAACTGGCTCGGTAAACATAAAGAGGCGATCAAAAAGGATATTCTGTGATTATTCCTAGTAGCATACAATCAATTGACCACTTAACGACTACCGTGTGGGAAGTTGAGCAAATGGCAGCTGAGCTGCGTAAAGGATCGAATGTTCAGTCATCGCTAAGTATCTCGACCCAAGAGCTACTAGATGTGAATGGTGTGCATGAGTTGGATAGTGCCGTAGCAAACACTTTAGTGAAGCAACTCACCGCGATAAAATCGAGCGCTAAACAGGTCCACATTAGCACTGGATCAATGGCTACATTTGAATGGCGGAATCGTATCACCAAGTGGCTAAGGTCGGAGATAGATGAACATCTTTTTTGTTCGTTCTCTTCAAATATCAGCCAAGGTGGGGGAGTAGTGCTGCGTACGCCGAAGAACGCATACTCGTTAGTATATAAAGATAAAATCCTGACGAACATTCCTACGCTAGCGAGGCTTTTACCATCATGACGGCCGCAAAAGGAAAAAGTCAAAAACTCGTGATAAGTGGCGAAGTTACGTTAGTGAAACGCTATAACGTCAAGGTGGCTGGTTTTCGTGGGGCACCGATAAACGCCTATGTTGAATTTGAGAATGGAGACAGGGGATTTGTTCGTGAGGTAGTGGATGATACTGCGACCATTTTAAATTGTGATAGCGAGTCAACACCTATCGGATCGCACGTGAAGCTGATCGATACAGAAATGCGCGTCGGCGTTGGCAAAGAGTTGCTCGGCAAGGTAATCGATCCTTTTGGCTATGATTACTATGAAAATGAAAAAATATCGACCCTAGAGCAGCGTGCTATGTTCTCGAAGGCCCCAGGCATTGCTGAGCGTAAAATGCTTAGTGACCCGCTCTATACGGGAGTTACGGTCATCGATTCCATGTTCCCTGTAGTCAAAGGACAACGCATTGCTGTGCTAGGTGATGCTAAAACTGGAAAAACCAGTATACTGCAACAGCTTGCAGCCATGCAGGCGGGCCAGCAAACAGTCCTGGTATTTGTGCTGGTCGGCAAACGTCAATCAGAGATTGAGGCGCTTGAGACATACTTAAAAGACCATAACCTACTCTCCCAAAGTGTCATAGTGGCAGCGAATGTTCTCGACTCACTCGCAAAGTCGTATCTAGCGCCGTATACCGGATGTACGATTGCAGAGTATTTCTGGTTGAGCGGTGTCGACGCGGTAGTCATGTATGACGATTTATCTGCGCATGCCAAAATTTATCGTGAGATATCGTTAGTTTCGAATCCCAATCCTGGACGAGATTCATATCCTGGGGACATGTTCTACGTCCATTCTTCGTTACTTGAACGTGCCGGTAGGCTACGTAGCAACGGTGCAACGCTGACAGCTTTGCCGCTTTTGGTGACACCGGGCGATGACATTACGGCCTACTTACCAACGAGCATTATGTCGATAACTGATGGTCAGTTAATTTTTGATTTGAATACCTTCAGGAAGAATATTCACCCCGCACTCAATATCGGACTCTCCGTATCTCGAGTAGGAGGCCGGGGCCAAACGTCTTCGCAGAAAGGCTACACGAGAAAGGCATTTCAGCTACTCGCTGAGTATCGGCAGGCTGAAGAGTTCTCTCATTTCGGGTCGGAAACATCAACTGAAATGCAGCTGACACTGAGAAAAGGCGCAGAATTGGTGGAGCTTTTTCGGCAACAGCAACAAGAGCTATTTACAATTGAACAGCAAGAAGCGATGCTTTCGCGGGTTCTTGATGGCGACACACCTGTCGATGCTGCAGAGCTAAAATCTAGAGTACAGGCAGTTGGCGCAAAATCGTCAAAAGGTAAAAAATGAGGAGAGCGCTAACAGTCAAGGATGAGGTTGATCAGATCGCTGCGGTTGAGCGATTGACGACGGTATTCGAGGGTATAGCGAGTATAAAAATATCGCGAATTCGCGACAGTGTATTGTTTAGCAAATCTTTTTTTAATGAAGTATGGCAGATGTATAGCTCGCTTCGGATTAATCCTGAAGAGCAAATGAAGCGACAAAAAGGCCGTAAAAAAGAACGCAAGATAGTAGTTGCTATCACGAGTGAGGGTAGATTAAGTGGCGGCTTAATTAACGATGTAAAAAGTCGTATTGACGAGGTGCTCAAAGAGCAAAAGTCAGCTGACCTTATGGTGCTTGGGGCGCACGGCTACACCACTCTGGAACAGGCTGGGATATCAGTTACGTATGCATATTCACTTCCGAATGTTGATCAGCAGTTTGATGTACAAAACATTGTAGACGTATTACGTGCATACTCAACGATAACGGTTATCTACCAAACGTATGAATCGTTACGCGTACAAAAAGTAGTCGCAACTGAGCTTATTGCAACAATTCAAGAGCTTGGCGGCGAAATAGCCGAAGAAGAGAACGCTACTACTCTAAGTAGCGAAAACTTTATGTTTGAACCAAGTATCGCCCTGATTGCAGATCAGCTAGAGGCATTAATGATAGAGGTTGCACTAACTCAGATGATTATGGAGTCGAAGCTAGCTCAATACGCGAGTCGTTTCAATGCTATGAATCGTGCAAGGCACAAGGCATTTGATATGAAAACGGTTACTACTCGGGAATTTTTTCGTGCTAAGCGGAGTGAGTCTGATGAGCGACTGAAGGAAACTATGAAAATGTTAGGGAGAGTGTAATGAGTACAACTGCGATCGGGCGTGTCGTAACAGCAAAAGGGCAGACATGTATTGTCGAGCTAGTGGGGCAACGCCCAGATATTCATGAAATACTGATACTACGATCTGATGATTTTGAGCCGCGCTATATTGAAGTTATCGAGTATGAATCTGAGAGTACTATTCGCTGCTTGAATTTAAGCGATGTGGACATTGTTCACTTTTCTGAAGCCTATCGAACACACCAGACAATATCTGTGCCTACCGGCAAGCATGTGCTCGGAAGGGTGATTGACGCGTTAGGGCGGCCAATTGATGGGCTGGGGCCGATCGAGGGGCCCGTAAAGAGCATTTATGACTACACACCTGCATCATCCCGTACACGCAGCCGTGATACTGAAATGTTGGAAACTGGCATTAAGGTGATCGATTTCTTCGCTCCATTTGTGAAGGGTAAAAAGATCGGTATCATCGGTGGGGCCGGTGTAGGTAAAACCGTTTTGACAATGGAGTTAATTCATAATATTGCCAAAGACGAAAGTCGCTTAGCGATGTTTGCTGGTATCGGCGAGCGCGTACGTGAAGGTCATGAGTTGCGTGAGACCCTTGATAAAAGTGGGATTCTTAATAAAT
Organism: Candidatus Saccharimonadota bacterium; assembly: GCA_012270305.1. Lineage (GTDB taxonomy): Bacteria > Patescibacteriota > Saccharimonadia > Saccharimonadales > Saccharimonadaceae > UBA1020. Next base: position 6,679 of record JAAXIO010000022.1, read on the forward strand.
CAGTTATCTTTATGGCACAGATGCATGAGTCTGCTGCCCTTCGCTCCACCGTGGGGCGATCAGCCGCTACTGTTGCTGAATACTTTCGGGACGTAGAGCGTCGTGATGTGCTTGTCTTTGTAGACAACATCTACCGTCACATACAGGCAGCGAATGAGCTGGCGACATCTGTTGGAACGTTGGCGAGTGAAGGTGGATATCAGGCGACAATGTATTCTGATTTGAGGCGACTTCAGGACAGGCTCGTCTCAAGTGATAATGGCACCATTACATCTGTTCAAGCGATTTATGTACCCGCAGATGACTTGACTGACCCTGCAGTGCAGGAAATCTCTCAGCAACTTGACTCTACGATTGTGCTGTCTCGAAGCGTAGCGGAGAGTGGTATTCGTCCGGCGGTGGATTTACTTCGCACAACATCATCACTCCTATCCCCAGAGGTGGTTGGTGAACGCCACTATCAGTTAGCAAGCGAAGTGAAGGCCGTGTTGCAGCAGTATGAGTCACTAAAGAATGTCGTGTCCATCATTGGTACAAGCGAGCTGTCTCAGTCTGAAAAGAAGCAATATGATATGGCAATAGAAATAGCTACCTTCTTTTCACAGTCATTCTTCGTGACCGAAGATTTGGATGGTGCTAGTGGGGAGTATAGTACACTCAAACAAACTCTTGATGGCGTAGAAAAGATTTTACGCTCATGACAAAGCGAGTAGACACGCAGCATCTTATAATCATGACGCCCACACGGACGATATTTGACGGCGAAGTCTATTCAATAACCGCTGAAAACCACGTTGGCGCATTCGATATACTGCCGGGACATGTCAATTTTTTCACGATTTTGACCGCAGGCGAGGTAGCCGTAGATGATGGCCAAAACTCGCTCACGTTTATGGTAAAAAAAGCGATACTAAAGGTAGATAATGGGCGTACAACAATTTATGCAAACGGCGGAGCGGCCTGATAATGCTCTTGCTTAGAGCGGGGCCATGGCATACAATTGTGCTATTAGATAACTTAGAAAAAAGAGGGTCACGTTTTCGATGGATATTAAAAAACCTACTTCAGCACAGCAATCACGTCATGTTCAATCAGAAGTAGTAAAACAAGACACGAAACGAACATTTGGTAGCCTTGCAACGGTGGTTGTACTTGTACTGACGCTTGCGGTTCTGGTAACTTCTGGAGTGTTTGGATACCAAGCGTTGCAGAAAGCTGGCTCTACGGTATCTGGTGACGTGCAAGAAGACAGATTCCAGGCAGTATTCCTAACAAACGGACAGGTATATTTCGGAAAGCTTTCTAACGTTGAAGGCAACTACATTAAATTGAAGAATATTTACTACTTGCAAGTTCAGCAAGCTGTGCAACCGTCAACTTCTAACCCTGAACAGCAGTCAGATACATCTGACTCTCAGGTGTCACTTACTAAGCTAGGTAAAGAGCTTCATGGCCCTACGGATCAAATGTTCATTTCTCGCAGCGAAGTGTTATTCTGGGAGAATTTAGAGAAAGATAGCACGGTGGTTAAGGCGATTGCCGACTACGAAAACAAATAATACAGTTATAGATCTGGTAAACCACCCCTATTAAAAAGGGGTGGTTTTTTACTGGCATAGTGCATTTTGTGATTTACAGATATGATAGAACTGTGTCGAATCTTTTTAGCCAAATTGTCATTATTTATAATCCAAACAGCACTGGGGATAGTGCTGGCAATGCCACTCGTTTACATGATGAGCTAACGTCATCACTCGGTACTAGCGTGGGTATTTCGCTTGTACCTACGGAGTATGCAGCTCATGCTGAACAGATAGCACGTGATGCTGCGAAAAAGTATACCAACGTGCTACTAATTTCTTCGAGTGGAGATGGCGGGTACAACGAGGTGGTAAATGGCGTTATTACTTCTGGTAACCCGCGGGCAGTATGCATGGTGCTCCCAAGTGGAAACGCTAATGATCACCACGAAGCTGTTTCTACGCGTTCGATATCCGACAGAATCTTGCATCCAAAACTCGTTCAAATCGACGTGATTAAAGTAGAGGCGAAAAAGTCCAGTAAGCCATTTGTACGCTACGCACACTCATATGTGGGTGTTGGTCTTACGGCATATATAGGAAAAAAGCTTACCGAGGCAACACTAAATCCAGTAAATGAAAAATGGCTTGTACTACGATATCTTATATCGTTTCGGAGTATCGTTTTAAAAATGAATGCTGAAAAAAGATGGCATCGCTACACAAACGTGGTTGTAAGCAATATCGGTCATATGTCTAAAGTGATTCAACTTGCACCGGATGCAAGTGTTCGTGATGGAAAGTTGGAGCTATATAGCATGAGAACTAATTCAACACTTCGCACAGTTGCTGCGCTAGTTTTTGGTAGTGCTTTTGGCCTGGGTCCAACATCACAAGTAAACAATGTAAAGTTTATGTCTCGTCATAAGTTGCAGATGCAATTTGATGGTGAGGTAATAGAGCTCGATGGGCAGAAGTCGATAGATGTTTCTGTAGTACCACTGGCAATAAAGACTCTCGAATAGTCACTCGTGAAATTGCCATTCAGTCGTTTATTTTATATAAAAAATACTTGTCAAAATACCGATAGTACGCTACTATAAAAGAAGTTATGCGAATGTTCCCATGCGAACCTCTGGCAATTGGGTAAAAAAACACAACAAAAACATCTTTACACGCAGTGAAGCTGAGTGTTAAGATGGCAAAGTTGCCCTGCGAGGATAGAGAGATTCCACCACAGTAATATGATGGGTTCGAATGTGTCCTAGCGATTTTTGGAGCACAGGTTCGTTAACAATTAGTGATGTAAGAAAATTTTCAAACGGTTTTGAAGCAATTTATTGTTTCAAAATTTATTATATGAGATTGACGGCAAGTAATTTGGTAGCAACCAATTACTAGTTGAGTCAATGCATAAAAAGGTACTCAAGGGCACAAAGTGGATGCCTAGACGAATGTTACCGATGAAGGACGTGGAAGACTGCGATAAGCCTCGGGAAGCTGTCAACAAGCTTTGATCCGGGGATTTCCGAATGGGAAAACCCGGCATGATTAATATCATGTCACTCATTTCTGAACACATAGGAAGTGTAGATGGGAACCAACTGAACTGAAACATCTTAGTAGGTTGAGGAAGAGAAAGTAAATAACGATACCGGGAGTAGTGGCGAGCGAAACTGGTAGAGCCCAAACCTTACAAGTTTTTGCCTGTTCGCAGGTAGATACGGCTGATAGGCCAATGCTTATAAGGGGTTGTGATATTACATGAGACCAAGTCAGAGAATTCAAACTTTAGTTTGAGGTATCTGATTTGCGACCAGCAGCTATCACTGACTGGATAAGGTAAAAAATCGGCGTGGTTAGCAGAATAACTTGAATGGTTAACCAAAGAACGTGAAAGTCGTGTACGTGAAAACGACGCTGACCTTATACATGTTTTATCGAGTAGGGCGGGGCACGAGAAACCCTGTCTGAATCTGGCTGGACCACCAGCCAAGGCTAAATATGACATTCGATCGATAGCGAACTAGTACCGCGAGGGAAAGGTGAAAAGAACCCCGGGAGGGGAGTGAAATAGATCCTGAAACTTTGTGCCTACAAGGAGTCGGAGCCCGCTTGTCGGGTGACGGCGTGCTTTTTGTAGAACGATCCAGCGAGTTAATTTTCAAGGCAAGGTTAAGTCAAGTGACGGAGCCACAGTGAAAGCGAGCCTGAATAGGGCGATTAAGTCTTGGGAATTAGACCCGAAACCGGGTGACCTAACCATGAGCAGGTTGAAGCTTCTGTAACAGGAAGTGAAGGACCGAACCGTAGAGCGCAGCAAAGCTCCCGGATGACTTGTGGTTAGCGGTGAAATGCCAATCGAACTCGGAGATAGCTGGTTCTCCTCGAAATAGCTTTAGGGCTAGCGTCATGTAGTAGCAAATAGGGGTAGAGCTCTGTAAAGGACTGGGGCGGGCAACTGTACCCACCCTTAACAAACTACGAATACTATTTGTGTAATCATGGCAGTCAGTACGGCGGGGCTAAGCTCGTCGCACGAAAGGGAAACAGCCCAGACCATCGTCTAAGGTCCCTAAATTTACACTCAGTGGGAAACAAGGTGAGATTTCTTAAACAGCGAGGATGTTGGCTTAGAAGCAGCCATTCATTTAAAGAGTGCGTAACAGCTCACTCGTCAAGAGATTTTGCGTGGAAAATGTAACGGGGCTAAAGTGTAATACCGAAGACATGGATTTGCAGTTTACTGCAAGTGGTAGAGGAGCGTTGATATCTGCGGTGAAGCAGCATTGGAAAGTGTTGTGGAGCGTTATCAAGTGAGAATGCTGGAATGAGTAACCATAAGACAGGTGAGAATCCTGTCGGCCGTAAGAGCAAGGTTTCCTGAGCCATGGTAATCATCTCAGGGTTAGTCGGGCCTAAGCCGAGGCGCATAGCGTAGGCGATGGACATCAGGTTAATATTCCTGAACCGGCGTAGTTTGTACACTGTTCACGGCGAGATATTCGGAGCGGATTCATGGTATGTATCCGTCCAACCTAGGGGGAACCCGATGGGAGTGAAAGTTAGTCCTCGGACTGACGATTCTGGAAAAGGCGCTGGCTAGAAAAGCAGGTGTACGCGTGACTATGTCCGCCCGTACCGCAAACCAACACAGGTGCTCGAGTCGAGTAGACTCAGGCTTACGAGAGACCCTTCGCTAAGGAACTCGGCAATACAGCGACCGTAACTTCGGGATAAGGTCTGCCCCCTCTTCTTTGAAGAGGAAGTTGTCAGGGTACACTCAGCAAGAGTAACGGTTAAAAGGTGTGAGTAACTAACACACAATGAGTACGTTCCTACTTTTTCGGAAGTAACGAATGTTAAATCCTTTTTAGAACCAATTAGATTTTTTCTGAGATAAGTAACAAATGATTTTGTTCTTTTGTACTCTGG
>JAAXIO010000033.1:0-6128 GCA_012270305.1 Candidatus Saccharimonadota bacterium
ACTTAGACAGGGCTACAGTTAACGCTATTAGTGGTGACGAGCTGCTTTCGGCTGAACCAATTCTTGAGCCAAGAAAAAATACTGTAAAAGCAGTTAAAGTGTACGAGGTGAAAGATATGCTTACTGGTCGAGATCGTGAAAGGGCTCTTAGGTCGTTGGGGAAGTTTGTGACTGGGATGGATCTAATGCCGAAGGATGGCGGTAGTGAGCGCGTGGTATCACCCAATAGTCGAGCGTACGTTGATAACGTGCGTTTCGCGTTCTCGCAGGTGAGACAGTTCAATAAATAGCAAAGCCTATATGCTTGCAAAATTCTTATAATCATGTGAAAATGTCACAAATGACTTCACTCTCAACAAACCCATACAAGGGAACGCGCGACTACTATCCAAGGGAGAAGCGGATTCAAAACTATATATTTAATATATGGGCACGAACCGTGAAACAATTTGGCTATGAAGAATACGGCGCACCGATGCTGGAGCCCCTAGAAGTATACACGGCAAAAAGTGGTGACGAGCTGGCTGGCGAGCAAACATATCGCTTTACCGACAGAGGTGAGCGACAGGTAGCGATACGTCCTGAAATGACCCCAAGCATAAGCAGGATGGTTGCGGCAAAGCGGCAGGAATTGGCGTATCCAGCTAGACTATTTAGTATTGCTAATTTCATGCGGTATGAACGCCCGCAGCGTGGCCGTGAACGTGAGTTTTGGCAAATGAATGTTGATATGTTCGGTGCCGCTGGCGTGCAGGCTGATGCAGAAATTATTACGCTTGGCTTTGAAACTATGAAAGCGTTCGGTGCAACGCCAAATATGTATAGCATTAAGGTGAATAGTCGAACTCTCATCGATGCAATGATGCAGGACTATTTAGGGCTAGATCCCATTCAGGCTCCCCTGATGGTGAAACTATTCGATCGTAAAAATAAAATCAGTAATGAGGACTTTAGAGACCAAGCTATTGAGATCTTCGGAGTTGATAATGCGAAAGAAGGCCTGGGTAAAATAGCGAAGTTGCTTATAGCGAAAGAAATTTCGAGTCTGCCAAGCGAACTATCTGAACATGAGACAGTGGCAGAACTTTCTTCGTTATTTGAGGTACTACAGCAGCGCGGTGTCACGAACGTACAGTTTGATATTACGTTAATGCGTGGATTTGACTACTATACGGGTACTGTTTTTGAATTCTTTGATTCGCACCCAGATAACAATAGGGCAATGTTTGGTGGCGGACGATACGATGGTCTGGTTGGGCTGTTCGGAGCTGAACCAATTAGCGCTGTTGGTATGGCCCCCGGCTTGTCGCCGATCGAATTATTCCTCGAGAGCCATAACCTACTGCCAGAGTTCGCATCCACAACAGAGCTCTACATGGCAACGCTTGATGAATCATTGATTCCACAGGCATATGATTTAGCATCGCAGTTACGCAGCGAAAAAGTAAATGTTGAGCTAGACTTTACTGGTCGAAAGCTTGATAAACAGATAAAAACGGCTGTTAAAAAACAAATCCCTTACGTAGTATTTATTGGTGAGAACGAGGTAAAGTCACAAAAATTTAACGTTAAAAACACTAAGACAGGTGAAGAAGAGGCCGTAGTGTTTGAGCGACTTGTCACGCTCGTTAAAGATAAGCGCCATAATTACTCCGTTGATGATAACGATTTGTTCGAGTAGTTTGTATCTGTTATAGTAGGTCTTCAGTATGATGAAGACCGTAACAAAACACCTATCCCCCACAAAAGTAATACTAACTATTACGCTCGGTAAAGAAGAGCTGGATGCCGCTGAGCAAGTCGCGCTAACGAAGCTTGCTAAAGATGTGAAAGCTCCTGGATTTCGCAAAGGTAAGGTGCCTGTTAGTGTTGCAGCTAAGTACATCGATGTGAATCAATTAGCTCAGCAAACAGCTGATGATGCGCTCAGTAAAGCTGTTGCGGAAGCATTTTTAAAAGAGGACCTTCAGGCGCTTGACCGTCCTGCCGTAGAGCTTAAGAAGTTTGTGCCTGGTCAGGAAATGGAGTTCACAGCTGAAGTCGAAATCTTACCGAAAGTAACTCTCGGCGACTACAAGAAGCTCAACGCAACCAAGGTGGATGTAAAAGTAGCAGCTAAAGATGTAGATGACGTACTTGAACGCATGCGTGAAGGCATGAGTGAAAAAGTAGAGGTTGAGCGAGCGGCGAAGGACGGTGACGAAGTAGCAATCGACTTCGTTGGCAAAAAAAATGATGTCGCATTCGATGGCGGTACGGCTACCGATTACGAACTGAAATTGGGCTCAAACTCATTTATTCCAGGCTTTGAAGAAGGAATCGTTGGTAAAAAGATTGGGGAGACATTCGATCTAACGCTAACATTCCCAGAGTCGTACCATGTTGCAGACCTGGCGGGTGCCGAAGTAGTATTCACAACTACGCTGAAAAAAGTGAAAGAACTCAAGAAGCCTGAACTGAATGACGATTTTGCTAAAAAAGCAGACAGTCGTGTAAAGACTCTCGACGAGCTCAAGAAAGACATTAAGAAAGAGCTCACCTCACAAAAAGAACGTGAAGCTACTGATAAGCTAAAAGATGACCTCGTTGGGAAGCTGATAGAGGTGTCAGATATTCCTGTGCCACAGATTCTTTTAGATGATCAAAAGCGTAGTATTGAACAAGATATGACTCAGAACTTGATGTATCAAGGTTTAACAATCGAACAATACGTGGCTAACCAGGGGTTTAAGACGAAAGAAGACTGGCAAGAAAAAGAAGTACTACCGGCAGCCGAAAAAAGAGTAAAAGCTGGGCTGGTATTAGCTGAACTGTCAAAGATCGAGAAAATAGAAGCTACGGCCGATGAGCTAGCGGAGCATATTAACGTGTATAAGCAACAATATGCGAATAGTCCTGAAATGGCGAAACGTTTTGATGAACCTGAAGCCCAGCGAGATATCGCTAACCGACTACTTACTGAAAAAACCGTTGATCGACTCGTGGAGCTGAACTCGTAGTAACCAGTTCACTAATATCTAGCACTCGAATTGCGTGAGTGCTAGATATTTTGTATACTAAAGTTATGAAACCTAGCAACTATTTAGTTCCAACTGTGATAGAAAGTTCACCACTTGGCGAGCGAGCATTCGACATCTATTCCCGTTTACTGAAAGAACGAATCATCTTTTTGGGTGAGGAAGTGAATGAGCACACTGCGAACCTTGTGGTTGCGCAACTGCTATTTTTGGCACACGAAGACCCGAAGGCGGATATTTCTCTCTATATTAATAGCCCAGGTGGTAGTGTGTATGATGGCTTAGCGATTTTTGATACAGTCCAATTTATTAAACCTGATGTTGCAACCTATGGCATCGGGTTGCAGGCGAGTATGGGCGCCTTTTTACTCAGTAGCGGTACAAAAGGGAAGCGGTTTGCTTTGCCGAATTCACGTATTATGATTCACCAGCCATCGAGCGGTACACATGGTAAAATCACCGACCAAGAAATTACCTTGCGTGAAGGTATCTATCTTAAAAAGAGATTGAACGAAATTTTAGCAAAAAATACTGGCCAGAAGCTAAGTAAAATTGAAAAAGACGTTGATCGCGATTTTTGGATGAGTGCTGAAGAGGCAGTTTCATACGGCATTGTAGATAGCGTTATTGAAAAAGTATAAAGCCGGTTGACAATTAGTAGCTGCCGGCGCATAATTAGTTGTAATGAAGGTTGCATAAACTGCTTGCATTCACACGCACGCCTGGGCGGGGCGTTTTTTGCGTGTTTGGAGTAGTTTAGAAACTCATACCCCCCACTATCAACAACCATCTTAACCTGCGAGGAGAGTACAACGTGGCAACCAAGCCTGCTACCAACCAGCGTGTGTTCTTTACAAAAGACGACACCGCACTCCCGCTCCCGAACCTTATGGCTCACCAGAAAGATTCTTGGCGTGAATTCGTTGAGACTGGATTGAGTGAAATTTTCGCGGAGCTAAACCCAATCGAAGACTACACTGGCCAAAAGCTAGAACTACGATTCGGTAAATATGAATTCCAAGAGCCAAAGAATTCAGAAATGTTCGCAAAAGAAAACAACATCACCTTTGATGCGCCACTTCATGCAACAGTGGAACTGACAAATAAGGTGACCGGTGAAGTAAAAGAGCAAGAAATTTACTTGGGTGACTACCCGTGGATGACTGACCGCGGTACGTTTATTATTAACGGTACTGAGCGTGTGGTTGTGTCTCAACTCATTCGTTCAGCTGGTGTGTTCTTTACTGCTGAGAACGTTGCTGGTCGAAACCACTACGGTGCTAAGTTGATTCCTGGCCGTGGGGCGTGGCTTGAATTTGAGACTGCATCGAATGGTGCGCTGTATGTAAAAATTGACCGTCGCCGTAAACTTCCGGTAACAACATTGCTACGTGCGCTCGGTCACAGTAAAACATCTGAAATCAAATCATTATTTGAAAACGTTGATACAGGTGACGTGAAGTACATCGAAGCAACCCTAGATAAAGACCCTTCACGTGGTTCAAACGAAGCTTTGATTGAAGTGTATCGTCGCTTGCGACCAGGTGATCTTGCAACTGTAGATAACGCTCGTCAAATGATTGAGCGAATGTTCTTCGACTTCAAGCGCTTTGATTATTCACGCGTGGGACGCTACAAACTCAACCAACGGCTTGGACTCGACGTAGCAAACACTACTGAGAATCGTGTATTCCAGATGAGTGACTTAGTGGCAATTATTAGCGAACTGATTCGATTGAATAATACGCAAGATGCAGCTGATGACATCGACGCACTATCGAACCGCCGCGTAAAGCTTGTTGGTGAGCTCGTCGCTCGTCAATTCCGCGTTGGTATGCTTCGTATGCAACGAAACGCTATGGACCGTATGAGTATGAGTGACCTTGAAACGGTGACGCCATCACAGCTAATCAACGCCCGCCCGGTTGTTGCTGCTGTACGTGAGTTCTTTGCATCAAGCCAGCTTTCTCAGCTCATGGATGAGGTAAACCCACTTTCAGAGCTGTCACATAAACGCCGATTGAGCTCAATGGGTCCTGGTGGTCTATCTCGCGAACGTGCTGGATTCGATGTTCGTGACGCTCACCCAACACACTATGGCCGACTATGTTCTGTAGAAACGCCAGAAGGTGCCAACATTGGACTTGTGCTGAACTTGGCCGCGTTTGCACGTGTGAACGAGTATGGATTTATTGAAACTCCATACCTGAAGGTGAAGAACGGTAAAGTAACCGACGAGGTGGTGTACTTGGATGCTTCTCAGGAAGTAACTGAGGTGATTGCTGATGCTGGAGCCGAACTCGATAAGGACGGTAAATTCGTAGCTGAACGTGTGAGCGCACGTAACGGACTACTTCCAGAACAGGTCGATATCAGTGATGTTACCTACATGGATGCAGCAAATAAGCAGGTGCTTGGTGCGCCGGCTTCACTGGTGCCATTTATTGAGAAGAACCGTATTGACCGATCATTGACTGGTACAAACATGCAGAAGCAAGCAGTGCCACTACTAACTCCGGAATCACCAACTGTCGGTACTGGTATTGAGGCTGAAATCGCTCGCAACTCATCACAGCTTGTGGTGGCGGAAGCTGATGGTGAAGTGGTTCGTGCAGACGGTGCCGAAGTGCACGTAAAGTACGCAAAAGGTACTAAGAAGTATGAATTGATTCACTTCTCAAAATCTAACGATGATCGCTCTATCAACCAAAAAACTAAAGTAATTCGTGGCCAAAAAGTGAAGCAAGGCGACATCCTGATTGAAGGTGCTTCAATTGCGGATGGTGAACTTGCACTCGGTCGTGACCTAACCGTGGCCTTCATGCCATGGGGCGGCTACAACATGGACGACGCGATTGTACTATCGAACCGCCTCGTTCAAGACGACAGCTTAACAAGCATTAACATCAAGGACTACAACGTAGAAGTCCGCGAAACCAAGCTTGGTCCTGAAATTGTTACCCGCGACATTCCAAACGTGAGCGAAGAATCACTACGCCACCTCGATGAGAATGGTATCGTTCAGGTTGGTTCAGAGGTAAAAGCTGGTGACGTATTAGTTGGTAAGATTACTCCTAAGGGAGAGCAAGAGCTTTCAAGCGAAGAGCGCCT
>JAAXIO010000033.1:6228-20173 GCA_012270305.1 Candidatus Saccharimonadota bacterium
GCGCGAATTCTCCCAGTAGAAGACATGCCATTCATGGAAGACGGTACTCCTGTAGACGTAGTGTTGAACCCGCTCGGTGTGCCAAGCCGTATGAACATTGGTCAGCTATTTGAAACTCACCTTGGTATGGCCGCGCGTGCTCTAGGTTACAAAGTTGCAACGCCGCCATTTAATGGTGTGCCTAACGAAGTAATCTCAGCAGAACTCGAAAAAGCTGGTTACGCCCCAGACGGAAAGAGTCAACTGTTTGACGGTCGAACTGGTGAAGCATTTGAAGAACGAACTACCGTTGGTGTGATGCACATCATTAAGTTGCACCACATGGTAAGCGATAAGATTCACGCCCGATCAATTGGACCATACACTATGGTGACCCAGCAGCCACTTGGCGGTAAGGCACAGAATGGTGGTCAGCGATTTGGTGAGATGGAGGTGTGGGCACTTGAAGCGTATGGTGCCGCAACAACATTGCAGGAAATGCTTACCATTAAGTCTGACGACGTATACGGTCGAGCCAAGGCATATGAAGCAATCATTAAGGACGAACAGATTGTTGGACCAAAGCTTCCAGAAAGCTTCAACGTACTTGTAAAAGAACTACAAGGACTTGGTCTTCGTGTCGATCTACTCGACGAATCGGATGTAGTTGATGCTGAAGAAGTAATCGCCGAAGCAGGACCATCTGACAAGACCGTTCCAGCCGATCCAGCACCAATTGTAGGTGATGATGACTCTGAAACAGTGCTTGATGAAGCTGACGATATTGACCTAGAAGAGGACGGACTCAGTGTGGAGACCGCCGAAGAATTTAACGACGACGATAAGGAGGTAGCGTAATGTCACGTGTTGTTGCGACTACCGGAATTGCTGACTTTGACGCTGTGCGACTTGCTGTTGCGAGCCCAGATGACATCCTAAAGTGGAGTCATGGCGAAGTTACCAAGCCGGAAACAATCAACTACCGTACCCAAAAGCCTGAGCGTGACGGCTTGTTCTGTGAGCGAATTTTCGGTCCAGTAAAGGACATTAATCCGCACGACAGTAAATTAAAGGGTGTACGATCACGAGAAGCTGCCGTTGATAAGAACGGTGAACTTGTGACGAAATCAATCGTACGACGTGAGCGTATGGGTCACATTAGCCTGGCTGCGCCAGTTGCACACATTTGGTTTATGCGCGGTACGCCGAGTGCTATGAGCTTGCTACTCGGATTGACTGTTCGTAACTTGGAGCGCATTGCGTACTTTGCTACCTACGTTATTCTCGATGCAGATGCTGAAACTCGCGATCAAATGCTCGCAGATCTCGAAGCTGAAACGGAAGCTGGCCGAGCTGCGATAAAAATGCGCTATGAACGCGATGCTGAAGCGGAAGGTGCTGATGTAAAAGTACTAGCCGAAGCACAAACTCGCGAGATTGAAGAACTAGAAGAGAAGTACCAACTGAAGAAATCTCAACTCGAAAGTTTGGTTAAGGGTGCGCTCATTAATGAGACCGACTACCGCAACCTGCCTGAAGAGTATGAAGAACTTGTGCGCGTTGGTATGGGTGGTACAGCCCTAAAGGCGCTCCTCGATGAAATCGATCTTGAAACGCTCATTGCTGAATTATCAACAGAAGTTGAGTCAGCAAAGGGACAGCGCGAAAAGAAACTTCTGAAGCGCCTGAAGGTGCTCGAAGGCATGCATGCTGCGGGTATTCAACCGAACAGCCTTTGTCTTACGGTTCTTCCGGTGATTCCACCGGACCTACGTCCGATGGTGCAGCTTACTGGTGGTCGATTCGCTACCAGTGACTTAAACGATCTTTACCGTCGTGTCATTAACCGTAACAACCGTTTGAAGAAACTCATCGACCTAAACGCGCCAGAAGTGATTCGCCGAAACGAAATGCGTATGCTACAAGAAGCAGTCGACGCATTAGTTGATAACTCAGCCGCTCGCGGTGGCCGTGCAGTAAACGCAACAGGTGGCCGTCGCCGACTCAAGTCAATTAGCGACATGCTTAAAGGTAAGCAAGGACGATTCCGTCAGAACCTCCTTGGTAAGCGTGTAGACTACTCTGGTCGTTCAGTGATTGTGGTTGGTCCAAAGCTAAAGATTAGTGAGTGTGGGCTTCCAAAGCAAATGGCACTCGAACTATTCAAGCCATTTGTTATTAGCTGGCTTATTCGTGGTGAACACGCGCACAACATTCGCTCGGCAACTCGTTTAATCGAAGCAGGCGACGCGCTGGTATGGGATGCACTCGATGCAGTGATTGAAGGTAAGTATGTACTCCTAAACCGTGCACCTTCACTCCACCGTCTATCAATTCAGGCGTTCCAGCCAAAGCTCGTTGAAGGTAAAGCGATTCAGCTGCACCCACTCGTAGCTAACGGATTTAATGCCGACTACGATGGTGACCAGATGGCTGTTCACTTGCCACTTAGCGCAGAAGCACAGCGTGAAGCGCGTGAACTCATGAGCGCAACGAACAACTTGTTGAAGCCAGCCGATGGTGCGCCAGTATTGAATATTGGACAGGACGTAGTACTTGGTAACTACTACCTTACATACGACAAGCCAACTGCACAGACCGATGAGGTAAAAGCCTACAGTAGCGTATATGAAGCTGAAATGGCATACGATGATGGTAAATTGCAGCTGCAAACACCTATCCGTATTAACGTCAAGGGTGAGCTGCGCAACACCACACTGGGACGTGTTTTCTTTAACGAAATTCTGCCAGCTGATTTTGCTTACGACAACAATATTCAAAGCAAGAAGCAGCTCAAGAAGGTACTAGCATCAATCTTCGATAAGTACGGTGCCGAAGAAACTGCTAAAGCGGCTGACCGTATGAAGGGTCTCGCATTCCGCTTTGCAACCGTAGCGGCCGTATCGACTGGTAAGGACGACTACGTAAACTTTGAAGAAATTTCAGAATTCGTTGCTGAAGGTGATGCAAAGACAACATTGATCAGTGAGCAATTTGACCAAGGTCTTATCACTGATGATGAGCGATACAATCTTACCGTGAACACATGGCGTACAGTTGACAATCAGGTAACTGACTTCCTAAAGAGTAAGCTTGCCGGCATGGATACGAGTATTTCTGTGATGGTGAACTCTGGTGCACGTGGTGATATCTCGAATGTTAAGCTCGCTAGTGCCATGATTGGTATTCAGGTTGACGCAACAAACCGTGAGATTGAGCTACCTATCCGAAGCTCGTTTAAGAAGGGTCTTTCAAGCCTTGAAGCATTCGTGGCGACACGAGGTGCTCGTAAGGGTCTAATCGACACCGCTCTTAAGACAGCCGACTCAGGATACTTAACTCGTCGTTTGGTTGACGTGTCGCAAGACGTGTTCACTGTAGAAGATGAATCTGGTGATGACGAAGGATTTACTATCTTCCGATCAGAGTCAGAACTCACTATGATCGAATTCGGTAACCGTTTGTTTGGTCGTTACACTGCACAAGAGGTTCCTGGATACATCGCAGCCGGTGAGCTAATCACTCGTGAAGTAGCCAATGCAATCGAAGCTGACGATGAAGTAACTGAAGTAAAGATCCAAAGTGTTCTTTCTACGAAGAACTTAAAGGGTATTCCACAAAAGAGTTATGGTATCGATATGGCAACTGGTAGCCTGGTAGCAACTCACCAACCAGTCGGTGTGATCGCTGCACAGTCTGTTGGTGAGCCTGGTACGCAGTTAACACTTCGAACCTTCCACGCATCAGGTGTAGCCGGTGGTGACATCACCCAGGGTCTTCCTCGTGTTGAAGAGTTGTTTGAAGCTCGTTCACCAAAGGGTCAAGCCTACATTTCTGAGGTAACCGGACTGGTTGACGTATGGGAAGACGGCAGCAAGTACATCGTGCAAGTTACGCCAGAAGCTGGTCACGTTGAGCGTATACCACTAGAGGGTCGCGTTGTGAGCGTAAAAGCTGGCTCAAGCGTAAAAGCTGGCGATGTCCTAGCGACTGCTGATGGCGAGGCTAAGCCACTCGTTGCACCGTTTGATGGTGTTGTTGAAGTGGCAGAAGATACACTCGTGATTGCTGCAAACGCATCTGCACCTGTTCGTTACGAAATTCCTGGCACTACTCAAATGGTAGTAAAAGCCAATGATCACGTAACCGCTGGTGACCGCCTAACGATTGGTTCACTCAACCTGCACGATTTGATGCGCCTCAAGGGTGTTGAAGAAACGCAGCGTTACATTATCAACGAAGTGCTTCGTATCTACGCAGCACAAGGTCAAGACGTTGCCGACAAGCACCTCGAGATCATCGTTCGACAAATGTTTAGCCGTGTGCAAGTTGAAGATCCGGGCGACTCAAGTTTCGTAACTGGCGACATTGTATCAAAGGCTGCAGTAGTTGAAGCAAACGCTGAAATGGCTGCAAGTGGTAAAGAATTAGTGCAATACACACAATTGCTGCTTGGTATCACAAAGGTCTCAATCTGGAGCGATAGCTGGCTATCAGCGGCATCATTCCAAGACACAACCCGCGTGCTTATCAACGCCGCAACAAGTGGACGTGCCGACCATCTACACGGTCTAAAAGAAAACGTTATTATCGGACGCAAGATTCCAGTAGGAACTGGAGCAGAAGTGCCGGTAATTGAAGACGATTTTGTTTCGGACATCGTAGAGGATGCTGAGCTAGCGAGTTAGTTCTCGCTAGCCAAAGGCTGGTTCAAGCCTAACATGTAAAAATACCCTCATCTCCATGGGGGTATATTTTTGATAATGAAAACTAGCGGCGGTACTGTGTTCTATCCGACCGCGGCTGGCTTTGTCGAGCAGATCCAGGGTGAAGTGAAGGCGCGCTTCGGGTAACGGCAACCTTTACTTCGGGCTTTGGTTGCGAAACTACTTTTGTAGAAGATGTCGCTGCTTTTTTTGCAGGAGACTTTGTCTTTTTTGGCACTTTTTTGAAGTCTGAAATGACGTGTTTTTTAGCAGTAGTACGATGTGGGGTACGTGTTGTGTCGGGACCCGATTTAGTTGCTATAGTCTTTGTCGGTAGGTTATCGGTACTGCTCTGTGAAGTGTGCTTTCGCTTCTTTGGGTTATTGCGACGTGTTTTCCTGCGTGCATGTTGCAGTAGTACTAACAAAATAGCAATGTTATAAAGTAAAAATATGGGTGCTGCAATTAACAAACTGGTGGTCATATCCCATGCAAATGGCACGAGTACACTCACAAAAAGGCTGGCGAGTAGTACCCACTTTTCTGCTTTTAATAGCATCGATGGCTTGAGTGGGTGGATGTGATCGATAAAACTAATAATAAGAGGGATTTGGAATGTGATCGCAAACACAGTCAGGATGTTGGCGACAAGGTTGAGGTAGCTATCGGCCGAAATGAGCGATTCCAAACCATCCATTTGAAATCCTGAAAAGAATGCCAGCGATAGCGGTAATATAATGATGAATCCAAATAATATGCCGAGTATTGCAAGAACAAATGATGCAGCAGAAGTAAGGAGTACGCGTTTACGTGAAATCCTGCTATCGACTGCAGGACGAATAAACATCAGTACATGATAGGTGATGGCCGGAATGAGAGCGGCCAATGCTCCAATCGTTGAGAAGCGAAGAATAAAAGAGAAACTTCCTGATGGAGCTGTGTAATAGAGCGGAGCGTCTAGTGGTTTTTGTAGCACCATGAATAGGGGCTCACGGAAGCCGTATATTGCAACACCACCAGCAATAAATGCGAGAAAGCAAACGAATAAGCGCCAGCGAATCTCACGTAAATGTTCAGATAATTTGGTTGGCTGTTGCGGGGGATTTTTTCGATTTTTTTTCACCCGCTGCGTTCCAAGTGTTTACTATTTCTTAGCTTTTTTAGCAGGTTTAGCTTCGTCGGTCTCTTTATAGCCCTTTTTAAATTCCTTCAATGACTCACCAGCGCCACGAGCTAATTCTGGTAGTTTTTTGCCACCCACAAACAGTAAAATGATAATCAAAACGATGATAGCAATGATTTCTATTTTTCCAAATCCCATGTTAGTTCCCCTCTTTATTTAGTTATGGTCATTTTAACAGGATAAGCGGTATTTCACAAGATTTTTTACGAGTTGTAGGTATAAAGATACTTGCCAACTGTTGTATAAAGCATGTATAGTAATTGAAAAGGTAAAAAATAAACAGTAACTATGAATGCTAAAACTATTCTACAAACACTTGAAAAACAAGATATGGACAGGAGGGACTTTTTGAAATACAGCGGCATGTTTGTGCTCGGTATTGTAGGCTCACGTACATTTTTGGGTATGTTTTTGCCACAAGAAGTTCAACTGAAACCCAACGTACAGTCTAATGAGTCGCGGGGCTTTGGTAGGAGTCGATACGGAGTATAGCCTATGGCTGATCAACGACTGCCGTATGTGGATGGCGATGATGGCGACTGGGGTGACATCCTTAACCAGTTCTTAGAAAAAGAACACTACAATACATCTTCGAATAATCCTGCAAACGGGGGGCACCAAACAGTTACTATCCGGGCTGGTGAAGCTTCGGCTGGTAAGGCCCCGTTAAAGTTTGATCCTGACGGCACACTACTGGCAGTGCCCGAAGCCGGTGCGCTTGAGGTTGAAGGTGAGCATATATATTATTCTGGCAAGGGTACCGGGACGACCCGACGCGTTCTTCCTGGCTATGATTCAGCTGGTTCGGCGCCAGGTGATATGTACTATCGCCGTGCCGACAATGGGAATTTAGAATCGCTTGCCATTGGCACGCCAGGGTCTGTTCTGACGGCGAATGCTGACAGTGAACCAGAATGGGCGGCCCCTACCGGAATCTCTCGTTCAATTAATAGCGTCAGTACGAATACTGCTGCTGGATCCACGCCTCGTACCGACTACGTGTATAATGTAACCGGATCAACAACGATTACCTTGCCAGTCGCTGGCACTGCTATGACAAACCAATACACTATACGAAATGCAGGCACCTCACCGGTCACTATTGCCACGACTGCTGGTAATACTATTAACGGTGCTGCGTCGCCATTAATCTTACAATTCCAAAATTCGAGCGTTGACTTAATAAGCGACGGTAGTGGTAGTAACTGGAGTATCGCATAATGGCGTACTTTGAACGGTTTGACATTAATAACCAAACTGGTACATGGGGCTACGCATCAGGGGCTACGGGCACCGTGTCGTTATCGGGTGGCAAGCGCGTACTTCAGATTACCGCTATTGCACAGGGCAGCCCTGGGGCATTAACCATAAATGGAGGGGACTCGATAAGCCTGCCGTATGATCCTACCGACAAAGTATCTTCTTCAATTGAAATTAAGCCGGTCGGAAACCTTGTCGATCCAACTATTGTATTTTCGGGTGGCGTTAATGCCTATTTTATTGAGTACGTCAGCTAAGAATGATACAGTAAGTACCATCTATGGGCTATAAAACGCATGGTGGTGGAAGCGGGGGAACTGGTGGTAGTGGCGCGCATGGTGGCGCAACGTCATTAGAGATTTTTGATTCTGTCGGAAGTCTTAATGTAAGTGTTAACTCTAGCGATACCATCGGTACGCAGAGTTTAAGTGAAGTATTTGAGCTTTCCTATGGTGCGGCTGAAACACTTAACCAGCAAATGGTGGCGAGCTCACTACGAATACCCGTACAGGGTGATATACTGGCCACTCCCACCACCCAAAGTCTTTCTACGATTACATCGTATTCAGTCGAAACAAATGGTGGGCAAACTACACAACAAACATTTGATGCAAATGTTCGCTCAAATGAAACCAACCCGGCACCACTGGAGGCGTACCTGTCAACGCTGTCAGTGTATCGAGCTGAGACAATTAGCGTGCCAACGGATACAATATCGTTCATCGCCACAGCCCAACCGTATGCCGACGGCGTTGTGTCTAACACCAACTGGACCAATCCTAACAATGCGCTTGGTGATACAACAAGCACATCAGCAACACTTTCGGCCACATCCAGTGGTCTTGTTGGACTTACGTCAAATACAGTAAACGGTACGTTGATTTTATCGTTCCCTGATTTATTTACCCCAGGAACAATAGATTTAACGTTATATTCAATTTCTCAGGTAACGATTTCATTTGAATATTCTCAGGTTGCTGGCAGTGGTTTAGGCAACTCTTCAACTCGTGTTGTTGATTACTCGCTGAACAACGGATCATCATGGATAAATGTAATGAACACGAACTCCGCTCAGGCGAAAACGATTGCCACATATACGATAACCCCGCAAGTGACGGGTGGCTGGTCGCAGCTCAACAATCTTCAAATGCGTTGGACAGGTTCTGTGGTGAGCGGGGTGGGTAGCGGTTCAACTACTTCAACCAACTGGTTTAGGGCTTGGGCAACAGTTACCGCGAGCTATACCCCATAAAGCAATTGAATTTGATATAGCCTATGCTAAAATGGGAAGCAATTATGAATAACTCAAACGAAACAACAGGCAACATGATTGGCATGCACCAGTTTACTGCCTACGAAGGTGATATTACAAAGAACGATAAGGGCGAAATTACGAATAGAAAAGTGTATGAATCGCCAGTATATAAAAATATAATCGTTAACACCGGAAAGAACCTGACGCTTGATCGCCTTTTTGGGCTTTCGAGTGCTGTGGCTATTACGTCCGTAGGTGTTGGAACTGATTCAACCGCAGCAGCCGTTGGTCAGCCGCAGCTAAACCCAACTGTCTCGGGAAGTGTATTCATCCAAACGGCAGATGGCGGTACTTCACGAACCGGGCAGGTGGTTACGATTACCTCTACATTCGGAACTGGCGTAGCTAACTTCACCTGGAACGAAGCAGGACTATTCAACGGAAACAGTAACGGTTCAAGCGTTATGTTTAACCGCGTTATTATTGGGCCGTTCAGCAAATCAAGTGCGGTGAGCATTGTTTACCAAACGACCGTAACGCAGAGCTAATGCTGGCGTGAGGTCACGCGAAACCAATATGCGTTTTATTCATACCCCAGCAATTGTTTGGGGTATTTTTTTGATTGTTGTTATTCTGCTCTTGGTAGCGATGTGTGGTCATTCAGTATTTGCGGCATCTCAAAAAGGCTTAACAGTGTCACCACTCAGGACTGAGCTTACGGTTGAACCGGGGAGGTCTGTGACGAAAGAAATGCGCGTTACGAACCGTTCAGATCAACCTATTGAAGTATCAATGAGTGCAAAGGTGTTCAAGACCGTAAACGAACAGTACGACTACGCGTTTATCGATAGGCAGAACGACGGCGGGGAGCCGGGTGACTGGGTGCGTTTTGAAGATCGCACCTTCACGTTAGCTGCGAATAAAAGCACGCTACTAAGGTACCAACTCGCGGTACCTCTTAAGGCAGAGCCGGGCGGGCGGTATATTAGTGTTTTCGCAAGCACGCTCGCGTCCGAGTTAAAGGAGGGCGCGGAGCCATCGGTGCAGCAGGTTGGCTCACTGCTGTATGTAACTGTAGCGGGTGATGTTACGCGCACTGGTAGTGTACTTGGGTTCACGGCACCGAAGGCTACAACAAAAGATGTTGCATGGAGCGCACAAATTCGAAACAGTGGTAGTACGCATTTTAGAACAAAATACGTTGCAACGGTTAGCAGCATGTTCGGAATGAGGGTTGGTGAGGCAGTTGGCGACGCCCTAATTCTCCCTGGCACTGTTCGGCTTGTTAGCGATACGGTATCAATAAAAACGCCGGGTATGTATCGTATTGATTACGTATTGGGCCTAGGAGACTCACCGGCTCACAAACAGTCAACGTGGGTGGTGTATATGCCAGTGTATGCAGCGGTTATCGCCGTAATTATTGTAGGTAGTCTAGTACTAAGTAGTTTCAGTGTATATAAACACAAAAAGCGTAGGATACACTAGTCAGTTTGCGGAACAGCTGTATAGATAACAGCGGTTTGATAATTGCCAGCTGGCTTTGATAGGTCGATATTCACCCCGTACGTAACAATGGTATCCTCGCCAGTCGTTGCTGGTGATACAGTAGTACGTATCAAACGATCGGTGGCAAGCATGCCTACGAAGTTAGATGTGCCGTTCGTATTGTATCCCCAGGTATTAATAGTGAGTGGTGCGGGTGTATCATTGTTTGAAGCAGGTAGCGGTGTGTCGACATTCATCATATCTGTGCTATCAAGTGAACGAACGTATAGTTTATAGCCCTTTACATCAGTAGAGGTTACTGTAACGGTGTTCGAGCCAGTTTCGAGGCTCCCACCAGAAGTTGGCGTTACAGGAATGATTAAGTCTCCAGTTGTAGTGATGGATAAGCTGGTTTCACTGCCGTAGGGAACGTTTTCTCCGTAAAGGCCCTTGCCATATGGTTGGGCGAGTGCAGTGATAGATAGTAGTAAAACGCTGGCAGTACAAGCATACAAGAGTGCGGTGAGATAGCGTTTGATTCTGCTCATGTGTGTGATATTATACTACGTAATACGCGCTAAGCGTTAGCATAACAGATTATTGGTGGGTAGAGGGTAAAGAAAAAAATGATAAAACATTCCATGCTCAATCTGGGGCAAAAACGGGCGTTTGCTGCAGTCGTTGCAGTTATTTTAGCAATTATGATAGCCGTATCGCCTGCCGTAAATGCTGCACAAATTACTGATCGCTCTGTTGTGCTTGGTACGTCTCTTGCTTCAGCATCAACAACGTATACGTTTAATTTTACTGTGCCGTCAGCAACTGTTATTCAATCAGCATCGTTCACAGCGTGTACCACGGCTAGCGGGGCATGTACAACACCTGCTGGTTTTTCGGCTGCGTCGTCAGCGCTAAGTAGTCAACCAGTTAACGTAGGTGATGCTAGCGGCTGGACAGTAGACACATCGGCGCCAGGTGCGCTCCGGATTAGTAACGCCTCAAACAGTTCTGCACCGACTGGTAGCCAAACGGTTGCATTCTCAAATGTTACGAATCCATCCGCGCTGAATGAAACGTTCTTTATGCGAATTCAGACATACAGCGGTTCAGACTGGTCAACAGGACTAATTGACGAAGGTGCAGTGGCAGCATCAACTGCAGAACAGGTGGTGGTAACTGCCAGCGTAGACGAGACATTCACATTTAGTTTAGCTAGCCAGGTTGTGCCGCTTGGTACACTGTCTACAGCACTAACTGGATCGGGTACTTCAGTGATGAGCGCGTCAACCAATGCGGAAAACGGCTATTCGATCAGTATTGCAGGAAACACACTTACAGCCGGCCCAAACACCATTACGGCCCTTACTACGCCTACCGCATCTACGGTGAACAGTCGCCAATTTGGTATTAACTTAGTGTCAAATACTACTCCCGCAGTTGGCACAAATGTAACTGGATCGGGAAGCGGAGCTGCTGCGACCGGCTATAATACAGCCAACTTGTTCAAGTTTGTGTCAGGTGACACTGTAGCAAGTGCAGGCGCGCCGACTAACAGTAATACATACACTACCAGTTATATTGCAAATATCGATGGTTCAACGCCTCCAGGCAGCTACCAAACAGTATTAACCTATGTAGGAACGGCAAACTTTTAACACATGAAAAAATTACGATTAGCAGTTGGGTCATTCATTAGTATAGCCGTAGTTTTTGCCTTACTGCATCCACAGGCTGTTGGCGCAGAGCCATTTGACCTCGTAGCCGAGCAGGGCCTACAAGTAAGCCCGGCAATGGTCGAGCTCAATGCCGAACCGGGTAAATCATACGTGCTCAATGTAGATCTACTGAATGTTGCCAATAGCCAGCAAACCTATCAAACTGAATACTTTGATTTTCGCTCAAAGGATGATTCGGGAACCCCCGATATATACGTAGATAACTCTCTTCCAAAATCTGCATCTGTACGGTCGTGGTTTAGCGCAGACGAAACATTATCGCTTGCATCGTATCAAAAGAAGTCATACAAAATTAAAGTGACCGTTCCTGAAAATGCTGAACCTGGTGGCCACTATGGGGTGGTATCATTTACAAACGGAGCTCCTGGCGTAGGTGACAGCGAACGTGTTGCTGTTCAGGTAAAGACTGGAGTACTGGTGCTTATTCGTGTGGCGGGTGATATTAAGGAATCTCTTACCATTGATTCATTTACTGCTAGCTCAAAAAATTCAACACCATTCTTTATTGAGAATGCTCCAATCGACTTTACCGCCCGAGTCCGAAATACTGGTAATGTGCACGTTCGCCCACAAGGTTCGATTGAGGTCCGCAATATGCTAGGCGGGTTAGTTGGAAAATCAGACTTTAATAAGTCTGCGGGGAATATTTTGCCAAAAAGCATACGTAAGCTTCAGTCATCGTTAAACGCTGACTGGATGATTGGCCAGTATACGGCAACGTTAACAGCAGGGTATGGCACCAATGGTCAGGCACTGGTTGGCGAAACAACTTTTTGGGTAATACCATATAAGCCTATTCTCATAGTACTTCTGGCGCTTCTCACGGTTATATTCATTATACGAACATGGCTCAGGTCATATCGTAAACATATTATCGAAGAAACTACCGACCACCATGCCGTAGAATCTTCACCGCCAATCCATACAACTCCTATAAGTACGCCTGAAACCTCTACTGCTAATGATGAGCATGAACATAAAAAACGATCGTTTAAGCCAAAAGCTGAGCATGTGTCACTAAGCGATGCACTTGCGTCGGCTGAATCTAGCAACCAAGGTGATCTAGTTACCGATGAATTATCGGATGATGAAATTGACGCGCTTACATCTGAAGACACAACAAAAGCTAAGAAAAAGAAACCTGCTAAAAAAACGAAAAAGTAAGGCAGTTAGGTAAATGAGGCATTGGGCAGTGCTACACACACTTCAGACAAAACTAGAAGTTTGTATCCTACTAGTTATATTGGCATGTGTCATCGTGCTGTCTTCGGCAACTGTCGGTGCGGTAGAGCCAACGAAGCAGGGTGATGTGGTAGTGAATGCTGAAGTGCCTGCATCTGAGGCCATTAAGCCTGCAACCATTCGCACCCCGTCATCAAAGACTAGTACTACGAAGTCAACAATTATTATTCGAGGTGACTGCGAGCCCCGAGCGCTGGTGGTGGTATATGTTAATAAAGTTATGGCAGGATCGACCCACTGCACTACGAACGGCACATATCAAATAACCGTACAGTTACGTATCGGTAAAAACGAGATATATGTGCGAAATTATGATGATCTTGGCAGAATGGGTCAGCCAACACCGGGAATTTTAATAACCTACACGCCCGCAAAACCTGCACCAGTTGATCATGGAAATCCAAACATTCCACCACGCGAACCAGAGGTGCCACAAAAACCAATTGCTTGTAGCGCATATACACCTAACTCAGTAACTGAAGGCGGTGAGCCGCGAGTGGTTGCGGTGTGTATGCCGTCATTCATTGAGCCGGATAAAGAATACGTCTTAGGCGTGGTGATCAGCGGCGGTAAGGCACCTTATGCGTTAAGTGTTGAATGGGGTGACGGCAAGCAGCCACATTCATTATATAGCTTTGACACTGTTGGGTATCACGCCATACCGTTTAAGTACGAGAGCCCTGGTGCTTACGTTGCGACGATTCGTACAGCCGATCAAACTGGCTACGCTGCGTTTTCGCAGGTAGCAATATTAGTCGATGGCGGCTTGGTAGGTCCGACAAATGCATTTGATGAGGTGCGAGAAAATGTTTCGTGGCTGTATGCAACAACACCAACATTCGTAGCCCTCTTTGCGTTATTAGTAGGATTTTGGATTGGCTTTTTACTCCACCGTCATAGCCGAGATCACCCAGCTAGCCATGACAAAACTCAAGCAAAGGGATAGGACCTGATGGTTTACACAAAAAAAGCGTTTACCATTGTTGACCTGCTAATCGTAATCGTAGTAATTGCAATCTTGGCTGCGATTTCGATTGTTGCCTATAATGGCATTCAGTCGAGAGCAAGATTTAATGATTTAAAGAGTGACCTTTCG